>JBDTOV010000116.1:0-16368 GCA_039933035.1 Ginsengibacter sp. | reverse complement strand
TTGCAACATAACCTCCCGGCATGGCCAGTATAATTTATCAAGGAAATCGGAAAATGTTCTTCCATTTTTTAAAGCGAGTCGTATACGTGCCTCACTTTTAGATTTAAATTCTTCACCGGTTACTTTCTTTTCTAATTTAATTGCAACATCTATGTCACCCAATATTTCCATTTTAGACAGATAACTTCCAAAAACTTTTACATTTTCTACCATATAAACCAAACCAGGATCATTGTTTACCATATTTACTCTTTCAAGAAGTTCTGCCAATAATAGATCCGCTTTAGCACGTGTAATAGGGGGGTTAGCCCTTGTTACTCCCAATCTGCGCCCTTTCTCTGTTTCGGTAATCTCATAATAAAAAGTGTCTCTCCATTTTTTCTTTTCAAGTATTAAATATTCTTCCTTTAGTAGTTGTTCAAATACCAGTTTTGCATCCTTTATTGTGCAGCTTAAAATTTTCGCTATTTCATTGTTTATTTCGATTTTTTTAATTCCGGATAATCTTCCCGTCATAGCAAAGCGAACCACTTCTCTTATTTTAAGGACAGGCTGCCCAAAAAGTATTTGTTTCGACTGTATTCTCATTTGTTGAAAGTTTACTTTTTAATCTTTTTTTTCGGTTTGAACTCTTTCCTTTTTAAAGTACAATGATTGCATTTGTTTTTTCTACCCAATCATTTCTACTTAGTTTTAGGCAATTTAATCCTGCCTGGCTTTTAATTATGGAGAATTCGCCATAATTGAAATTTGGATTATACACCCTTTCCCAAATCCCCAAGAACTCAACAGTATTCCTGTTTCTAAGCCAGTCTGAAATGAAAAAATCTCCATCTTTTACTTTTAACATGTCGGTCAGCGATATAAAATCATCATCCTTTTGGCTTAAAATAGTTACTACAATTCCCTGCACACTAATTGTTGATTTTTTTCTTTCTCTATAATTTTTAAATTTCAATAATTGAATTAGGTTTAAAACATCCTGTTCTCCATACTTTTTAGATATCTCAATTGATTTCTTACCGAAAACTCTACATGCAAATCGCAGCAGCATTGAATTTTCATTTTTTCTTTTTCCAGGCTTCTAATTTTATTAGCTTTCATGTTTTGTTACACCCGTCAATATAAACCAAAATTAATCAGAATACCAAACTTACAAACCAGCGTATGTGATGATTTTGAAACGGTTGCCAACATTTTAAAAGTTGGCAACCATAAAGCAAATTTTTTACTTTTACACTATGCAACTCACCGCAGAACAGCAAGCCGTTTTAGCGACAAATCACAACCTGGTGATCAATGCCGTAGCAGGCAGTGGTAAAACAACCACTCTTATTGAGTATGCTAAAAACCGTCCCACTGATTGCAAAATATTATATCTTGCTTTTAATAAAACGGTTAAAACGGAGGCCATTCAAAAGTTTGCTGCGGCAGGTGTACCTTATGTAAAAGTAGAGACGGCTCATTCACTTGCATTTGATCATATCATAAAATTCAGCAATTACCAGGTATTGCAGGGATATAAAAGTTACGAATGGTGCGATATATTGAATATCAAAACCGGCGACCGCCATACCGATTTTATCATCGCGACGCATGTTAATAAATTTATCAGTTATTTCTGTAACAGCCATGCCGCAAAAGTGCAGGAGCTACACTATGCCGACGTAATAACCGACGCCAAAGCCAAAACATTTGTGATCAACTTTTATAAACAGATAGAAAACTTTACCCGTGAGGCTTTAGCTAAAATGGATAAAGCAGAAATAAGTGTGACACACGACTTTTATTTAAAGAAATTTCAACTGAGTAACCCCGTATTGCCTTACGATTATATTTTATTTGATGAAGGCCAGGATGCCAGCGCTGCTATGCTGGATGTTTTTTTAAAACAAAAAGCCATTAAAATAATTGTCGGGGATATGCATCAGCAAATTTATGGATGGCGGTACGCTATTAATAGTTTGCAGCAGGTGGATTTCCCTGTATTTAATCTTACTAACAGTTTCCGCTTTGATGAAGAGGTAGCCCTGATTGCGAATAAAATACTCGCTTGGAAGAAACATTTGCAGCAATTACCAGCCGTTAAAATTACCGGTGTCGGTCCTTCTGCCCATGTCATTAAAACTAAAGCTACGCTGGGCCGCTCCAACTTAAGCCTGTTGCTGAATGCCATTGCCCAATGGCAACACGGAAATATAAAAAGATTGCACTTTGAAGGCAATATCAATAGTTACACTTTTGCCGATGAAGGCGCTTCTTTATATGACGTCCTGAACCTGTACAATGGTAAGCCGGATAAAATAAAAGACAAATTAATTGCAGGCATGAAAACTCTTAGAGAACTGGAAGACTATATTGAGAAAACGGAAGAAACCAACCTGGGTATGATTGTAGAAGTGGTAAAAGAATTTGGCAACAAATTGCCGTCTCTTATTAATGAATTAAAAAGCAATCATACCGCCACCAGGGACGACGCGGATATGATCTTTAGTACCGTGCATCGTTGCAAGGGCATGGAGTATGACGAGGTAACCCTGCTGAATGATTTTGTGAATGAAGAAAAGCTGAAAAAATATATTGCACAATGTGGCGGAGATAAAATTACTCAGCAGAAGAAAAACAAACTTGCAGAAGAAATTAATATTTTATATGTAGCTGCTACCCGTGCCAAAAGCAAATTAAAAATTCCGGCGGAGATCAACCCGTTGCACAGTGTGGAATTGGCCCAGCCAACGGAAGGTATCCTCACGTCAAACAAAAGATACCAAAGAAATAGTTTCCCCGATGACTGGGATGCATATGCAGAAACTTACAACCATAAAAATGCAAAAAGCAATTATACAAAATCCACTAATCACGGCAAACGCTGGACGGATGATGAAGAAGATAAAGCCGCGGAACTTTTTAGCAATGGCGTTCCGGTTAAAGACATCGCCAAACAATTAAGCCGTGGCATAAATGGTGTGCGGATGAAATTGATAAATATGGGAATGTTAGAAGATGATGAAATGTTTTGAAATTGCACATCTTATACTTTTTTACAGGTAGTACCCTTGTGTATTTCACTGGTAAAACAGTAGGCGGGTTTTAGTGTGTTCCCGGATTAAAATTGAAACGTGATGAATACATTATGAAACGATAAGTGCTCATTAATTTCTGTTAAAACGTATATTGGTCGCATCGTTCAGCTAATCAAACCATAAAAAATAATACCTTGCGTACTCTTAAACTATAAGCGATATGATTGCACTTGTGAGGATTTTCGGTCTTACATTCTTAACTTTTTTCTTACTCCTGGTAACCAAAGTGCCGGCACAAAACAGCCACCCGCTTTTTAAATTATTACCCGCTTCCGAGACAGGTATTACCTTCAAAAACCAACTGGCTGAAAATGACACTTTAAATATTTTAAACCAGGCAAATATTTATAATGGCGGCGGTGTAGGCATTGGCGACTTTAATCGCGATGGACTGATGGATGTTTACTTTGCAGGTAACATGGTCTCTAATAAATTATATCTTAATAAAGGTTCATTAAAATTTAGTGATATCACTGATACTGCCATGGTAGGTGGGGAGGGAAGATGGTGCACCGGCGTGTCAGTAGTGGATATTAATGGAGATGGATGGCCTGACATTTATGTTTGTGCTTCGTTTAGAAGCGATCCAAAACTTCGTACGAACCTTTTATACATTAACCAGGGATTAAATAAAGAAGGCGTCCCAACATTTAAGGAATCAGCCCTTGCTTATGGACTCGCCGACACAGGCTTTAGCACCCAGGCTTATTTTTTTGATTACGATCATGATGGCGATTTGGATATGTACCTGGTGACAAATGAAATTTATGATCCCAAAACTCCCATAAGATTCCGGCCCAAAGTGATTGATGGCAGTGCGAAAAATACTGACAGGTTGTATCGCAATAATGGTAATGGCACGTTCACCGATTTATCAAAGGAGGCTGGTATTACCATTGAAGGATGGGGACACGCCGCATGTATCACAGATATTAATAAAGACGGATGGCCCGATATTTACGTAGCCAATGATTTTGTTTCTAACGATCTCTGTTATATTAATAATAAAGATGGAACATTCACCAACAGGATCGGGGAATATTTTAAACACACCGCATGGAATGCCATGGGTACCGATGCGGTTGACATTAACAACGATGGTTTGGTAGATTTTGTGTCGCTTGAAATGTTACCGGAAGATAACCTGCGGAAAAAAAGAATGCTAAGTGGTAATGAATATTATAATTATACCAATAGCGCTCTATACGGATACCAGCATCAGTATGTGCGAAATATGCTGCAGCTAAATAGTGGCAATACACCGGAAGGACATCCTGTGTTTGACGATGTGGGATGTATGGCTGGTATTTATCAAACTGATTGGAGCTGGTGCCCGCTGGTAGCGGATTTTGATAATGATGGTTTGCGGGACATGATTATCACGAATGGATTACCAAGAGATGTAACGGATCTCGATTATGTTGACTTTAATAACGGGCAGCGAGGTAACACCGCCAATTACTCGCTGGCCATGACGGACTCGCTACCGGTTGTAAAGTTTTCAAACTATGCCTTTAAAAATACGAGCGGTATTATCTTCAAAAACACAACAGATGCCTGGGGACTGAATATACCCACCTTCTCTAACGGTGCCGCCTATGTTGATTTGGACAATGATGGCGACCTGGATTTTATTATTAATAATCTTAACGATCCGGCGTTCGTTTATGAAAATACCCTGAACGACGCAAACAGAAAAAGCAACGCACAAAATCTAATTGTAAACTTTGAAGGAACAAAAAATAACAGGGAAGGCATCGGTGCTACGCTGAATGTATTTTATGATGGTAATAAGCAACAATATTATGAACAACATCCCGTACGTGGCTATTTATCAACGGATGATCCGAGAGCCCATTTTGGTTTAGGTACTACTTCAAAAATTGATTCCTTATTAGTAACGTGGCCGGATGGGAAAAAGCAATTGCTGAAAGATATTGATGCCGGAAAACCGGTAACGGTTTCTTACCATGATGCCGTCACAAAAAATAGCACAGGTTATGATCCTTTCAAATCTTCTTATTTTACCAATACCTCAAAAAGTTATGGTATCAATTATAAGCCCCCGGAAATAGATTTTGTAGATTATAATATCCAGGCTACTATCCCACATAAGTTAAGCCAGTACGGACCTGGTATTGCTGTAGGCGATATTGATGGGAACGGCTTTGATGATTTGTATGTTGGTGGCTCATCAGGTAACCCCGGCGTTTTTTTTATGCAGGATTCAAAAGGTCATTTTAAATTGGATTCTTCAAGATTGAAAGTTAAGGACGACCGTTTGTACGAAGATATGGGGGCTATCTTCTTTGACGCTAACGGTGATAAATTTCCTGATTTGTATCTTGTTAGTGGTAGTTACGAGATTCCGCCCAATCATCCTATAAGCAGCGACCGGTTGTTTATGAACGATGGAACAGGACATTTTATAAAAACTACCAATGCCCTTCCGGGTGATTCATCTAACGGTTCCTGCGTACGTGCAGCAGATTTTGATGGCGATGGGCAACTGGATCTATTTGTCGGCGGACGGGTAATCTCGGGCGCCTATCCTTTGACTCCGCAAAGTTTTCTTCTAAAAAATATGGGTGGAAAGTTTATAGATGTTACGGAAAAATATTGTCCTCAATTGAAGAATATAGGGATGGTTACGGATGCTCTTTGGACTGATTTTGATAATGATGGAAAAGTAGATTTGATCGTGGTAGGAGAGTGGATGCCCATTACCTTTTTAAAGAATACAGGCCATTCTTTTGTTATCGTAAAAACGGGAATTGAAGATCATACCGGCTGGTGGAATAGTATCGTTGCCGGTGATTTTGACAATGACGGCGATATGGATTATATCGTGGGAAACCTGGGCCTTAACAGCAATTATGATGCCCCACCCGGAAAACCGATGACCATTATTGCAAAAGATATTGACCAGAATGGTTCTATAGATCCGATGGTGTTTTGCTACATAAAAGCGCCGGATGGAAGTTACCAACCATATCCCGTGTCATCAAGAGATGATTTGGTGAGCCAGGTCATCAGCATGCGTAAAAAATTTCCAACATATAAAGCGTATGGTTATGCCACCATGAATGACATCTGGAGTGATAATGACAAACAGGATGCCCTGGTTTTAACAGCATCGGATTTGCAAACTTCGTATATTGAAAACAACGGCGACGACCGGTTTTCCATAAAAGCCTTGCCCCTGGAAGCGCAGGAGGCACCGGTTTACGGGATGGTTAATGAAGATGTGGATGGAGATGGGAATATAGATGTATTGATGGTTGGCAACGATTATGGCATGGACCCTTATAGCGGCCGGCATGATGCTTTTAATGGCTTGTGTTTACTGGGAGATGGTAAGGGAAATTTTAAACCGGTGGATGTAAGCAAAAGTGGTTTTTTCGTAAAAGGTGACGCTAAAGGATTGGCGACTGTTCATACCGCGAGAGGCGAGGATATCATTATCGCTACGCAAAACCAGGACAGCTTAATGGTTTTTAGCAAAAATCCTGCTTATAATAAGAGCATTGCCAAATGGATTACTCTGCAGCCTGGCGATTTTTACGCCGATGTAGTGTATAAAGATGGTAGAAAAAGACGCGTGGAGTTTTATTATGGTTCAACGTATTTATCTCAATCTTCACGCAGGCTTCCGGTTGAAAATGATTTTGAAAAAATTTCGATTACAAATTATAAAGGCATTAAACGAAAAGTATTATGAAACGGATGATCGTGTTTATCATAACGTTTATGGTTACCGCTAACCTGGTAAATGCCCGTACGCCGGGTTGGAAAAACAGAACTGAAAATGCTGGTTATATTCACAGGGCAATAAAGGAAATTACGGACGTTATGGTATATGATATTTATTCGCCACCGGTTGCCAGTCGCACGTATGCCTATATTTCTGTAGCAGCTTATGAAACATTAATCCATGAAAACCCGGAGTATAGTAGTCTTGCCGGTCAGCTCCACGGTTTACAACCATCACCTGAACCGGAAAAAGACAAGGAATATTCTTATACGCTGGCAGCAGTGCATGCGATACTAACGGTAGGGAAGGCGCTCGTTATTTCAGAGGATAAGGTAAATGCTTTTGAAACTTCAATGATAAGCGAATTTAAATCCGATGGTATACCAGAAGATGTTTATGCTAATTCAATTGATTACGGTAAAGAGATGGCCGATCACATACTTTCATGGATTAATAAAGATCATTACAAACAGACCCGTTCGCTGCCTGCCTATACGGTGAGCCAGGATGCTGCCACATGGAAACCGACACCGCCCGTTTATATAAAAGCTATTGAGCCGCATTGGAATCAAATAAGAACATTTATCATTGATTCTGCCCAGGAATTCAGGCCCGTGCATCCGCCCGCTTTTTCGACGGATTCAACAAGTGAATTTTATAAAACGGCGGTGGCTGTGTATAAGCAGGTAAATAGTAATACACCTGGGCAGGATGAAATCGCTAATTTCTGGGACTGCAATCCTTTTAAGGTAAACCAACGCGGACATGTTATGTATGCCGTAAAAAAAATATCGCCCGGCGGCCACTGGATGAATATCGTTCGCCTCGTTTGCCAGAAAGCCAATGCCGGACCGGTACAATCTGCTGAAACATACGCATGGGTTGCTACGACTATTGCCGACTGTTTTATCAGTAGCTGGGACGAGAAGTACAGGAGTGTGGTAATAAGGCCCGAGACCTATATAAATAAATACATCGACCAGGATTGGAGACCTGTATTGCAAACACCTCCGTTTCCGGAATATACCAGTGCCCACAGTCTTATCTCTTCAGGGGCGGCTGTTGTGCTTACCAAATTATTTGGCGATCATTTTTCTTTTGCAGATTCTACAGAAATGGAATTTGGCCTGCCCACCCGCAATTTTAAATCTTTTTATGATGCGTCTGAAGAAGCCGCTATCAGCCGTTTTTACGGAGGCATTCATTATTTGCCGGCTGTCAAGTATGGCCAGGTAGTCGGGAAAGAGTTGGGCGAATATGTCATAAAAAAAATAAGAACAAGAAAGGAATAGTTGCTTCAATTATCAAGGATGAAATCAGGAAGCGGGTTAGTTTTGTTGTATTAAATCTATACAAAATAAGTAAAGTAATTTTTAAAACATGTGCGTCTGCCGGCATTGGTAAGAAAACCGCAAAACAGTTGTGGACTGATGGTAATATAAGTTTGCTAATATGAAAAGCCTGTAGAGATTGTCATTAAAATGCCCAAATCTTTTCGATTAGCAACGTCCGGAAATTCATACACCTCCTCGACATTTCTACCCGGGGCGAAATCTCTGGAACTATACACAGTTTTGATATCCTTGCAATGGTTCAATAAATAAATCCGTTCCAGAGTTGTGCAGGCCAAAGAATAACAGCAACCGGTATCAACCTAACTGCTGGAACCGGTTAATACACCTATTCTACAAATGCATTATCACACTACGTAACCGTTTGCCTATTTCCAGGGCAATATCGTGTAAAGCATCATTCTCTATTGCCTTCATTGATGCTACCGGATCAACCACAGAAACTTCCACACCACTTTCTTTTTCCTGCACAATTACATTGCAGGGCAACATGGTTCCTATCTTATCCTCTGCCTGTAAAGCTTTATAGGCAAAGGGTGGATTGCAGGCGCCTAATATTTTGTAATTATAGAAATCTACGTCCAGCTTTTGCTTTAAGGTCGCTTTCATATCAATTTCTGTAAGGATGCCAAAGCCTTCTGCCTTCAGTGATTCGGTAACTCTTTGCACCACGTCATCAAAACCTGCTTGAATTGTTTTGCTAAAATAATAGTCCATAATTGAAATGATCTTTAATTTTTGCACTCAATTTACCCTCATTCAGGCAAAGGAGTTATGACACAAATCACTGTAGTAAATGATAAAGATTACCATGAAATCGTATACTTTCAGCCGATACCCTTGCGGGCGGCGTTTCATGGATGTTGGTGCGAGGAACGAGTTTGTGTAATTTGGTTACGCTATGGCAAAAGACCATAAGTTTGTCAACAAATTCCCCGATATATTTTATATTAGTTTTAGAATGCCAAAGCTTTTTTTAATATTGACATATTTATTTGTTTTTACCCACTTTGAAGGTTTCTCCCAAGGTATGGGAAATACATGTACAGCGTATTATTTTTCAACATCATTTAGCCATGCTGAACACACCACTGATCTACAGGTAATACCATTACCCGGTGATGAAGTTGCTGTGGGTTGTATTAAAGGGAATAGTATTAATGTTGTCAAACTTACCATTAATGGTGACACCACCTGGAATAAGCTATACACTGTCGCAGGGAGTGCCGGTGGGCAAGTCATGAAGGGGCTATTAGATTTGGATGGTAGTTTATTGTTTGCAGTTAACAGTAATTACGTAATCAAAATAGATACCAGTGGAAAGTTACTATCCTGCAAAACTATACAGAGCCAACGGCAATTAACTCTTTTTAAAATGGCATTATTAAGTAGTGGCGACAAAGTCATCATGTTTTCAAATTATCCTTATGCCGGGGCCTTACTGGTAAGGTATGATAAAGATCTTAGTATGGTGAAATGGTGTAAGTATTATTCGTTCTTTAATCCATCGTTTGGCGATTTTTGTGTGGACCAGGATAATATCATTTTTGCGGGAGGATGTGCCGAATCTGAATACGATTTTAATTTGAATTCTTTTATAGGAAAAATTGATGGCGTCACCGGCAACGTACTCCAATTTAAATATTACAAAGCCGATAATTCATTCAGTCGTATTAACGGGTTGTATATATGCGGGAATGACTATATTGCAAACTGTCATATGAGCAGCGCTGCAACTGCTTATGGCACCCGCGCTTTTATACGCTTTGATAAGCAACTTCAAATTAAAACGTGCAAAAGAATAACGGGATATTCCAATGCAATAACTCCCAGCATTAACTTTCGGTTTTTACCACAGCCAGATGGATCTTTTTATATAGCTTATGGCCAATTGGGGGATCTTTCATTAATGTATATCGATAACGCCGATGTTATGAAATGGGTAAAAGATATGCCGGGATTGTTTAGTTACCCTTCCGATATTGAGCGATCGGGCAACAACGGTGCGATATACATTGCAGGTCAGGCGAACTTCTTCAATATGGCCCTAAACGACTACGGTTCCACCAGCTATGTTATAAAATGTGATAAGAATGGAAATGCAGGCAATTGCGGAACCGAACAATATCCGAAGGCGTTTTTGTCAGATTGTATATTTTCAATTGCCCAAAATACCATTGGTACAACTGACGATACTCTATCTACAAAAGCTGTCCCTGTGTCTGTTATGGATTATGCTCCCGATACGTATTATAACTGCAAGCGGGTGAGCAACTGTGATTCTTTGCATCTCGAAGGAAATTCCTTTACCTGTAATAATGCCCCGGTTACCATAACAGCAAAAAGAAATTCCGGCTGTGCCGATCCCATAATATGGTCCGTGTCTCCCGCCGACGGTACAGCATTTCAAAATGATAATGATTCAACATTGTCTGTTGTATTTAGTAAAAGTGGTATTTATAAGATAAAAGGCGCTATTAGTATTGCCTGTGCAGATACCATCCGGGACAGCCTCGCGATACACGTTAATTTACCGGGTGCCCTGGACATTGGACCCGATACATCCTTATGCCCCAATACTATCCTGGTGCTTCACGCAGGAAGCCAATTTAATGCTTACACCTGGCAGGATGGTTCAACAGATTCAACCTATAACGTAATTACCCCCGGAAGATACAGGGTTACAGTGACGGATTACTGCAATAATATTTATAGTGACAGTATTAATATATTCTCAGGTGCCTCGTATAATTTTCATGTAAATAATGATACATCAAAGTGTAATGACGATTCTCTAAACCTGGTTGCACCTGGTGGCTTTACAAATTATAAATGGTACCCGGATGATCATATTAGCAGTAATTCAGGACAGACTGTAAATGTTTTCCCATCAACTGATACCAATTACATGGCAACTGCTATAAGCCCGGCTGGCTGCCTGGTGGAAGATACCATACATATTTCCGTTAATTATTCACCTCGTATTTCCCTTGGCGATGATACATCATTGTGTATCGGGCAATCCCTCCCACTTAATGCGGGTACCGGTTTTAAAAATTATACCTGGAGCACAGGAGAATCTGCTTCACAAATTACGGTAAACAAAGCCGGAACATACAGTATATGGGCAACCGCACCCAACGCATGTATTTCAAGGGATACGTTGATTATTAAAAACGTGTATCCGTTGCCGGTATTCAGTCTTGGAAATGATACTTCTTTGTGCGAAAGACAAGACCTGGGCTACAATTTCAATTTAAACGGTGCATCCTATTTATGGAATGATGGAATTACTTCGGGTGTCCGTACTATAGCGGTTGCGGGTAATTATTGGCTAAAAATAACTCAACAAGGATGTAGTGCTTCCGATACTTTGCAGGTAGGTTACCGGCCGCTCCCTGTAGTAAACCTGGGAAATGATACTACATTGTGCCAGGGCGATATTAAAATATTAAATGCCGAAAATAGGGGTGCCACCTATAAATGGCAGGATGTAAGTATTGAGCAAACTTATACAGTTTCAACGGCGGGTACATATTATGTATTTGTTGCCTTGAATAGTTGTTCCAACAGTGATACTATTACCGTGAAGTATAAAGTAAAACCATATTTTGTTTTTACCGGCAACCCGTTTATTTGTAATGGGCAACCGGTTACATTATCACCCTCAATAAGCGATGGACAGAAATATCTTTGGCAGGACAGCACTACTGCGTCTTCTTTGCAAATCAGGAAAGGAGGTACTTACACATTAACGGTTTCGAACGAATGCGGGTCGTATTCTAATTCTATTGTAATAGTGCAGGGCGATTGTCAATTGAATATGCCCAATGCTTTCACTCCTGGTAATGATGGATTGAATGATATATTCCGGGTAAAATATCCTGGATTTATTAAATCTTTCCATATGACGGTTTTTAACAGGTTGGGTGGGAAGGTATTTGAGACATCCGATGTAACCAGCGGTTGGGATGGAAAATTAAATTCACGGGACCAACCAATGGGAGCCTATGTTTGGATAATTAGCTTAACCAACATTGATGGAATTACCGGGACTTATAAAGGAACGGTAATACTTATCAGGTAAGACTAACTGTCATTGCCCTGTATTTGCCCTGGCCGGGTTAAAAATATTCCAACCAGTCTTCGTTTGCAACGGGTCAATGCGCTGGTAGCGGCAACCACCAACAAAACTTCCTAAATTAAAATCAGTTTCCCGGAACCCCGATGCGGAAGAATTTTAGGCACAACGGGGCCGGTCGTTCCTGAAAATACTAATATTGTTAATAGTTAGTGCATTGGCTTCCCTTTATTATAATGGCCGCCTGCTATTGTTGGAACATATTTGATGACATGCTAACGCGTAAGTATAAACGAAAATTTGATTATGTTATCAGTAGAATATTTATTCGCGGTTGCCGTTTCTAATAGAAACATTGTTGATGATAAGATTAATTATATTTATAAAAAAAACTTTTAATATATATTCATGAAGGTTATTAAATTTATTTTCTTCCCGCTTTTTGTTTTTATAGCCAGCGCTTCTTTTGCGCAGATAAAAGCTGTTACCGAAAATGGCGACCAGGTGCTTTTGTCACCAGATGGCAAATGGAGATATTTAGAAGAAACAAAAAACAACGATTCTATCAGTGTCAATCCGGCTCCATTCGCTAAATCTGCAACCGCTAATTTTCTCCTTAAGAGTAAAAATAGCTCAATCGGTTTTTGGATTGATCCCAAAAAATGGGATTTTGAAAAAAGCACTGATAAAACCACGGAGTATTCCTTTTCCTTAAAGGAGAATAGTTCTGTCGGGGCATTTGTGGTAGTAGAATCGGTTGGCATGGACCTGCAAAGTTTACGAAAGATTGCCCTCGATAATATGGAGAAAGAAGCTACCGCTTTTAAATTAATAAGTGAAGAATACCGCGCTGTAAATAAGCTAAAAATATTGCATATTGAAATGAATGCGACGATACAGGGGATATCCTTAGTTTATTTATGTTACTACTATACTGATTCCTATTCTACTGTACAGTTTCTTTCATACATACCTAAAAATCTTGTCGATCAATATAAAAAAACGGCGGCGGATATTTTAAATGGTTTTATCGTAATCAATAGTAAAAACAATGCTCATACGGGGAATGATGATACCGCTTTTCAAAGTGCATTAGTGCCTGGTAGTAACTGTAAAGCGCTTTTTAAAGGCACCTGGAGCTATGTAGCCAATGGTAAAAAATACTCCGATAAAATTGAGGGTGCCACAATGATTGAAACCAATCATGCCGATGCTGCTAAGTCAGCGTATAAAATTAAATGGGTGAGTAATTGTAAATATGAACTTATCCTGCTACATTCAACCGACAAAGCCATGTTATTAATAAAGCCGGGCTCAATATTAACTATTGAAATTATGGAAATGGATGAAAAAAATATGCGTTTCCAACTGGAATATGGTGCATCCAGGGTAAGTGGTATAATGGAGAAAGAAGGGTAACTCTGTGCCCTGGTTTGGTATGTCACGAATGAAAACATGCGTTGCAAATATGTCTTCAGCGTCACTTTTAAATTTACCTCAATGGAGTTGTTAATTACAATTCAATGAATGAGTAGCCGTGGTAATGTTTCACAAACTGAATATCTTTTTAATGTACTCCTCCATCATAATATTTAAATCATACTCAATTGAAAAAATTATTCTTAAGCAGCCTGGTTCCTTGTTTTTTATTATTAGCGGCTACGAATTCCCCTCAGGCACAGGTAAAAATACTAACGGTGGATCCTGCCGCTACCAACCCTTCCATTGAGCGTGTGCACAGCACACATATCATTGCTTATGATAATAATATTCCTTCTAAGCATAGGCTCATCCTTATGATGGTTGGCACTGGCGGGTATGCTTCCGACAGCCGTGCTATGGATAGTGTTTTTGCCAAGATGGGGTATCATGTTATCAGCCTCGATTATGAAAACGATGTAATTACCACTGTTTGTTCGCATAGTGAAGACAGTAGCTGTTTCGATCGTTACCGGCAGGAGATTATTACCGGCGACCCCGTGAGTGATAAAGTGAAAGTGGATAAAACCAACAGCTTATTGAATCGCTTTAATTCTTTATTGCGTTATCTTATAAAACAAGATCCTGGCAGTAAGTGGGATGAGTTTTATGCCGCCGGCAAGCCTTTGTGGAATAAGATTATCAGCGCCGGACATTCGCAGGGAGCAGGGCATGCTGGTTATCTTGGTAAAATGTTTAAGCTGAGCCGGGTGCTGATGTTTTCAGGGCCGCAGGATTATTTGGATGATTTGCACAAACCAAGCGCCTGGCAATCGAAGGAGACCGCAACGCCTCCTTCCCGGTTTTTCGCTTTCCTTCATTTGAAAGACCCTTTTAATGTTGATCACCAGATAGCTGATGATATGAAGCTGATGAAACTTTCCCGCATTGATACCTTAATGGTACAACCCGGCATTCCGGTGCAGGGGCACGCACACATATTGGTAAATGATATTCCTACAAATAATCCGCACGGTTCTACGCTTTTTCTGCAATTTGCCAATGTGTGGAAGTACATGCTGGAGCAAGATACAGGGAAGGAGTGAGCAATCTTTGGCCACTGCTTTAGGAATTTCATTACGAAATTTTTGTTGCCTTCCATGGTTGGCATACCACGAATTGAAAGTGAGGCCGGGATGTATTTAAAAGCGTTAAGCAATTCTGGTTGCGTTGCCACGGGAAGCGATACTTGATTTATCAATTGCCTGCCTGCTGGTGAAGAAGCTGAAGCCCAACAAATGACCGCGGCTTAAATCCCGGCCATGATTTTGCAGATGTACTGTCGGCAACAGAAAGGTATTTACCAAAGTCTTTATGCTGAATATAGATACCTAAGAAAGCCGTTACAAAATGCTGGTTAATATTATTGATGCGGCGCTGGTCCCAGGCTGGTTCTGCATAATGATAATAGTCTGCAAAACTCCCTGGTTTAAATAATTCAGCAGGTGGCGGATTGGGCGCCACATTATGCCTTGCATTTTCATAGGTTAAAAGATAGCGGTTAGCATTAACAGATGATTCAAATATCGCTTTGGTACCATCCCCGTAACCCGAAACATCATCCTGGCTCCCCGCAACAAAAAACGTAGGGACCTTTAATCCCTTCAGGCCTTCGGTGTCCCACACGCCGCGTTGCATGCCCCATGGCGCAAAAGCCACCACTGCCTTTATCCGCTTATCGATGGATGATATAAAATCAGGATTACCGGCAATACGTACGTTAATGGCCTTACTTCCACCCGTCATTTTTGCGAAGAAATCTCCCAGTTTTTCACTATACCCGGCGCCTGCAGCATTCAACACGCCGTAGCCCCCCATGGAATAACCGATAAGTGCCGTATTATCCGCATCCACTAATCCCGCTAAAAAATCCCCGCTGTTGCTCTTGCCGGCCACGCTCATTTGATTAAGCACAAACAAGATATCTTTTGCCCTGTTCAGTAAAGTACTTTGAAATGCTTTGGTATCGCTATGGGTGGATTCGGTATGATCAATGGCTACAACCACGTATCCTTTTGAGGCCAGGTTTTCGGTAAGGTAACTGAGTAACACTCTTGAACCAGGGTAGCCATGTGATACGATCACCAATGGGTAAGGAGCCACATTTTTATCAGGCACTGCATTACGCAATGCCCTGCCTTTAAAAGTGAAAGGCGTAAGCGGCCTGGAAGAATCCGTTGAGTTGCCATAGGTATCATGATAGGTTGCCAATACGGTTTTGCCTGCGGGAATTATAGCCGGATACCATACTTCCACCGTGAGGGGGCGATCGTACAAAGGATCCACACCGTTTTTTGAGTTAAGGATATCAATCTGCCCCTTATTCACCAGGGTAAACGTTCTCACGCCTACGTTATATTGTCCTCTTAATGCAAGCTCCGGCGCGTCTGGCAAAGCGTCACCATTAATAAACATTGGTGCATTTGCAACAGGGGTTTTACTGGTAGCACAAGCCTGCAATAAAAAAACAGCAATGATAAGCAAAGGCTTTGGGGCAGTTAATTTCATTATTTTTGAATTGAGAATGTAACGACTTTAAAACAGGTGATAAAACTATGTTTATTTTTTGAGAGCTCCTTTATAAAGAATCCATTCAGGGAGCAGGAATTTTTAATTCAG
>JBDTOV010000115.1:0-16512 GCA_039933035.1 Ginsengibacter sp. | reverse complement strand
CAAACAACTTATCTTTGCGCAAAATTCAGAATAAATATGCGTTCAGGGAGGATGAAATCTTTATTGGCAGCGACTTTCAGCTTGATAATGCTCAGTTTTTCCGCCAGTGTTTTTTCCCAGGTACATGAGGGGAAAGATACCGGGGAAAGTAAAAAAGGATTTGATGCCAATGAAGTTATATTTGGTCACGTAAAAGACGCGCATGAGTTTCACTTTCTCAGCTATAAAGGAAGTGATGGCGAAAAACACGAAGCCCTGATACCCTTACCGGTAATTTTATATTCTCCCCAAAAAGGATTTTCCGTTTTTATGTCATCTGCCTTTCACCATAATGAAACCGTAGACGGCTATAAATTAACAGAGGGCAAAATAATCCCGTTGGAGGATGGAGTGAGTGTATATGATATTTCCTTAAGCCGCAATGTTATACAAATGTTACTGGCCACTATTCTATTTGTATGGCTTATGATTGCAATAGCCAACAGGTATAAAAAAGGACATGGCGTACTCAGTGCACCCACCGGTGCACAAAATGCAATAGAAATCGTAATAGAATTTCTTACAGACCAGGTGGCAAAACCCAACCTCGGGAACCGGTATGTAAAATATATGCCTTACCTCCTTACTATATTCTTCTTCATACTGATCAATACTTTTTTTGGCTTGATCCCGGGATCGGCCAATGTTACCGGAAATATTGCTTTTACTATGGTGCTGGCGCTTATTTCTTTCATTGTGATTATGTTCAGTACCAATAAACATTATTGGGGACATATTTTTAATCCGGATGTACCGGGTTTTGTCAAGCCTATTTTAATATTAGTAGAAATACTGGGAATTTTTACCAAACCCTTTGCCTTGATGATTCGTCTTTTCGCCAATATGCTCGCAGGACATATTATCATTATTTGTTTAATTTCCCTGATATTTATTTTTGGCGCTTTAAATAAAGGCATCGGTTGGGGATTTGCTCCCGTATCCCTGGCATTTTCTGTTTTCATATATTTCATAGAAATATTGGTTGCTTTTATACAGGCATTTATTTTTACCAATTTAACGGCGGTATTTATAGGGCAGGCAATGGAAGGCTCCCACGAGGAACATCATGGAGTGGAAGCAGCGGAGCATGACCCGGCTTTATTATGAAAATGTATTGCTTGATTTCATTTACAAAAAAGAGTTTTTTTTAAACAGTATAAAATACAATTATGGATTTACTTACAATTTTAAGTACAACACCGTGGGCGAATGCCGGGGGTGCTATTGGTGCAGGTCTTGCAGCGGTAGGGGCAGGCATTGGTATCGGCCAGATTGGTAAAGGTGCAGTGGAAGCAATTGCACGCCAGCCGGAAGCCGTTAACGACATCCGGTCTAATATGATCCTTGCGGCAGCACTTGTAGAAGGAGTTGCCTTGTTTGGCGTTATCGCCGGTATTCTTGCGATGTTCGTGTAAGAACAAAATTTAAGCTGCAACCAAAGCACAGGGCGGCGGTTGCAGCTTAATCTTTTATTATTATGTTTAAATTTTAATGATATGGATTTACTCACACCCTCTTTTGGACTTATTATCTGGACATTATTAGTCTTCCTGATAGTTTGGATTATTTTGAAAAAATATGCATGGAAGCCTATATTAAAATCACTTGGCGAAAGAGAGAAAAATATTTCTGATGCTATTTTATCTACAGAAATGATAAAACAGGAAATGGCATCATTAAAAAGTGAAAATGAAATTTTGCTTGTTAAAGCCCGTGAAGAGAGGGCCATCATGATGAGAGAGGCAAAAGAAACCCGTGACAAAATAATCAGCGAGGCTAAAGAGCTGGCAAGGCAGGAAACGAACAGAATTATTGCCGACGCACAAGGCGCCATAAACCAGCAAAAAATGGCGGCTATAACCGACCTGAAAAACCAGGTGGGCAACCTGGTGATAGAAGTAAGTGAAAAAGTAATTCGCCGGGAGCTAAGCAACAAAGCAGAACAGGAAAAATATATAAATCAACTGGCGGCAAAGGTTGAATTGAATTAAACCGTTAGTTAACATGAATTTTTAAAATAAATAAAATTCAAATTTTCTCGCAGGAGAAATCAGGAAGACCAGATATATGCACAATCCACGTTTAGCAGAGCGATACGCCAAAAGCCTGATTGATTTATCAGCAGAAATGAAACAATTGGACATTATTCATACCGATATGATGTTGCTGGATGCCATATGCAGGCAAAGCAGGGAATTTGTTCTCATGCTGAAAAGCCCTGTTATCAGCGCAAACAAAAAAAATAAAATAGTAAACGCAGTAACAGAAAATAAAATTTCAAAACTTACCCAAACTTTCATAAAGCTGCTTTGCAGTAAAAACAGGGAATCCAATTTACCTGAGATTATTTCTTCGTTTATTGAACAGTTCAATAAATTAAAAGGGATTCATAAAGTAAAGCTTTCAACGGCAGTGCCTGTATCAGAAGCCATTAAACAATCTTTTATTCATCAGATTGAAAAGGCGGGATCTCTGAAAAATATTGAGCTTGAAACAGCGGTAGACGAAAAACTGATCGGTGGTTTCGTTCTTGAAATGGAAGGCAGGCTGATAGATGCCAGTATTTTAAGAGATCTTAATGATGTAAAGAAACAGTTTGCCAATAACGATTATATTCATAAGCTGCGATAAAACTACTTTTGTTTTTTAGCAATTGCCACCCGGGCAGGAAGAAGCGTCCAGATGCTTTTTCTCATAATAAAAGACTCGCAATAATTATAGCCAAAACAGTTGTTGTAATGATTACATACAGGTAATCTTTTTCCATTAAGAAGCCCACGATAGAAAAAATAATTCTCGCTATAGGAGTCGCGATTAATAAAAGCAATCCCAACTGGATAATCGATCTTGCCTGTCCTCTCCATGCATTTTCAATAATCAGTTTAAGGTTAGTAAACCGGAGAGGTTCCCCTGAAAATAGTTGGTACACAGGTTTTTCACTGCCGTGTTGAACAAGGTAAATAACAGCGCCGGTTAATACAAATAATCCGGAAATCAACACACCATAGCGGAGCATATTGCCCATCCAAATTTCCAACTTTTTATCGCCAAATTTAGTTTTGCCAGGTTTCATAGGTCAGATTTGGTGTGTCAGTCCATTGTAAATCATTTCTATTGCCAGCAAAAAAATTACCAAAGCAAAGACTATTCGTAAGACAGACGATTTTACAGCGACTAAAATTTTTGATCCGAAGAAGGCTCCCAATAAAACCCCCAATACAACAGGCATAGACAAGCCCGGATCAATGTAACCTCTTTTAAGATAGATTCCTGCACTCGCTGCTGCGGTAACCCCAATCATAAAGTTGCTGGTAGTGGTGGAAACTTTAAACGGAATACGCATAATATTGTCCATGGCAATAACCTTTAACGCCCCTGAACCAATACCCAGTAAACCCGATAGAATGCCGGCAATGTTCATCACGAAAAAACCACCTCCCACATTCGTTACAGTATAAAACTGCCCGCCTGTTTTAGTAGGAAAACTACTGTTAAGTCTTAGCTTTTTTGCCAGGGCACTTTTATGATTTGTTTCAATTGGATCGTCCTTTTTAATTAATGAAGTAATCGCGGAAAAAATTAATACGGAACCAAATATGATCGCGATAAATGAAGGGGAAACATAAGTAGACAGGAAAGCTCCCGTAATAGCACCAATGGTGGTTGCCAGCTCGAGAAACATTCCCATGCGCATATTGGTTATACCCTCTTTTACGTAAGCTGCCGCAGCACCGGAAGAGGTTGCAATTACACTTATAAGCGATGTGCCAATAGCGTAATGAATATCCACTTTAAAAACAATTGTAAGGAGCGGGATGATCACAAAGCCTCCCCCAAGTCCTGTTAATGATCCCAGTAAGCCGGCTATAAACGCTCCGGCTAAAAGGAGGACGGTAAAAATTAAAATTGTCATTATTATGTATTGATTCTATAATGGCCCGGCATGAAATAAACTTTTTGCATAAAGAATGATGGGCTGAAAATCATCCATGCCTGATTTTTAATTTTGCAAATGTAACCTACCTATATCACAAAATTATTATGCTTCCCCGGCCAACCTGAATGCTATGATAAGATGGATGAAACCTCTTTTACGCGTCGTGCGATTCTTTACGCAGCGGAATCAAATGAAAACAACAACTGCAATAGCAAACAGCGTACTAAAAGGATGTAACACTATAAGATTCGATTACAAAATTGCCTGTTCACCAAAAGGTGGTTATTTTTTTTAATTTTTTTTTATTGACGCAATCAAATATTTATTTTGATCAATATATAAACTTTTCAATTTCATATTGAATATTTTTATTACAATTTTATTGTCAAAAGCGTACCTTAGACGCAGAACAAAAGAACCCAATTTTAACCCCCATAATTTCAAAAAATGCTTAAGATATTGCTTGCAGATGATCATGTAATATTACGGGCAGGCCTGAAAATTTTTATAAAGAATTTAATTTCACATTCAAGCATTGACGAGGTAGGGAATGGCGATGACGCGTTTGAACTTATAAAACAAAACGATTACGCTCTTATTATTTTAGATATCAATATGCCGGCAACTGATTCTTTTGGCCTTGTAAGCAACATAATTGCGCTAAAACCAGAATCAAAAATATTAATGTTTAGTATGAATTCCGAAGAGATTTATGCTAAAAAATATCTTCATCTTGGCGCGCTGGGATATATAAGCAAAGATGCTTCGGAGGTTGAGATTAAAGAAGCTATGAACACCGTATTAAACAACAAAAGATATTTAAGCGCCTCTTTAACCCAATCACTGACAGAGAGCGCGCTTGGAAAAAAAGCCAATACCCAAAACCCCTTTGATCTGTTATCACCGAGAGAACTTGAAATTGCGCGTCACCTTATGAAAGGAGAATCCGTGTCGCAAATAGGTACTTATTTAAACCTGCATACATCTACCGTAGGTACGCACAAAGCAAGGATATTTGAAAAACTTCATTGCCATAATATCATTGCTCTGGATGAACTCGCCCGGGCGCATAATCTGCATACCTCTTGAATGGTACTTCTCATCAATCATATCATTAAGCCATTTGCTTAAACCGCATCATGGAACCGGATTGCCATGGCAACTTTATTTCTTAAGTTTGCTGGCATGCAATCTTTCAATAAGCCCAGTCGTATTATTATTACCTGTAACAAACGATTGTCTCCTTTCCTTCAACAGGAAGTCATCGATTTGGGATTCGCCGTTTCAAGGTCGTTCGTAACAGGTGTAGAATTGCGAGGCACATTAAACGATTGCACCAGGTTAAATGTAAACCTCCGGTGTGGCAGCCAGGTATTGTATTCTCTGAAATCTTTTCCTTGCAATGGCCCTAACCAATTATATGAAATCGCTTTAGGGATTCAATGGGAAAATATTCTTGAAAAGACTGGATATTTTTCCGTTACCAGCACAGTGGATCATCCCACAATAAATAATTCACTATTTGCCAATGTAAAATTAAAGGATGCCATCGTTGACCGTTTCCGCGAAAAAACAAATGAACGCCCCAATTCCGGATCGGATTTACAAAAAACCGTCATCCATTTATACTGGAAAGATAGTACCGCTGAAATTTTTATAGATACCTCCGGTGAAACGTTAGCCAAACATGGCTATAGAAAAATTCCCGGAAAGGCGCCCATGCTGGAAGCCCTGGCCTCCGCCACTTTATTGGCTACAAAATGGGACAGGCGTTCCACTTTTATTAATCCCATGTGCGGTTCGTCGACTGTGGCCATAGAAGCCGCATTACTGGCAACAAACAGGCGGCCCGGATTATTCCGGGACAACTATGGGTTTAAACACATCCTCGGTTTTGATGAAGATTTCTACCAAAAAGAAAAAAATAAATTAGCGGATCAAATTATTGGGATACCCGGACTGAAAATTATTGCAACAGATATAAGCCAGGACGCCATAAATATTTCTGCAATAAACGCAGGCGCAGCAGGCGTTGAAAATTTAATTGAATTTACCGTATGTGATTTTGAAGAAACTGAAATCCCTGCTAATGAACCCGGCGTAATTTATTTCAATCCTGAGTATGGCGAAAGATTAGGAGATGTAGCAGAGTTAATAGAAACTTATAGAAGGATTGGCGATTTTATGAAAAAGAAATGCAAAGGTTACACAGGTTATGTTTTTACAGGTAACCTGGAGTTGGCAAAAAAAATTGGCTTAAAAGCAAACCGAAGGATTGAATTTTATACAAGTAAAATCGATTGCCGCCTGCTGGAATACGATCTGTATTCCGGCACAAAAAGAGCGGATACAATGATAAGTTAAATTCCGTGACACGATAATTCTTTGTTGTCGCAAAGCCTCTCCCATAGCGGAATTCATGAAACCAGTGTTAAGTGTTTCCTAAATCAGCAATACTTATTCTGGTAAAACCTCTCGTTTTTTCTAACTTGCCCATCTCAAATCATTTTACATGAAGAAAGTTTTACTAATTATTAATATCGTTTTAATTGTTCTTGTCGGCTATTTGTATTACCTGCATTTCAGCGAGGGTAAAAAAAAAGAAGCGCATTCTGTGCCTGGTAACCATGAAGGTACCATTTTGAAAGATGGATCTAATGTCGCGTATATTGATCTTGATTCGCTTCAGAATAATTATACCTATTATAAAAAAATAAAAACTGAATTTGAACGAAAGCAGGCATCAGCCAATGATGAAATTACCGGGATGCAAAAAAAATATCAAAATCGTGCCATGCAGTTGCAGCAAAAAGCCGCTGGCATGAACCAGCAGGAACAGGAAGCAGCCGGGCAGGAAATAAATAAAATGCAACAGGATCTCCAGGCGAGAAAACAACAAATCGATAATGAGCTATATAATTATAATTCAAAAATGAAAGAGGACATATTGAACCGTATTCAAAATTTTTTAAAGGATTACAATAGGGACGGAAGATATTCCTACATCTTTTCTTATGAGCCCGGGTTTATGTTTTATAAAGATTCCACGCTCAATATTACAACAGATGTAATTTCAGGACTGAATATTATATATGCAGAAAATAAAAAATGATTTGACCGAAGCAATCTGAAATAAATATTTATCTTCAATCCCATTTATTAAATGGGATTTTTTTATGAGTGAACATGCTACCGCCTTTAAACCAAGTCTCCGGCTTTTTGATGCCACTATGATTGTGGCGGGCTCGATGATCGGATCGGGGATTTTTATTGTAAGTGCCGACATAACCCGCAATGTCGGAAGTGCAGGATGGCTCATAGTGGTATGGCTGCTTACTGGCTTTATGACGCTGACAGCAGCATTAAGTTATGGGGAATTAAGTGCAATGTTTCCCCGCGCTGGTGGCCAGTATGTTTACCTGAAAGAAGCTTACAACCCGCTTACGGGATTTGTATATGGCTGGAGTTTTTTTGCCGTGATACAAACAGGAACTATCGCCGCAGTTGGCGTTGCTTTTTCCAAATTCGCGGCCTATTTGCTTCCTGCCCTGAGCGAAACAAATTATGTCATAAAAGTAAGCTCGGGGTTTTATATCAGCGCAGCCCAGCTCGTTTCCATTTTATTAATTATTTTTCTCACCTGGACAAATACCAAAGGGGTAAAAGGTGGCAAATGGATTCAGAATATTTTTACTACTACCAAAATTGTTTCCTTGTTGGGGTTGATCATAGCAGGAATTATTTTTTTTAAACCGGGCATATGGAACGCCAATTGGACGGATGCATTCAGCATGAATAAATTATCCACAACCGGTGGCATAGAACGTGTAATGGGAGCAGGAATTTTAGGCGCCATTGCGGCAAGTATGGTAGGTTCTATTTTCAGCAGCGATGCCTGGAACAATGTAACTTTTATTGCAGGAGAAATTAAAAATCCAAAACGGAACATTGGCCTTAGCCTGTTCCTGGGAACATTTATAGTAACCATTATTTATGTATGTGCCAACCTGATGTATATCGCTGTTTTGCCATTGCACGATCTTGCTTTTGCGCCGCAGGACAGGGTTGCGGTAGCGGCCGCCAATTCAATGTTTGGCCATATAGGAACCTATGTAATCGCTGTTATGATTATGATCTCCACATTTGGGTGCAACAATGGATTAATTCTTGCCGGTGCAAGAGTCTATTATAGCATGGGAAAAGATGGACTATTTTTTAAAAAAGCGGCCACGCTAAACAAGCATGCAGTTCCGTCCTGGGCACTTTGGGCACAGTGCGTGGTGGCATCACTGTTATGTATCAGCGGAAGATATGGCGACCTGCTTGATATGATCTCTTTTGTAGTTGTTATATTTTATGTACTTACTATTTTTGGGATTTTTATCTTAAGAAAAAAAAGGCCTGATGCCGAACGGCCATACAAGGCTTTTGGTTACCCGGTTTTGCCAGCTATTTACATTGTAATGGGAACCGTATTTTGTATATTATTAATTATTTACAAACCAAATTTCACATGGCCCGGATTAATCATAGCTTTACTTGGCATACCCATCTACTACTTTATCGCCATGAATAAGGATAAATCTAAAATTGAATAATGGTCATTGACTTTGATAAGTTATTTACGGATATCTCAAAAATGAAAGTCGCGGTAATTGGTGATGCCATGCTTGACACGTATTGGTGGGGACATGTAGAAAGGATTTCCCCCGAAGCTCCTGTACCTGTAGTAGCTGTAAGTAAGAAAGAAAAACGCATTGGTGGTGCCGGCAATGTTGCTTTGAATGTGCAGGCACTTGGATCAACAGTCGCATTGCTAACTATTATAGGCGATGATGAAGACGGCGTTCAACTAAGGCAATTGCTCCAGGAAAAAAATATTGATACCCGTTTTATTCTTGAAAGTAAAAAAAGAATTACAACCAACAAGATTCGCATTATTAGCCGCAACCAGCAAATGATGCGGCTGGATGCCGAACATACTGATGACATAGATGAAACGGATGAAACAAAATTAATGAACCTGGTGGAAAAATATATCCTGACAGAAAAACCTGATGTGGTTATTCTTGAAGATTATAACAAAGGAATACTTACTAAAAATATTATAGAGCATACAATTGAATTGTGCCACAAAAACAATATACCAACAACAGTAGATCCCAAAAGAAAGAACTTTTTTTCCTATAAAAACGCAACGCTGTTTAAGCCTAATCTGCATGAAGTAATAACAAGCCTGAATCTCATCCCGGAAGAAATTACCCGAGATTTTCTTTCAGATATTCACGATAAGTTACAGGAGACTCTTGGTCATACAATTTCCATGATCACTTTATCCGAAAAGGGTATTTTTTACCAGGAAAACAATAATAAATGCATTGTCCCTTCTCACCGGAGAAACATTGCCGACGTCAGCGGAGCAGGTGATACCGTAATTGCAGTAGCATCCCTAATGTATGCCTCTACTAAAAATATTCAACTGGCGACTGAAGTAGCCAATATCGCGGGGGGAATTGTTTGCGAAGAAGTAGGCACAGCAGCTATTAATAGAGAAAAGCTGCTTGAAGAGTGCAAGGAACTTATTCATTAAGTATAGATTATAATTCTAAGGAATTCCTTCTCCTTTACAGAATGGTTGTGATTCGGTATTATAATGATTTAATTTTGTTTCCAACTATTTAGAACTTATCAATGGCAAAAATATCAATCGCTATCCACGGCGGCGCAGGCACTATTATAAAGGAAGATATGACGCCTGAACTGGAGCAGGCTTACCGGGTAGCTTTACAGGAAGCGTTGGATGCCGGTTACGCTGTGATCGAAAATGGCGGCACAGCAATAAATGCTGTAAAGGCCGCTGTAGTAATTATGGAAGATAACGCACTTTTCAATGCGGGAAAGGGTTCTGTTTTCACAAAAAAAGGTTTAAATGAAATGGACGCCGCTATTATGGATGGCAGTAATCTTGACGCAGGCGCCATTGCAGGCGTACGAAATATTCGCAATCCTATAGAACTTGCTGAAGAAGTGATGCGGCATAGCGGTCACGTGTTTTTAAGTGGCAAAGGCGCTAATGACTTCGCCATAAAGCAGGGAATAAAATTGGAGCCTGATGAATATTTTTATTCAGAATATCGTTACGACCAATGGCGTGAAATAAGGGACAGTGATCTATACCAGCTTGACCACAAAAATGATAAACTTGTTGGTTTGATGAAAGATAAAAAGTTTGGAACCGTAGGCGCCGTTGCCTGCGATGGTGAAGGTAATATAGCTGCCGCTACTTCTACGGGTGGTATGACTAACAAGCGCTTTGGACGAATAGGTGATAGTCCCATGATAGGATCGGGAACCTATGCCAATAATAAGACCTGCGCTATATCATGCACAGGCCATGGAGAAATTTTTATAAAAGCAGTGGCCGCTTACGATGTTAGCTGCCTGATGGAATATAAAAATATGAGTTTGCGGGAAGCATGTGAGGAAGTCGTATTTAAAAAACTGGTAGCGCTTCACGGAGAAGGTGGATTGATAGGCGTTGACACCAAAGGAAATGCTGCCATGGTTTTCAATAGTGCGGGGATGTATCGTGGCTCTAAAAACAGCCAGGGTGAAAGTGAAATTGCCATTTACGGAAGTTGATTTTAAAAAATAATTATGAAGAAAATTGCTTTAATAGTCGCCGCCGGTAATGGCAGCAGAATGAATAATGAAACGCCTAAGCAGTTTTTATTATTAAAAAATAAACCTATTTTGTATTATAGTATTCAGGCGTTTTTGGATGCCTATGATGATATCGAAATTATTCTTGTTTTGCCCGGCCAGCACATCAGTAAAGGACAGGAAATAATTGATGGGTATTTTGATAACTCACGGTTTCGCATAGCCGCAGGTGGCCGCACAAGATTTCACTCGGTGCAGAACGGCCTCTCGCTAATAAAAGAAGAAGCCATCGTCTTTGTGCATGATGGCGTACGATGTTTACTAACAAGCGAACTTATAAAAAAATGTTACCACGCAGCTTTAGAATTGGGAACAGCTGTTCCGGCAGTGGTGTGCGGTGACAGTGTACGGGTAATAACGGCAAATGGAAATAAGATAATAGACAGAAATAAAGTCAGGCTGGTACAAACGCCGCAAACTTTTCATACCAAAATTTTATTGCCTGCGTTTACAATTGATTATAAAGATCAGTTCACTGATGAAGCCACTGTGGTAGAGGCTTTTGGCATCAAAATAAATTTAGTGGAAGGCGAAAAAAATAATATCAAAATTACGACGCCCGCAGATTTACTCATAGCAAAAATATTATTGCCGGAATAATTTCGCAATTGCCGGAAGCCTGTTGACTTTTATTCCCGGGTATTTTTCTAAAGTAGCCCCAAAACTTTTATAAAAAAACGCCAGGCTGCTAATGCTACTTCCTTCAAAGTCAAGAAGCATATTTTCGCCTGCATGCTCCTTTATAAAATGACCGATCATCAGGTGTGAGGCTCCTGAAGTCCTTCCATTAGGATGATTGCCGACTAAAATATAATAAGCCCTGCTGTTCGAAAAAAAATAAGCACATGATGCTGTTAATTGATTTTGCGAAGAATAAACGCCATATGTAACTGCCTTCTTCTTTTGATGCAGTATTTCAAATAAGGTTGAAAAATTATCATAATCCTTTCGCGTGACCGGCGAAAAATTTTTCGTTTGTTCCATGGCCAGTTCAATTACATTTTCTATTGGAATATCCTTCTTTACCGTGTTGCCTTGCTGTGTCGCCCGCTTGATATTTCTTACATGGCTTTGTGCAAAATTATCCGCTAAATTTTCATAGTTCTTATTCAGCGATAAAACATAATTACTCCTTTCATACATTGAATAGCCGCGTAGGGAAAATAAGTTGGCGGGGTTTAAATAATAATCCCAATATTTAAATTGTGCAGGGATATTTTTAAGAAAGGCTTCTACCGTTTCCGCGGAAATATCATTGCCAAAAATTCCAAGTTGGGCGCAAAAAAAAGGTTGGTATAAATAATGAATCGTATATTTTTTATTCCAGGTTAAGGGCATTACCATTTCATAATCACCAAGGATCAGTGCGTCCCAATGCTTACTCATGGTATCGAGATAGCATGAGTAAGCGTAGATTAAGCCGTTACCTGCCGAATCAATGCAATCATCCCATTTACGTTTGTCAATACCTGCCTGCGGCAGATATAAAATATTTAATGCCATTTTTATAACAAAATTTAGAGATCAGGCAGGTTAAAAAATTTAGCGAACCGAAAATTTTGTATATCAATGCTAAATGAAATATTTCTCCAAAAGCGGCTACCCTTGATAGTTGATTTAAAATAATCGCTATACACTTTACTGTAAATGACAGGAAGGTAAATGTTTACCAATCCTTTTATAAGCGAAAATTGAAAACCCGCATCATAAATAAACTTACCGGTAGGTGCGTTATTTTTCCATGCATCTGCATAGGTTCCTACATCTAAAAATAACTTCAACGGAATTTTAAACGGAAGCGCTTGCAGCGGGTTAAACTGGTTTGGAAAATCCGTTTGGAAATTTGCAGCAGCCAGCCAGTCATCAGTTTTTCCAATTTTGCTGGCAAGCAGATCTGAACGTACCTTAAAGCCTCCATCTCTTATCATTATTTGTTGGGAACGAAACCCTTCAAATTCATTTCGACCTGCAAAATAATTACTGTATGTATAATCTTCATAGCCATCCGGGCCTGTCATATTTAAATGATACCGGCCCGTTTCAAATTGTTTCGAAATAGTTTTATCACCTATGTAAATAAACTTCCCTCCAAATATCCTCACATTCATTCCACCCCCTTTTGCATAATTGAAAAAGTACTTTCCTTCCAATGCCAGCCTCATAAAATCTTTTCCCTGTTCTGCCTGAAACGCTCCGGAATAAGGATACAATACCCGGCTATTTTCAATCTTCAGTTGTAACTGGTTAAGGTAACGGCTAAGCTTAGGGTAAGAAATTATATCAAACTGGTTTATGGTATCCCGTGTAAATAACAAGCCGGTTTCCCTGATAAAATAAGTTTTCCATTGCAGCGATTTGGCGACACTACTTGTTGCATTTTTATTTCTGAAAATAATTTTCAATGAAGGGACAAGTTTTGTAAACCCCATATAATTTTTGGTTCTGGTCGAGTCAGTAAAATCGTCCATGGTGAATCGCTCACCACCTACTGAAAACTCAGCTTTTCTTATCGTTCCATAGCTTAAGACATTATACCCAATTTTACCAATCCCGGCGAAGCGTTTACTACTGATGGCATACATAGGCGCTAATACAAAATGAAATGCGGGCTCGGGCAGCGTGTAATTATGTATAAGACCGCCTACCATGAATTTATCGTAATAATTATATCCGATTGCGGGGGATAGAAAAATATAATTATGTTTATCCGTGTCCTTAAAACTAAAAAAAGTGGATAGTTTTACATCTTTCTCAGCGTCCGGTTCAATGCTTCCTTTTTTATATAATAGAGAAAAAACAGCATCGACATTTTTTTTGCTTACCTCTTCAACCACCTTTTTAAAATCTTCCGGTGACGGATGTCTAAACTTCCAACGATCATAATATGCATGCAGGCAACTATCAAATAAAGGTTGGCCTACATAATCTTCAAGTATTTTCATCCACTTTCCTGTTTTATAGTATGCCGTTGTTCCATAATTAATTGCCGAAAAATTTTCTGAACATGTCTCAATCGGCTGATCTTTTTTATTTACTATTTCTGTTCTGTACGTAATATCTGTTTCATCATCCGGTAATCTTTTATTAAAAAATCCCTGCACATCTCCCCTGTTTTTTGTATCGTATTTCAATGCAGTATAGCGATTATCAAAATAAGTATTGATGCCTTCGTCCATCCACGGGTGCTCCCTCTCATCGCTCGCCAGGATTCCATAGTTCCAGTTGTGACCGACTTCATGTTCTATGGTCATGTCCAGGGATTTTTCATCTTTCATGGGTGAAATACTGGTAATTGTGGGATATTCCATTCCACCACTAAAGCCCATATTTGCTTCAACTGCTGTTACATTATGATAAGGATATTCACCCAGCCATGTACTCCTGGTTCTTATAGCATCTTTAATAAATTGAATGCTTTTTTTCCAAACAGGCAAACCCGATGGAGTAAAAAAGGACCAGGCCTTAATTATTTTTCCGGAAGGCAACATTACTGTATCGTACCGTACCAGATAATTCTTATCTGCAAACCATGCAAAATCGTGTACATTTTCCTGTGAATAGTTTATTGTTTTTGTTTGTTCTTTTTGTTCCGCCGGTAATATTGCTTTAGGAAGATTTTTTTGAATTATTTCTAAATGTGAATTTCTATTAGGCTGTTTTGCAGGTTTTGAATCATTAGATTTTGTTTCCTTATTTGTTATTGGTGATTTGTCAATTTTTGTGTTTTGCTCTATCGATTTCGGTTGGTAAATTTCTTTTGCTTTTTGTTTGAGCCAATGTACCTCTTCTTCATTTTGTAACTCGCCTGTAGCTGCCACCAGGTAATTTTTAGGAACCGTAATCTGCACATCAAAATTTCCAAACTCACTGTAAAATTCCCCCTGGTCAAGATAAGGTATAGGATGCCAGCCATTAATATCATATACCGCAGGTTTGGGATACCATTGGGTTATTTGATACGTATGACCTACATGTCCACCCCTTGAAAAATTAAATGGAATTTTTTCATGGAAAGGTGTAGTGATTTCTATTGTTTGTCCGGGAGCAAGTGGATTGGGTAAAATAAGTTTTGCCATATCAATATACAGCGGATGATCTTCAAGGTTTGCTGTTGTTCCATCCACTTTAAAATTAAGCCTGTTTATATACCCCCGTTTACTTTCGTCGCTAAAATAAAAATCAGTTCGTCCCAATTGTAATAATTGTTCACTAAGAGCCGTATGGTCATTTTTATAAGCATTGGGCCAAAGATGTAGCCAAATGAAACGAAGTGTATCCGGAGAATGATTCATGTAAGTAATTATTTCAAATCCCTCCAATGTATTCTCCACATCATTGAGTGTAACGTCAATTTTATAATTTACCCTTTGTTGAAAATATCCTTTGTTTGTTTGGCAAAAAACAGCTGATAGGTGAGAAAGCAGTAAGAATAGTAATAATTTTTTCACCAAAAGTCTTTCACCAAAAATATAAAAAAAACGCATGCCAATATACTCTTTGATCTTGTTCTGACTAATAAAAAAGAAATTGAGGATAACAAGTAAGAAGACAACATCAAACTGATCTATGCATAGTAAATGCGTTCATTTATTTTTTACCTTCAGGAAAATAATTATTTCCTTAAACACAGAAGCCAATTGCCTGTTATTTTTTGGCCACTTGATATCTCATAGTCCGGTAAAGGCATAGCTTTTATTTTTAATTTTACCGTGTTGTTAATGCGGCTTCTGACGGTCAGTATACCAGGTTTTCTGCGTCAGGTAAAATATGGTGAGTTTCGACGTTAATATTAATCAAATAATCACCTGAACAACACAACATGGTATAAAAGCATATTCAAACCCACAATAGTTTCAAGGAACTTTTTATTATAATATAAAAAACGCCAATGACTTCTTTTTATAGAAAATACGCGCATCGGTTAGTGAAGTTATCTTACTTGTTCAGCAACAAATATTGGACTGATCCAACGTTCCAAACGTGACAATACAGGTATATAAGGTGATATTACTATAAACATTAAAAGTACTATTACCCTATCTCTCCTGACACAGCAATAATGCCAATATCTCACCGTTTTTTAGACAGATACTTTAGTTATAGCAACATATCTTATTACAAAATAAACCATGAAATAATTAAACCCGAAAGCACAACAACTTAATCCAAACCTAAAATGAAAACCCATGATTTCCAACCAGTTTCAATCCAAATTCCTTTTGCTTTCATAACGACGCAAAAAAAATCTGTACTTCCTTTCTTCTCCTGCTATTTAATGGAATGTTTTCTTTCTTAAGAAAACTATAAAAGAATTTACAGTTCCCGAATTCTTGTAAAAATAGAATTCTGTTCAGTATATCAGCCCTTGGTATGCACCTGATATACACCCGGATATTATCCGGACTATGATACCTGTGTGCCATATAATTTAATACCAATGCCTAAATCCTACACCTGATGAAAACACTATTCCTCTCCGCATTTATTGTTCTTTGTTTAACAGCAAATGCAACCAATTACTATATCTCCGCAAGCGGAAATGATGCTAATAATGGCACCTCTACCTCAACGCCATGGAAATCCTTAAACAAATTGAATGCTTATTTTAGCTCGCTAAAGTCCGGAGATAATGTGCTATTTAACCGTGGAGATATTTTTTACGGAAGCCTAACGGTAAATAAAAGTGGCGCATCCGGCGCGCCAATAACATTAGGGGCTTATGGCTCAGGCGCCAACCCCGTAATTACAGGCTTTACTAACGTTACCGCGTGGACAAATTTAGGCGGTAATATTTGGGAAAGTACCAGTGCTGT
>JBDTOV010000114.1:0-16936 GCA_039933035.1 Ginsengibacter sp. | reverse complement strand
CCGGCGAATGCTCTTTGCAGGATCTCGGGTATGCCCATGGAGCTGTGCAAACACGCTACGAATTTAAAAGACGCACTTTTGTAAGGGAAGACATTGGCCCCTATATTCAATTGCACATGACAAGGTGTATTCTTTGTTACCGTTGCGTGTACGTTGCTGATCAGCTTACCGATAATCGTGTTCATGGCATATTAGACCGGGGTGATCATTCTGATATTTCAACTTATATATCTAAAGCCATTGACAATGATTTCAGTGGCAACATGATTGATGTATGCCCTGTTGGGGCTCTCACCGATCGCACATTCAGATTTAAAAACCGCGTATGGTTTTTAAAACCAATGGATGCTCATCGCGATTGTGATAGATGCGATGGGAAGGTTACTTTATGGAACCGTGGCGATGAAGTGTATCGGGTAACGGGGCGAAAAGACCAATGGGGGGAAGTGCAGAATGATGAAAACGGAAAGCCCATGTGGATTTGCAATACCTGCAGGTTTGAAAAAAAGCAAACATCAGATTGGATTATTGAAAAGCCAACCTCCGTAAACAGGCATTCGGTTATTTCAGCCAATCACTATGAAGTGAAAGTAATGCCTCATGATCCGCTGGATAAATTATTAAATGGAAGAAGTCCGCTATTGCTAATGGACATACATGAGGAAAGTAAAGTAAACCAGCAGGATGTACACCTGGATGAATTATTTGGACCGGCAACTTTCAATACTTTTAATGGGGAACCTTTGTCGACGGGCCATAATGTAACTGATATAAAGGAAAGTGCAGGAACTAATACACGGAGAACTGATGCTACTAATCCAGGCAAAGTGTAAGGATATTTATTACTAATAAAGAATTGACAACGTTTTTATTTTTAGAAATTTCACATTTTCATTTATGCATTTATTAGCAATTGATTGGGCCGTATTTACTGAAAAACTTGTTTTGATAATAGCTGTTGTAACCGGCTCTCTTATAGTTGCCATGTATTCAACTTACGCAGAACGTAAAGTTGCTGCGATCATCCAGGACAGGCGTGGACCCAATCGCGCCGGGCCTTTCGGTTTATTTCAACCTTTGGCAGACGGATTAAAATTATTTTTTAAAGAAGAGATCATACCGAAATTTTCATCCAAATTTCTTTTTATTCTGGGGCCGGGTATTGCCATGCTTACCGCCATTATGATTGGAGCCGTGGTACCGTGGGGGAATAAAGTTCATTTTTTTAACCGGGATATTTCATTACAAATAGCGGATGTTAACATCGGCATCCTGTATGTTTTTGGAATTGTGAGCCTGGGGGTTTATGGTATCATGATCGGCGGCTGGGCCAGCAATAATAAATTCTCCTTGTTAGGCGCTATGCGGGCGGCTTCACAAATAGTAAGTTACGAGCTGGCGATGGGCATTACACTTATCGCATTGCTGATGATGACCGGTACATTAAGCCTGAAGGAAATGGTAGGGCAACAAATAGATCATTGGTGGAATATTTTTAAACAGCCTTTAGGGTTTCTGATTTTTCTTATTTGCGCATTTGCCGAAACAAACCGTACACCATTCGATTTGGCTGAAGCAGAAAATGAATTGATCGGAGGGTATCATTCAGAATACTCTTCTATGAAACTTGGCTTTTATTTATTTTCAGAATATGTCAATATGTTTCTTAGCAGTGCAGTAATGGTAACACTGTATTTTGGAGGTTATGATATCCCTTTTGTTCATGATGTTACCCTTATAGATACAATAGGTACGAACTGGATGGCAGTTTTGCAGGGAGGTGTTTTTTTTGTTAAAATAGCTTGCTTCCTGTTTTTGTTTATGTGGGTGCGTTGGACCATTCCGAGATTCAGATACGATCAACTGATGAATCTTGGCTGGAAAGTCCTGTTACCTTTATCACTTTTAAACATGTTGGTAACGGGTGCATTAATTTTATTACAACAAAATCATTGGCATTTTTAAAAAAGAACCTAATAAACGCAAAGTTTAAATGAGGATCAGTTATAAATTAAAATATACTTTTGCGGACAATAATTTATCCCGTTTATAGACAGGGAGAAAAGGAAGAGGCAGATATGCAAGCACTAACTAATAAAATAAAGCCAGTTTCAAGAAAGAAGATGACTGTTTGGGAAAGAATGTACTTACCCGAAATTCTAAGAGGTATGTTCATTACTTTCAAACACATTTTTAGGAAAAAGGTTACCATTAATTACCCGGAACAAACAAGGCCGTTCAGCCCGGTTTTCAGAGGCTTACAAATTTTAAACCGGGATGAAGAAGGTCGCGAGAACTGCACTGCCTGCGGTTTGTGTGCAGTCGCTTGTCCTGCCGAAGCAATCACCATGGAAGCGGCTGAGCGCCAACCAGGTGAAGAACATTTATACCGGGAAGAAAAATACGCTGCTAAATATGAAATTAATATGCTGCGCTGTATTTTTTGTGGATTGTGTGAAGAAGCATGCCCTAAAGACGCGGTGTACCTGAGTGAAACTTTCGCCCCGGCGAATTACCAGCGTAAAGGGTTTATTTATGGTAAACCGGAACTATTGATTCCTCATCCTAAAGAAGATCCGGAAGCTTTTGCTAAGGCAAAAGGAAGCCGGAAACTTCATCCCGAGGGACATGGAAATGAGAAATGACAGGATGGTTTCAGGCTTTAAGCAATAAGAAAAAAAGCAACGTTAGATGGAGACAACACAAATATTATTCTGGTTCTTATCTATCCTGGCGATCACCGGTGCCATTGGAGTAATAGTGAGCAAAAACTCTATATATAGTGTGCTTTGGCTTATTGTTGTCTTCTTTGCTATCTCCGGTCATTATGTTTTAATGAATGCGCAGTTTCTTGCCATAGTAAATATCATTGTATACGCAGGAGCTATCATGGTATTGTTCACCTTTGTCATAATGTTTATTAATTTAAATGAACATCCTGAAATACCCGGAAATATATATTTGAAAGCGGTAGGACTTATAGCAGGATTGTGTTTATTAATCGTTTTGGTTGCCGCATTGTCACAGTCATCCGCCAATAACATTCCAATGAAATTTGGCACAAATGCGGGACTCATTAAAAACCTTGGCAGAACTTTATTTACTGATTATGTTGTTCCCTTCGAAATAAGCAGTGTATTATTTTTGAGTGCCATGATAGGCGCGGTAGTGATAGGTAAGAAAGAAAAAGAACAAACAATTTAGGTTGGTGAAGCATATAAATATTTTTTAAAGGTGTATGCACAAGCTGTTGTTTTATATGTAAAGTCATAAAGTATGGAAGTTAAGTGGTATATATTTTTATCAATCGCTCTCTTTTGCATAGGAGTGGCAGGTGCCCTTATAAGGCGTAATTCAATCATAGTTTTTATGTGCATAGAATTGATGCTTAATTCTGTGAACCTTTTGCTGGTTGCATTTTCTAAAATGCACATGTCAGGGCTGGCCTCGGATGGCTCTTCGGCGATGAGTGCTCAAATATTTGTTTTCTTTATAATGATTGTTGCCGCGGCGGAAGTGAGCGTAGGCCTGGCAATAATTGTAATGATGTACAGGAATACAAAATCTATTGATATCAATTTTTTAAACAGGCTTAAAAACTAAACCAGGATAAAGTAAAATTGTTTCAGTTTTCTTTTTCTTATTATACCGGTTTTATTTATGATAAATATATTTGACGTAGCTTATTTGATTCCTTTATTTCCTTTTTTGGGGTTTCTGATTAATGGCCTGGGCAGAAAGGTTATTTCAAAATCATTAACAGGCATGATTGGGAGCGGGGTAATTTTTATTTCTTTTTGCCTCAGCATCATTGTGTTTCTTGACGTTTCAAGAGAAGGATTTATCCCGCAGAACATTGAATATTTTTCTTTTATCAATATTGGCAAACTCAACATTCCATTTGAATTCCAGGTAGACCAGCTTACATCACTTTTTCTCCTCATTATTACGGGGGTAGGTTTCCTGATTCATGTGTATTCGACTTCTTACATGAAAGAAGAAGACCGCAGCGGATATGGAAGGTATTTTTCTTTTCTCAACCTATTTGTTTTCTCGATGCTGTTACTGGTAATGGGCGGTAATTATGTAATTATGTTCATGGGGTGGGAGGGAGTAGGCCTTTGTTCTTATTTGTTAATTGGCTTCTGGTTTAAAAATAACAGTTTTAATAACGCGGCAAAGAAGGCGTTTATCATGAACCGTATCGGTGATTTCGGTTTCATACTGGGCATTTTTTGGTTGATCAATAGCTTTGGAACAACATCGTATCACCAGCTTTTTAATACGGCAACAGGTATTCCATTTTTAGTTACCACTAAAAATTCCACTGTTCTGACGGGTATCAGTTTATTGCTTTTTTTAGGTGCTACCGGTAAGAGTGCGCAGATTCCCCTATACACGTGGTTGCCGGATGCCATGGCGGGTCCTACACCGGTCTCGGCGCTTATACACGCAGCCACAATGGTAACAGCAGGGATATACATGATTGCAAGAAGCAACATCTTGTATACAATGGCTCCGTTTACGATGATGGTAGTGGCAATAATTGGATTGGCTACTGCTATTTTTGCTGCTATAATTGCTTTAAAACAAAACGACATAAAAAAAGTGTTGGCGTATTCTACCGTTAGCCAGCTTGGATATATGTTCCTTGGTCTTGGTGTGGGCGCCTATTCTGCCGCAGTATTTCACGTAATGACCCATGCCTTTTTTAAGGCGCTTTTATTTCTTGGAGCAGGTTCAGTTATACATGCTATGGGTGGTGAACAGGATATACATAAAATGGGCGGCCTTGGAAAAAAAATGAAGATTACTTATGTCACGTTCTTTATCGCGTGTCTTGCTATAGCAGGCCTGCCGCCTTTCTCGGGCTTCTTTTCTAAAGATGAAATCCTGGCAGTTGCCTTTTCAAAAAATCCATTGTTCTATATCATTGGTGTTGCCGGTGCATTGCTTACGGCATTTTATATGTTCCGGTTACTGGCGCTCACTTTTGCCGGAAAGTTTCGCGGTACGGAAGATCAATTACATCATGTACATGAAAGCCCGTCAGCAATGACTTTTCCTCTAATCTGCCTCGCTGTGCTTGCGGCTATTGGAGGCCTGGTAGGTATTCCCGGGGTATTATTGAAGAATGGCGATAGGTTAGGCGATTTTTTATCGCCTGTATTTGCGGATTCCAATAAAATTCTTGCGGCTAATACAACATCGCCTCAAACAGGAATTGTATTGATGTGTGTATCATCAATTCTTATACTGATTGTGTGCATCTGGGCCTGGAAGAAATATAAAAATTATGATGGGTCAACAAAGGAAGCCGGTGCATTTACAAGAGCTATGCAAAATAAATTTTATATTGATGAATTGTACGAATTGATCTTTGTAAAACCTTTAAAGGTTTTCTCAGGTTTCCTAAGCAACGTAGTTGAAAAATCCGGGATCGATGCATTGGTAAATGGTGTGGGTAAAGGTATCAATTATAGCAGCAGGCAAATTCGCCTGTTGCAAAGCGGCATGGTAGGCAGTTATATTTTACTAATGGTTGTCGGGTTGTTGTTATTATTAATTATTCAATTGTTTACAAAATAAAATTAATGCTGGGCACTTACTACACTTTTCCTGAATTGCTGCTTTGGATTCCCCTGCTCACAGGCGTTATCGTTTTTTTTATAAAAAACAGTAAGACCGTCAAGACTTTTGCGTTACTATCTTCTCTGGCAACCCTGGCTGTATCAGTTATCAGTTTATGTTATTCAGATGTAGCGCATAACCCGGAATACTTAGTTTATAGTAATGTTAGTTATGTATGGATGCCTTATATAGGAGCCAGTTTTAGTGTTGGGTTAGACGGGATGGGATTCCTGCTTACTTTTCTTACTGCATTTACCCTGCCGCTCATATTTGCGGCTACTCATAAACGTGAGTATGCCAATGCCAATGTGTATTATGGCTTGATGCTTTTGTTTCAGGGCGGTCTTATGGGTGTATTTATCGCTATGGATGCGCTGGTGTTCTATTTTTTCTGGGAACTTGCCTTAATTCCAGCCTACTTTCTTTGCAGCCGGTGGGGAGGTGAACTAAGGATACGCGTAACCTTTAAATTTTTTATTTATACGTTTATCAGTTCGCTGTTAATGCTTATTGGTATCATATATGTGTACCTGCACACGTCGCCGGTCTCTCCACTTTCTGAGCATTCATTTTATTTAAAATCATTTTACAATGCTGCCTTAAGTACCAGCGAGCAATACGGCGTATTCTGGTTATTCTTTGTAGCGTTCGCTGTTAAGATGCCCATTTTCCCATTTCATTCCTGGCAGCCGGCCCTGTACGAACAGGCTCCGGATTCCACGGTAATGATATTAAGTGGTATCATGGTTAAAATGGGCATATTTGGCATGATCAGGTGGTTGCTTCCCATTTTTCCGGGCGCAGTTGAAAAATACGATACCCTGGTTATTACGCTTTGTGTGGTCAGTATTCTGTATGCAAGTTGTATCGCCTTGGTTCAATCTGATCTTAAGCGTATCGTGGCCTGGTCGTCTATCGCGCATATCGGGCTAATGGGGGCCGCAATATTCGCCCACAACGAAACGAGCCTGCAGGGTGCCATTATCGAAATGCTTAATCATGGAATTAATATCATTGCTTTGTGGATAGTAGTGGATATCATTGAAAAGAAAACCGGTATTCGCAAAATATCAGAGCTGGGCGGTCTCGCTTTAAAATCTCCTTCACTTGCTATTTTTTTTCTAATTATAGTTTTGGCAAATATTGCACTTCCGCTTACCAGTGGTTTTGTGGGAGAGTTTCTAATGTTTACGGGTGTTTTTGAGTACAATAAGTGGCTTGCTGCATTTGCCTGTATTAGTATTATACTTTCTGCGACGTATATGCTCAACATGATGCAAAAGGTCTTTTTTGGGGTTTCCAATTCGCTTACTGAAAATGTTACGGCAATATCAACAGGACAAAAACTTGTATTAAGTGTATTTGTAATAGCAATAGTAACATTAGGTGTTTATCCCGGGCCGGTTCTGCATTTAACACAGGGTACCGTCACAGATATTTTGCAAAGTTTTAAGTAATAATTCTTTTAAAAAACAAATAAAAGATAACAGAAGTAATTTATGAACGCAATAATAATATCTGCACTTTGGGGAGTTTTGATGATGTTTGGTGGAGTTTTTTTTAAAAAAACCACCACACCAAAATATTGGGCCATAGCAGGTATCATTATTTTACTCGCGGGCAACGTGCTGGAATTTTTTGGTACCCGGATTTTTAATGTGAATACCAACGGGATGCTGCGTTTCGATAATTTCGGCTTGCAATTCAATACGATTTCTTTTGCATGTACGCTCTTATTTTTTCTTTTAAACGGGAGAGAAATTGAGAAAGTAGGCAGTAATGTTTCTGAATATTTTGCATTGATATTTTTTATATTGTGTGGGGTGTCTATCTCTTCTTCATTTAATACGCTGTTGATGTTGTTCCTGGGAATTGAGATCATGTCTATTCCATCTTACATACTCACCGGCAGCGATAAACGCAATTTAAAAAGCAACGAAGCTTCCCTGAAGTATTTTTTGATGGGTGCATTTTCCACGGGCCTTATGCTTATGGGGATTGCCTTAATTTATGGTGGCAACTCTGTAGGTTCTTTTTATATTAATATGATTGAACTCGGCACTGGAAAAATGCCGGTGATGATAGCGGCCGGATTGGTATTATTAGTAGTTTCCATGTCTTTCAAGGTGTCGGCGGCGCCTTTTCATTTCTGGGCCGCTGACGTTTACGACGGTGCTCCCACCGTATTTACTTCCTTTATGGCAACCATCGTGAAGATTGCAGGATTCGTTGCATTCATCAGGTTGTTCCAGGTTTCATTTGGTATCATACAACAACAGTGGCAAATGCTGATTGTGTTCATTACAGCGGCTACATTGCTTATTGGTAATCTTACTGCCGTATTTCAGCAAAGTGTGAAGAGGATGTTGGCCTATTCCAGTATTGCTCACGCGGGTTTTATGATGTTTGCCCTTTTTGCCCTTGATAATGCCGCCAAAGAGGGGTTGCTTTTATATGCTGCGGCTTATAGCATCGCCACTATTGGTATGTTTGCCGTCCTGGTTAAAATGAATGATTATACTATAGGTGGTTTTAACGGCCTTTATAAATACCAGCCGGTACTGGCGGCTACGGCGACCGTGTTTTTATTATCACTTACGGGTATTCCGCTTACGGCAGGTTTTACGGCAAAATTTTATATGTTGCTTGCAGCGGTAAAAGATGGCCACCAGGTGTGGCTTGTGATTTTGGCTGTGGCATGTGCAGCCATTAGTGCGGTTTATTATTTCCGGGTTATCCAGGCTATGTATTTTAAAGAGCCATCACCTGAAGCCAGTCATGAAATGGATGTAACTCCCGGGTTTAAATACCTGCTTATTATTGCTGCGGCTGTTATTATCATCATAGGTATTCTTCCATCACTGGTTGTTGACTGGCTTTATTATTAGGGACACCTGCCACTCGGGTACGGGTTCAGCGAAATCCCTGCTTAAGAGACCTTCTTTAAATATGGAAACAAAGCGTTGATATAAGAATTGCACAGAATAAATTCTTTTGATATGCTATCTTTATAGTCGCCGGTTTTATTTAAAATAAATTCTTCAGATGGCAATGCAGGTATCGGATTCTCTTTCACTCGCGTTTCGTACGGTTAAAAGTAATAAACTTCGAACGGGCATTACGGTTACTATTATTGCATTGGGCATCATGGCGCTAATTGGAATTATTACATCCATAGCCTCTATGAATCAAAGCCTCAAAGAAAATTTTTCCATAATGGGCGCTAATTCCTTCAGTATTCGTTACCAGGACAGGCAAATTCATATTGGGGGCAGAAGGCAGGTAAAGAAAACAAGCCTGAACGCTCTTAAAGAAAAAAAATCCAATAACGGTAAAATTATTACTTACCAGGAAGCAAAGCTTTTCAAAGAAAGATATACCTTCCCCGCAGTGGTAAGTATATCGCTAAATGGCCCGCGAAATGTGATAGTGAATGATGAAAAAATTAAAACGAATCCCAATATATCTATGCAGGGAGGTGACGAAAATTACCTGGCACAAAGCGGTTATACATTAGCTATTGGCAGAAACTTTAATAAGATAGATGTGCAGAGTGGCAGAAGCATTTGCATCCTCGGAAACAGTGTTGCCCAAAAGCTATATGGTGATAATACCCAGAGGGCCATAGATAAAATAATAAGTGTTGCCGGAATTAAATACCGTGTAATCGGGGTATTAAAAGATAAAGGGTCCAGTGCTTTTTTAAATGCGGATAACATAGTACTTACGACGTATAATAATGTGCGCCGTCTCTTTAGTACAGATGGAACTACTTATAACATCGGGATAATGGTGAATGATCTTAAAGATATGGATGCGGCAATAGGTGAAGCAAAAGGAACCTTTCGTCCCATAAGAAAAGTAGCCATTGATGAAGACAATAATTTCTACATTGATAAAAGCGATAGCATTGCAGAAGTATTCATGAGCAGTCTCGGAACCATTACCACAGCGGCAGCATTTATTGGGCTGATCACTCTAATAGGCGCAGCAATAGGGCTTATGAATATTATGCTTGTTGCGGTAAATGAACGTACGCGTGAAATTGGTTTAATTAAGGCGATCGGTGGTACCCGAAAAAGCATCCGCACACAGTTTCTTTTCGAATCTATCCTGATAAGTCTTATCGGGGCTATTTTTGGAATAGTATTAGGAGTATTAATTGGGAATCTCGTGGGAATGTTACTGCATACAGGGTTTGTAGTCCCCTGGTTTTGGGTATTTTTGGGTATTGTTGTTTGTTCAGCAGTAGGTCTTTTTGCAGGTTTATATCCTGCGATAAAAGCTGCCCGGCTTGATCCGATTGTCGCGCTTCGATATGAATAACGGTTGTCCTTTTTTTGTGGCGAAAAATTTATATTTAAAAAGATTCATTTATTTTTAGTACAATGCTTTTTTTTGACTATGCAGAAAATATAAGGTAAAATTTATTGATATTATTTTTTTTAAAAATTCGGTATCGCATTACTTACTCTGGATAATTTTATTAACTTGTGACTCACTAAAAATTTTTTTTAACTGAATGAGATTTTTCAAAGTTTTTTTCGTTACAATTGCACCATCAAATATTTTAACCAAATCATTTTAAACTTTTAACACTAAAAATCTAACGTTATGGCAGAATCAAATACAACTGCAAACTCTACTGTGAAGGCCACCACTTCGGTGCAGGCAAAAAAATCGAGCAACATTATTTCATTGCTTGCTCCAATTATCTGTATACTAGCTGGCTACATTATCTGGCGTTACGTTATTGGTTCTGCCGGTAATTTCTCAAGCCCTGACCCTGCAGGTGGTTTCTGGCCTAATCACAAAGGACCAAAGACAGCTTTCTCGAGGATGTACGATGGAGGGATCATAGTACCTGTATTGATTGGCCTTTTCTTAATTGTTTTTACTTTCGTTATTGAAAGGTGGTTAACGGTTGCCAAGGCAAATGGTAAAGGTTCTAATGCTGAGTTTATCAGGAAAATACAATTTTATCTTGCTGATAAAAAAGTAGATGCCGCGCTTGCTGAATGCGACAAGCAAAAAGGCTCTGTAGGGAATGTAATGAAAGCAGGTCTTCGTAAATACAAAGCCATGATAACTGATACGGAGCTCGACACCGAACAGAAAGTTTTGGCGATTCAAAAAGAGATAGAAGAAGCGACATCTCTTGAACTACCGATGCTTGAAAAAAATCTTGTTTTTCTTTCAACGATCGCTTCCGTGGCTACTTTGATCGGATTGTTGGGTACGGTGATAGGTATGATACGTGCATTTAGTAACCTGGGTGCATCCGGGGGTTCTGAAGCAACCCGGGAATTATCCGTGGGTATTTCAGAAGCTTTGTATAATACAGCGCTGGGTATCGGTACATCAGCATTTGCTATCATAACCTATAATATATTTACTACAAAAATTGATGGTATTACTTACGCAATTGATGAATCAGGCTTTACCCTTACGCAAAGCTTCGCTTCATTGTATAAATAAAATTTTCCATTTTTTGTGGAATTTTCCAGGAAATGAATCTAATTACTAATAAAAAATAAATAATGGGAAGAGCTAAAATAAAACGCGGCAGTACAAATGTAGATATGACAGCTATGTGTGACGTTGCGTTCCTGTTGTTATCTTTCTTTATTTTAACAGGTCAATTTAAACCGTCCGAAGCGGTTGAAGTTAACCCGCCGAATTCTGTTTCTAATACCCATGCTCCTCAAAAAGATGCATTTTTAGTATCTATCGATAAAGATAACAGGGTATTTCTAAACCTGACGGATGATATCAAAGGCGATATATGGGATGAACTGGTGGCGGAAAAAAACATGAAAGTAACTTCCGAGGATAAAAAGGACTTTGTAGCTACTGACTTTGTAGGGGTACCTTTCAGTCAATTGCTGCAGTTTATCAAAATTTCTCCGGAACAACAAAAGAATGTTAAAATGCCGGGGATTCCAACGGATAGTACCAACAATGAATTGCAGGCATGGATTTCTGCCGCGGCAACAGCCGGAACCGGTAAAAAGCTTAATTTTCTAATTAAAGGTGATAATGCTACCAAGTACCCTGCCTTTAGTAGTGTCATAGATGCATTCAAGAAAAATGATATTTATAAATACAATCTTGTAACAAATGCTGAAGATGTACCCGAAGGTACCGCATTATACGAGGAAAGTATAAGAGCCCAACATGAGGGTAAGTAGGCAAAGTTGTGAATTAAAATAATTATTTAAATAAAATATTTGCACAATGGCAGAAATGGAAGTAAAATCCGGGGGTGGTCATAAAGGCCCCGGAGTAAAAAAAAGTAAAAAGCTTTCCACGCGTGTAGATCTGACCCCTATGGTAGATTTGGGGTTTCTACTCATCACCTTTTTCATTTTCACTACTACCCTGGCTGAACCAACGGCTATGAATCTTAATATGCCCAAGGATACGGATAAGCCTGATGAGGTAAATAAAGTAAAAGAATCAGGCTCTTTAACGTTGATGCTCGGTAAAAGTAATGTGATATACTACTACTTTGGTAGCGATCCCACAAAAATGCAGACATCAGGGTATAAGGATTTGAGAAAGATTATTCTTGATAAAAAGAAATCTACTCCTGCGGATGATCTATATATTATCATAAAACCAGATAAAGACGCAACCTATAAAAACGCCGTTGATGTGCTGGATGAAATGACGATTAACGATGTAAAAAGATATTCTATGATTGATCCAACGCCGGAAGAATATAAATTAATCCAGCAAACAGAAGCAGCCGGTGGTGTTCAGTAATTATATTAAAAAAATCCCTTTAGGTATATACTAAAACAATAAGTTATGGAAGCTAATAAAATATTAAAGTCGGATTTTTTAGACATTCTCTTTGAAGGTCGAAATAAAGAATACGGGGCATACGATTTGCGGAATACCTATAACAAGCGAATTAAAATAGCATTGGCAAGTACCGTTATTATATTGGTGCTGATATTTGTAGGTTCGGTTATTGCCCAAAATATATCTTCAACAACGGATGTGAAAGAGATTCAAACTAAAGACCTCGTAATGGAGGCAGCGCCGAATGAACCACCGCCGCCACCGCCGCCACCGCCACCAAAATTACCACCACCGCCACCCATTGCCACCATCGCTTTTACTCCACCTAAAGTGGTAAAAGACGAAGAGGTAATAAAACCACCGCCAGAGGTAAAGCAAATTGAAGAAGCTAAAATAGATGTGAAAACGGTAGAAGGGACTAAAGATCTTGGAATAGTTGCACCTCCATCTGAAGACAAAGGAACCCAGGTAGTTGCAGCACCCGTAGAAAAGAAGGAGGATGAAGATAAAGTATTTACTAAAGTGGAAATTGAAGCTGCTTTTCCCGGCGGACCAGGCGCATGGCAAAAATATGTAACAAGGGCAATCTCATCTAACATTGATGAAATGACAGAGACTGATTTTGGCACCTGCGTTGTTAAATTTATTGTGGATAAATCGGGTAAAGTAAGCCAGGTAGAGGCCACCACTATGAAAGGCTCTAAACTGGCGGAAGTAGCGGTTAATGCCATCCGCAAAGGACCCAACTGGACGCCTGCCCAACAGAACGGTAGGTATGTAAACGCGTATCGCTTACAACCGGTAACGTTAACCAACCCGGATCAGTAGTATTTGTAATTAATATTTTATTGAAGAGATGCATTTATGTGTCTCTTTTTTTATGTTATCTCCTGCCCCGGTATTGAACCAAATAACGACATCCTATTTTTATTCCAGGTGATAAATCCCTATGCAATATCATCATTTGTGCATCTTAATTTAAAAACTTATATGGCACAAATAGAAAATGATAACCGTAGAAAAATAAAAAACTGCACAACAAAGAAAACCGTAAAAGTTGATCTGACCCCAATGGTTGACCTGGGGTTTCTACTCATAACTTTTTTTATATTATCCACGACGTTATCACAACCAACTATTGCAAGCCTGGTCATGCCAAAAGATGCGACCATACATACACTTATTAAAGAAAGTGCTGTACTCACGCTCATGCTTACTCGCAATGATTCTGTTGGTTTTTATGAGGGAACTATGCCAAAACAGGAATTGATTAAGCACTGCACTTTCAGCGACCTGCGATCCGTAATTCAGCAGAAACAAAAAAAAGTTGCGGATGTTTTGGGCGATCGTATGGCGATGGTTATTATTATTTGCCCCGGCAATCAATCTACTTATAAAAACTTTATGGATCTCCTTGATGAAATTCAAATAAATGACGTAAGGCATTATTTAGTTATGGGAGCTAAATAAGTCCGGGTTGTACATTGAAATGCCCGTTTTGAAAACGGAAACCTTCCACCCGTTTCTTCAACTTTCAAGCTTCGTCCCTTTTCATACCTTTACTGCATGCAGGGAAAACTTTCAGGATGGAATGATACTATTGTAGCCATTGCCACCCCTCCGGGGATCGGGGCAATAGGCGTGATACGGTTAAGCGGCGACAGATCCTTTGATATTATTAATACAATATTCCCTTCAAAAAAGCTGGATGAACAACCTGGCAATACCCTGCATGTCGGTTACCTTAAAGACGGGGACCACGTGTTAGATGAGGTGGTAGTTTCAATTTTTAAGACGCCCCATTCGTATACCGGCGAAGACGTGATAGAAATAAGTTGCCACGGATCACCTTATGTACAACAGGAGGTAGTTAACGCACTGATTCAACAGGGTGCAAGGCTCGCGAAAGCAGGTGAGTTCACACAAAGGGCTTTCCTGAACGGAAAACTGGACCTTACACAGGCGGAAGCAGTTGCCGACCTCATTGCAAGCAATACCACTGCATCACAAAATGCTGCATTAAAAAATATGAGGGGCGGGTTCTCTCAAATTCTGCGAGAAATGCGGGAACGGCTTATTCAATTTTCCGCATTAATTGAACTGGAGCTGGATTTTAGTGAAGAAGATGTAGAATTTGCCGACCGAAAAAAGTTTCTCGAACTCCTGGAGGAGATTGATATTGCTGTGCAAAACTTAATTGAATCTTTCCGGCTGGGCAACGTGATAAAAAATGGGGTGAGTGTCGCAATAGTGGGCAGCCCGAATGCGGGCAAATCCACCCTACTCAATATGCTGCTAAATGAGAATAGGGCGCTTGTAAGTGAAATTGCCGGTACCACAAGAGATACTATCGAAGAAGTTATTAATATAAACGGAATATTGTTCAGGCTGATTGATACAGCAGGTATCCGGGAACATTCAACGGATATCATTGAAAATATGGGGGTTATGAAAAGTAAAGAAAAAATTCAGCAGGCTGATATTGTCTTGTATTTATTTGATATAAATACGATCCATGAAGAGGAACTTTTTTCTTTAATTGACAATATTAAAAAAGAAAATTCAAATGTAATTCCTGTCGCAAATAAAACGGATTGCTCCGGTGAAAAGGTGGTAAAAGATATCGGTCAATCATTTCCCGGAAGTATATTTATTTCAGCAAAAATGAATATAGGAATTGAATTGCTTAAAGAAAAATTATTCCTTACCGCCGCAGGCGATGCCAGTCTTTCTGAAAATATCATACTGACCAATGCCCGCCACTACAGTGCACTAAAGGAAGTTCATATGGCTCTTAATGAAATAAAGAAGGGAATTGATGATAAAATTTCCGGCGATTTATTGTCGCCCGATATCCGCAGGTGTCTTCACTACCTGGGAGAAATCACCGGTGAGATCACAAATGAAGATATGCTTGATTATATTTTTAGTAAGTTTTGCATCGGGAAGTAGTAGTATACTTTAACGGAACCCCAGGCTATTATTTACAAAGAAATATTTCTAAAAGCAGTAAAAGATTTAATTCGGATTATGTTTAATTATCTGGGGATCTCCATTTGTAAAGTTTACCATTAGGAAACTTTATGTATCTTAAGCTGTGTTTAATATCATCGCCCGCAGAACACTTTTGGAATATTGTTAAAAGTACCCCAAAGCAGCAACCGCGTTGCAGGAATGTTATTATGAGCTATTAAAATTTGATTGTAAGCATTTCAATAAGGTGAAAAAAGTATATGGGAATGTCAGTATTGTGGGTGATGACCGGGTAGTTTTTAACATCATAGGAAATAACTACCGGTTGGTAGTAAAGATGGTATTTGAATACAAAACTATACAGGTAAAATGGGTTGGAACACATGCGGAATATGATAAAACTGATGTAAGTACGGTTAAATTTAAAAAGAAGCAATGATGACATTAAAACCTATAAAATCAAAAAGGGATTATGAGACTTACCTGAATTGGGTAGATGGCCTTTTTGACAAAAAAGTGAAGCGTAATACCCCTGAAGGGGAAACGCTCCATGTGGCTTTACTCCTTATCAAAGAATATGAAGATAAAAACTATCCTGTTCCGTTACCTGATCCTATCGAAGCCATAAAGCTCAAAATGCAGGAACGAGGATTAAAAAATAAAGACCTGGTGGGTAAAATAGGATCAAAGGGATATGTATCTGCGGTGCTTAACAAAAAAAAGCCTCTTACATTGGAATTGGCTAAAATATTTCATCGTGAGTTAGGAATATCGGCAGATGTTTTATTGTCTTAAATTTTCGTTCCTGGTGAATTTGGGTTTTACAGGGATAAAGTGAAGCATTCCATTCAGGTAAGTCAAATCCACTTAAACTTCAAGAGCCGCCGCGTGGTCTATTGAGTTGGGCGTCTCTTTGTTTCAACAAACAAAAGACCCGTTTCACATAAACGAAACAGGTCTTGAATTTCAGGTAAATCAATTTTATCCTTTGGAAGCCATTGCCTCTCCATATGAGTCATAATATTCTCTGTGTTCACATATTTTCCCATCTCTGAAATAAAATGCCATTGCCCAGTCTCCTGAATAAGGGTTACCTGTTTTCTTAGATTTTGCATCCCAGTGTCCCAGCGCAACTACCTTATCGCCTTCTGCGATAAACTCCCTGGCTTCGAAGTTGGGAAAATCTTTGTTCTCATAAATAAGTTTGAAAAAATTCGCTACTTCTGTTTTCCCACTGTAGATACGGGCATAAGGAAGTATCTCCGTCGGTCCCGGACAAGTCCATTTAATATCATCGGTAAGTAAATCAAGTATAGCGGGAACGTCACCCTTGCCGAAAAGGTCATAGAGTTCCTGCGCCATTTCTGTGTTTGTCATTACAGCTGTTTCCATTTTGTTTAAGTTTTGATTGTTATGAATATGCAAAGTTCTGCTCTCTGTTACAATTTTGTGAGGACAAAGAACCCGACCTGGAGGACATTCCTGCCAATCAACCGGACAAATTGTGCATCTTCAGGATTAA
>JBDTOV010000113.1:0-16946 GCA_039933035.1 Ginsengibacter sp. | reverse complement strand
CGATAAGAAAGGCCCGGCTCAATATCATAGACTTTTGCAAACCCTGATGCAAAGGTTTCCGGATATTCAATTCTATTGTTTTCTGGTTGTAATTGCAAATGCGAGGAAAGTCCGGTAAGCCATTCTGTAAGTTCACCGGATGCCGTAACATTATAATTAACGGTAGTGTTAAATTCGCCAGGTATCATTGAGTAATAAATGGATGCTTAAATTTTAAATGAAAACGAAACTACATAAATTCTTTTAAAATATTTGCTGAAAGATGCCTCTACTTCAATGATTATTAAATCAATCAATACATAAATAACATTACATATGATCGTCTTTTACTTCAAGTCATGTTTCCCGGCATGTGGTTAATTCTTAATTGAAAATATAGATTATTAAAATAACTTAATCCTGTCACCGCAAGGACAAAACTTCTGAACAAAAACAAAATCACGAAAGTTTTATCATAGTTTTGCACCCTCAAAAGCGATTAGTTTCTGAAAAACTAAAACCAATAAATACATGAAATTTAAGTGGTGGAAAATATTGTGCATTTTGTTTCTTTTCATAACTTTCACCGCAGGTTTTTTGATTAAAATCCCTATTATTGGCAATCTTCATCAAACAGCCCGGAATTTTTTCTTTCATATTCCTATGTGGTTCGGACAAATAGCCCTGCTTACCCTCTCGCTTGGATATTCAATTGCATACCTGCGTACCCAAAATATTAAATATGATATTTATGCTGCAGAATTCGCAAAAACAGGAATTGTGTTTGGAATTTTGGGATTAGCAACAGGCTCTATATGGGCTGCTTATACATGGGGCGAAGCCTGGAGTAACGATCCTAAACAAATAGCTGCAGCTATCGCTATCTTAATTTACCTTGCCTATCTTGTATTAAGAGGCTCTATGACTGATATTGACAAAAAGGCCCGGATTAGTGCTGTCTATAATATTTTCGCATACTTTATTTATGTGCCGTTGATAATGATCTTGCCCAGGCTGGTTCAATCACTTCACCCGGGTGGTATGGAGGGTGCTAAAGGTGGTGGAAATCCCGCATTAGGTGGCAGCAATCTTGACGCAACCATGGAAATGGTTTTCTGGCCGGCAGTATTCGGCTGGATGCTTTTAGGTATTTGGATCAGCAATCTTAAAATAAGATTGGGACTGCTGGCCAATAAAAATTTGATTAATGAATAAAAAAATTTGTTTTAAGCGATTATGCTTGTCCGTTACATTCTCATTTTTTAGTTTTTTATTATTTGCCCGGTCGCCTGAAGATTCTACAGGAGGAGGAATGAATGATATTATGAGAAGCCATGACAAAATCTACGTGGTAATGGCTGTTTGTATTACCATCCTGGTTGTTCTTTTTTTATACCTGGTAAGAATCGATATGAAAGTTTCAAAAAAAGAAAAGACTTTTTAAACCCTTTTCACAAAGTTTTAAAAAAAAATTAAAAAATATATTTTAGGTTGCTTCACCTGTTAACTCAAATTACATTTTATGTCATCCCCGGTACCATATAGTTTTTTCCAGAGTGTTGAAAGAAGTTTTGACAAAGCAGCTATTTTTACTGACTGGGATCGTGGTATTTTACAACAAATAAAACAGTGTAACAGCGTTTATCAAATGCGCTTCCCTATTAAAAAAGAAAACGGTGAAATAGTTACTATTGAAGCATATAGGGTACAACATTCACATCATAAAACACCATGCAAGGGTGGCATCCGGTTCAGCCTGGCGGTAAACCAGGATGAAGTAATGGCCCTGGCAGCACTAATGACCTACAAGTGCGCCATCGTAAATGTTCCTTTTGGAGGCGCGAAAGGAGGTATAAAGATTGATCCGCACGGTTATACTCCTTATGAATTAGAAAAAATTACCCGCCGGTATACTGCTGAATTAATTAAGAAAAATTTCATTGGTCCGGGAACGGATGTTCCTGCACCGGATTATGGCACGGGTGAAAGAGAAATGGCCTGGATACTGGATACTTATGTTGCCATGCATCCGGGAGAAATTGATGCAGCAGGTTGTGTAACAGGAAAGCCAGTAACCCAAGGTGGTGTCCGGGGAAGAAAAGAAGCAACAGGTTTGGGCGTATTTTATGGATTAAGCGAAGTATGTAATATGCCTTCAGTAATGGATAAACTTGGTTTACCTACGGGCGTGAAAGGAAAACGTATTTGTGTTCAGGGATTGGGAAATGTGGGTTATCATACAGCATTATTTTTCCAACAGGCCGGTGCTATCATTGTTGGCCTGTCGGAATATGAAGGTGCCATCTGGAACCAGGATGGGCTTGATGTAGATAAAGTATGGCTACACCGAACAAAAACCGGATCCCTGCTGGATTTCCCGGGTGCTGAAAATTTTGCCAAAAATACAGATGCACTCGAAATGGATTGTGATATCCTGATTCCTGCAGCATTGGAAAATGTGGTGAATGGAAAAAATGCTTCCCGGATTAGAGCAAAAATAATTGGGGAAGCTGCTAATGGGCCGCTTACTCCTGAAGCTGATGAAATCCTGAATCTAAAAGGAGCCCTGGTAGTGCCCGATATGTACCTGAATGCCGGTGGAGTTACCGTTAGTTACTTCGAATGGCTAAAGAATCTTAGCCATGTACGATATGGCCGGCTGGAAAAAAGATTTTCAGAAAACATGAACCATCATATATTGGGGCAGCTTGAAGAACTTACCGGGAAAAATGTTAGTTCATTTGAAAGGGATTTCATCATGCACGGCGCGGATGAGGTTGACCTTGTAAGGAGTGGTTTGGAAGAAACCATGATTTCGGCCACCCGCGAGATCGTCGATATATGGCAAAAAACTCCTGCGATTCCTGACATGAGAACAGCAGCATACGTATGTGCTATTAATAAAGTAGGTACTGCATATGCAGAACTGGGAATATTTCCTTAAAAATTATTTTTCAACTTTTGGGGAGACTGCCAGAAGTTACACCGGGTCTTACTTATTTTTTTATAATTCATAGCCAGGAAACGCATCAATTTCAGTAAACTGTTCCCCCTTTTTTTGAAAGCCATAACAATAGCTCCCATTAGTAATAATAAGATAGGTTGCCGGCAAAGTGATGTGATACCGGAGAATCTGTTCTAATGTTTTTTGAGAAAGAACCACTTTCATTTCTTTACATTCAATTATCATGAAGGGCTTTGTATCCCTGGTGTACACTACGAGGTCACAGCGCTTGGACAACTCTCCCAACCTGATTTCCTTTTCAACTGCTATCAGCGACGACGGATATTTTTTTAAAAGAAGGTACTGTATCATATGCTGACGCACCCATTCTTCCGGGGAGAGTTGCAGCCATTTTTTTCTGATCACATCAAAAACTTCGTTTGACCCTTCCTGCTGCCTGATGGTAACTTTATTTTTAGGAAACTCAATCTTTATCATTATCTATTTATTTCATGGAAACTAACTATAGATTGGCAGGTAATTTATAACCGGTACCAGCATAAAAAGGTACCGATGCATATGATTTAAAATAACCCGATATTTCCCTCCCTAATCTTTTACAAATCTAAAATCATCCGCCTGCAATTGCGACACTACCATCTAAAATCGTATTTTTAAGAATTATGAAAACAAAAAAAGAAATAGTAAACAACTGGCTTCCAAGATATACCGGCGAGAAGCTTGAAAATTTTGGTAAATATATACTCCTTACGAATTTCAGCAACTATGTAAAGATGTTTGCTTCCATACACAAAGTCAAAATTGTAGGAGTGGATAAAGCAATGGAATGCGCAACTGCTGATAATATTACCATAATTAATTTTGGCATGGGAAGCCCCGGCGCCGCTACTATAATGGATTTACTGAGTGCCATTGAACCCAAAGCGGTTTTATTTCTCGGTAAATGTGGCGGCTTAAAAAGAAGAAATAAAATCGGCGATCTCATTTTACCGATTGCAGCGATAAGGGGCGAGGGTACTTCCAATGACTATTTCCCCCCTGAAGTGCCTGCATTACCTGCTTTTGCTTTGCAAAAGGCCATCTCAACCACCATTCGCGATCATGCGTTCGATTACTGGACTGGTACTGTTTATACTACTAACAGGAGGGTTTGGGAACATGATGAGATCCTCAAAGCTTACCTGGGCAAAATAAGAGCTTATGCTATTGATATGGAAACCGCCACCATTTTTACAGTAGGATTTTATAATAAAATCCCTACCGGAGCCTTGCTGCTTGTGAGCGATTCGCCCATGGTTCCCGAAGGTGTAAAAACTACTGAAAGTGATGCGAAGGTTACTGCTCAATTTGTAGAAAGGCATTTAAGAATTGGAATAGAGTCATTAAAACAATTGATCAATGACGGGCTAACGGTAAGACATTTAAAATTTTAGAACGCCATAACATAGTCTTTTATTACTTCAGCTTTTCAGAATTCTGTTTTACGAAAGTTTACAGGTTTGTATAATTTGCTTTAATGACGTATCCCTTTCTCCAGATAAAAAATGTAAGCGTTGATTTTATAACAAGTTCAGAAAATGTTTCTGCAGTAAAGAATATTTCCTTTGAGGTAAATAAGGGCGAAACTGTTGCTATAGTCGGTGAATCCGGTTCGGGTAAAACGGTCACTTCATTATCAATACTACAATTGCTGTCCTCTCCGCCTGCCCGATATACAACGGGTGACATTTTTTTTTCAGCAGATGGACTTGCCCGGGTAAACCTGCTGACGCTTTCTGAAAAATATCTCAGGAAAATACGGGGAAATAAAATTTCCATGATCTTCCAGGAGCCTATGACCTCCCTTAACCCGGTGCATACTTGTGGGGGCCAGGTTATGGAAGCGATACTGCTTCACGAAAAAATTAGCCGTAAAGAGGCCAGGCAAAAAACCATCGGCCTTTTCAGCCAGGTACAACTGCCGGATGCCGCGGGTATGCTTACCCGTTACCCGCACCAGCTTAGCGGCGGGCAAAAGCAAAGAGTGATGATTGCCATGGCCATGAGTTGTAACCCCTCCATATTGATTGCAGATGAACCGACCACTGCACTGGATGTTACCGTCCAAAAAACCATCCTGCGGCTCATTAAAGAATTGCAACAAAAAATGGACATGGGTGTAATTTATATTACGCATGATCTCGGGCTTGTTGCAGAAATTGCTGATAAAGTGATTGTGATGTACAAGGGAGAAATTGTAGAGACCAATACAACTAAAGAAATTTTTTTGAATCCAAAGCATCCTTATACGAAGGCATTAATTAGTTGCCGCCCTTCTGCGTCTTCAAAGGGAAAAAGGCTTCCGGTAGTTAGTGATTTTTTAAACGATGAAACAAATTCACCCACTCAACATATTTTTATTCAAAAAAAAGATAAAGAAATTATTGACTCAACGATTGAATTGTTGAAGGTAGAGCATCTGAAGGTATATTTTCCCATAAAGAAAAGTTTTACAGGCAAAATCTTAAAACAATTCAAAGCAGTTGATGACGTTAGTTTTTCTGTTGTAAAAGGAGAAATTATGGGATTGGTTGGAGAAAGTGGTTGCGGAAAAACTACCTTGGGCAGGGCCCTGATAAGACTTACAGAGCCAACTTCAGGAAATATTTTTCTGAATAAAAAAAATATAGCGCACATACCAGACGAACAACTGAGGAAAATGCGCAAAGATATTCAAATCATTTTCCAGGATCCCTATGGATCCCTGAATCCACGGCTCACCATCGGGCAGGCAATTAATGAGCCCATGAAAATTCATAATATCCTTCCCACTGAAAAACAGCGAAAAGAGAAAATTATGGACATACTGCATAAAGTAGATTTGAAACCGGAACATTTTAACCGCTACCCGCATGAGTTCAGTGGCGGGCAGCGCCAGCGAATTTGTATAGCAAGGGCGCTTGGCCTCAACCCTGAATTTATTATTTGCGATGAAAGCGTTTCTGCCCTGGATGTAAGCGTGCAGGCACAGGTACTCAATCTATTGAATGATCTCCGGGAAGAACTCGGATTTACCTGTATTTTTATATCCCATGATCTGGGTGTGGTACATTATATAAGTAATCGCATTATGGTAATGAACAAAGGAAAAATTGAAGAAACAGGCACTGCTGATGAAATTTATTACCATCCAAAAAGCATATACACACAACAATTGATTGAGTCAATTCCTAAAGTAAATTTCTAATAAATGACGAGATCCTAATCTTTGATTGGTCGACAAAACAAGTTAAAATTTTAACTCAAATTCTAATAATTAAGCATTACCTTTGCGACCTTAAAAAAAATCATGCCGTAACATGATAAGTGACCCACCGAAGTGGGTACGTATCTCTGTAAAAACAGTACATGGCATGTGACAATTAACTTATAAATTATAATTGCACATGAAACTTAGTCAATTTAAGTTTGACCTTCCCCTTAATCTTATTGCACAAAATCCGGCCAAAAGACGAGAAGACAGCAGGATGATGGTGATTGAAAGAAAAACAGGTAAAATTGAAAACAAACATTTCAAAGACATCCAGGATTATTTTGATGATAAAGATGTTTTTGTCGTAAACAACACAAAAGTTTTTCCGGCCCGTATGTATGGCCGTAAAGAAAAAACAGGCGCAAAAATCGAAGTATTTCTTTTGAGGGAATTGCATAAACAAAACCGGCTTTGGGACGTAATCGTTGATCCGGCCCGTAAGATCCGCGTTGGTAATAAATTATATTTTGGAGAAAGTGATGAACTGGTAGCAGAAGTAATTGACAATACAACCAGCCGTGGACGAACTATTCGTTTTTTGTGGGATGGCCCCGAAGAAGAGTTCAGGAAAATGCTTTATTTCATGGGTGAAACTCCTTTGCCAAAATATATTAAGCGCAAGCCCGATGAAGAAGATAAAGAAAGATACCAAACAGTATATGCCAAACATGAAGGAGCGGTAGCAGCGCCAACTGCAGGACTTCATTTTAGCGCTGAACTGATAAAACGATTAGAAATAAAAGGGATTCGTTTCGCAGAGGTGACCCTGCATACAGGCCTGGGAACTTTTCGCCCGATAGAAGTGGAAGACCTTAGCAAACATAAAATGGATGCGGAATATTATCATATTGATGAAGAGGCCTGCCGCATTGTAAACAAGGCAAAAGAAACCGGGAAAAGAATATGCTCAATTGGCACTACAACCATGCGTGCCATGGAAACGTCTTTTACTGCACAAAAATTACTAAAGCCTTCTGAAGGGTGGACGAATCATTTTATTCATCCGCCATACAATTTTAATATTGCGGATTCTCTTGTTACCAATTTTCATTTGCCCAAGACCAGCCTGCTTATCATGACCTGCGCATTTGCCGGCTACGATCTTATAATGGATGCTTATAAAAAAGCTATAAAAGATAAATACCGTTTTTTCAGTTATGGCGATGCCATGTTGATCATCTAATTTTAAAATTTTCGTAAACACCAACTCTCCAATTACCGGGGAGTTTTTTTTTTAGAAAAATTAAAAACCGGCTGTTTTAAATGGATTGTTCCATATCACTTTTTTGGAATAAATTAGAGAAACGATTGACAAATGAGAACACTACATCAATGGCTCAATGAATATGGTGAAAGCCATACCCATGAAACCAATAAGCTCATTCACTGGATATGCGTACCTGCCATTTTCTTTTCCATTACCGGTATGCTTTATTGTGTTAAACTGCCGTGGCTTTTAACGGGCAATCTGCAACTGAATGTTGCGATGATTGTATTGTTATTGACCACAATCTACTACCTGTCTCTTTCGTTAAAAATAGGAATAGGAATGCTGCTGTTTGGTATTCTTTGCCTCGCATTGTGTTATGCCGCAGAAACTTTTCTTCCGTTTCCTTTGTGGCTTTTTTGCATTATAATTTTTATTATCGCGTGGATTGGGCAATTCTATGGCCATAAAGTTGAAGGGAAAAAACCCTCCTTTTTTAAAGACATACAATTTTTATTAATTGGCCCGATGTGGCTGATGAGTTTTGTTTATAAGAATTTGGGAATATCTTTTTAAAATTTCGGTGATCAATACCAGCACTCACATTCCAAACAAGCCCTTATTCAATAGTTGCAAAGTTTTTTCTTTATGCTCCCGGGCAATTAGAATAGAAATATTGTGCTGACTACCGCCATAACTTACCATGCGCACAGGAATGCCGGATAAATTGGTGAATATTTTCGCAATGACATCTTTTGTCTGCGTGATCTGGTTGCCTACAATTGAAACGATCGTCTGATTACTGTCTACCTCTACCGTTCCAAACAATTCCAGTTCCTTGATCATTTCGCTCAGGTACGCATCGTTATCGATGGTGAGCGATACGGCTACTTCGGAAGTAGTTACCATATCAATAGGAGTTTCATATTTTTCAAATATTTCGAAGACTTTTCGAAGAAAACCATAAGCCAGTAACATCCGGCTGCTTTTTATTTTTATTGCCGTGATAAAATCTTTTGCGGCTATTGCTTTTACCCCAACGCTACCCGCTTCACTTTCTATTAGCGTGCCGGGGGCATCCGGCTGCATCGTATTTAATAATCTTACCGGGAAATTAAAATACTGGGCGGGCCAGATACTCGCAGGATGCAAAATTTTGGCACCGAAATAAGCCAGTTCAGCAGCTTCATCAAAACTTAGCCGACCAATGGGTTTTGTCTTGTTCACGATTCGCGGATCGTTGTTGTGCATGCCGTCAATATCGGTCCATATTTCACAAACAGATGCGCCGATGGCCCCCGCAATTAACGAGGCTGAATAATCACTCCCGCCTCTTTTCAGGTTATCTACCTCGCCTTTTGCATTGCGGCAAATGTATCCCTGGGTAAGAAAAAGGGTATGGTCATTATGGCGCTTTAAAATCTGAGACAATTTTACTTTTATACTTCCTACCTGTGGCTCACCATGAGAATCAATGGTCATAAAATCAAGTGCGGCCAACCAAACGTGTGGAATCTTTTTTTCATCAAGATAAGCGCTAAAAAGTTTGGTGCTTAATAATTCGCCCTGGGCAAGTATATCTTTATTTAACGCTTCACTAAATGAAATTTTTAATATGATATTAAGAAATTCAAAATGCTCTGCCAGTATGCTTTTGGCCCGGGTGTAAACCTCTTCCGTTTGTATCAGCTTACGAATAAAATTTTGATAATGTTGTTCCAGTGAGTCGATGTGTTGCTTGGCAGCCACACGATCACCTTGCGACAGGCTCTTGCTTATTTCTGTAAGTGAATTGGTAGTACCGCTTAAAGCGCTAAGCACCACAACTTTTGGCTCATTTTCTTTTGTAATAAGCTTTGCAATCTCAAACATTCTTTCAGGCTTGCCAACACTGGTGCCTCCAAACTTCATTACTTTCATTCTTAAAACATATTAACTTTTTATTCAGATGGAGTGCAAATTTATAACACAGAACCCAAGATACCGTGGACTAAATTTTGAAATATGATTTTTTTAGACCAAGGCCCGGCATCAGGAGTAAAGATACCTGCCGGATTAAAAAGTTATTCCAAACTTGTCTCCCACCTTTGTAAGATCCTCAACAACAGATTCTAATAAAGGAATTCCATTTTTTCTTCGTTCAATTTCAAATGCTGTTTCAGGTTCTCCCGGAATAATAACCCGTTCCTGCCCTTCCACAGTTTTTGAAGCACTGAATCTACGGATCCATTTGTCCATGTGTAATTTAAATTCACCAGCAGGACGAAAGGCATCAATACGCATGGCGCCGAAAAAATGCCCGATCCCTTCCCCCGGCATGTTTTCCGGCATGGGAACATAGGCAGGAAAAGGAGGAACCCAGGGACCATAATTGGCCCCGCTTAAAATTGCGGAAAAAATATCAACGATAGCACCCAATGCATACCCTTTGTGGCTACCATGTTCCCTATCTCCGCCAAGTGGTAATAATGCACCGCCTTTTTTGATTTCACCCGCATCACCCGATGGTTCGCCGGATTTCGTTTGTACCCAACCGCCAGGAGCATTTTCATTTTTGCGCTGTAATATTTCCAGCTTTCCATTTGAAGCAGTTGTTGTGGCAAAATCTGCAACAAAGGGCTGTTCCTTACCAGCCGGTATCGCAACAGCAATCGGGTTCGTTCCCAACATTCTTTCTATGGAAAAAGTTGGTGCAACCAGTGCGGACGCGTTGGTCATGGCAATACCGATCATGTCGTGTTGCAACGCCATTATAGCGTGGGAGCCCGCGATACCAAAATGGTTGCTGTTTTTTACACTCACCCATCCTGTGCCAACATTTTTTGCTTTATCAATGGCAACCTGCATGGCGAAAGGTGCCACAACAAGGCCTAGTCCTGCATCGCCATCAACAACCGCGGTAGAGGGTGTTTCATGAATGATTTTTATTGCCGGTGTGGCGTTAATTCTATTGACCTCCCATAAACGAACATATCCTGAAAGCCTGGCTACCCCGTGACTGTCAACGCCACGCAAATCGGCTACCAGGAGCGATTTCGCCGCGATTGCCGCGTCTTCCTCACTGCAACCCATCTTTAAAAATACTTGCAGGGAAAAAGAATGTAAAGCCGAATAAGTAAACTTTTTTGACATACGACAAAAGTAAGTGATCAGCAGGTATTCCGGCCAGAAATGGTTTAGCGAAATGTGGGTGCCTCCGCTCAATAAAGAGCCTGTTGCTGACGGGCTGCGGGATGGAAGCGGTATCCTTTAGCGAAGCTAAAGATACTAGCGAACAGCCCGCACTGTAGCTCAAAAAGAACTCATGATGAGGGGGCCCAATTTTTTAACATGACAAAACCGTTATTATTATGATTGAAATCCATTTAGATTTTTAATATTAGATTTTAAATTTTTAGATTTGCCGAATTGCCTGATACTGAAAGATCATGGCCTAAAGCGGAAATAAAAGTTATTTTATGGGAAGAATATTTGAAGTGAGAAAATCCACCATGTTTGCCCGGTGGGATAAAATGGCAAAACAATTTACAAGGCTTGGTAAAGAAATAGACATAGCGGTAAAACAAGGAGGGCCGGATCCTGATAATAATTCATCATTGCGGCGTTGTATCATCAATGCAAAAGCGGTAAATATGCCGAAGGATAGGGTGGAGGCGGCCATTAAACGGGCCATGGGCAAGGATAAAACCGACTATCATGAAGTGTTGTATGAAGGTTATGCGCCATATGGCGTAGCATTGCTTGTGGAAACGGCAACCGATAACCCAACGAGAACGGTAGCCAATGTTCGGATGCATTTTAATAAAGCCAATGGCTCGCTTGGCACAAGCGGCAGCGTTGCTTTTACTTTTAACCACATGGGTGAATTCAAAATAAAAAAAGGAACCCTTGATATGGAAGAACTGGAACTTGACCTGATAGATTCGGGACTTGAAGAAATAGGTGAGAATAGCGAAGGAAATATCATTATTCGTACCCCTTTCAACGAGTTTGGCAATATGAATAAGGCTTTGGAAGAAAAGGGAATTGACGTAATAACGGCGGAGCTTACCCGAATTCCTACCAGCACTGTTGAACTTTCCGAAGAACAGGCAGATGACGTTTTAAAACTTGTTGACCATCTTGAACAGGATGATGATGTGCAAAAGGTATATCATAATTTAAAATAATAAACCGCCCCAAACCTATTGGCGGCGGCTCTATTTTTGACTATGACCCCCAAATTTTGCAAAGGTTACCTAGCGCCCGCCTTAGCATTTCTTTTATTCTTTTCTGTACGCTGGCTACCATCTTTTTTACGGGATGCCTGATACCGAAGTCCCTGTTACTGTAACAAATTGTCATTTTCAGACTAAACCAACAGTTCGGGGTTTAATCGTATCAAAAAAGATTACCATTCATCGATTTATGAATTTTAAACCAAACCCGCATCTCAGAGAGTGTATGATATACATACAACCAGTTGTCATAGTTTTTTATCTTTAATTAAATTCATTTACATGCGCTTTAGAAAATACCTGTTTCCCGCTTTCTCACTTATGATGCTTTCCTTTTGTAACGCTTCCATTTTATATGCTCAAAAGCCAACAGATGAGTACGGCGCCCGGTGGAAAAAAATTGAGGAACTTATTAGCAAAGGGCTTACTAAATCCGCACTTACAGAAGTTGATATCATTTACACTTCGGCTAAAAAGAACAGTAATGATCCGCAGGTAATTAAATCTTTGCTGTATAAAATAACACTGAATCAAAATATACAGGAAGATGCTCCGGTGAAAAGTATTGATACAGTGGAAAGAGAAATTAATATCGCAAAAGAACCCGCGAAAGCAATTCTGCAAAGTATAGCGGCGCAGATGTACTGGAATTATTTTCAGCAAAATCGTTACAAACTGTATCAACGTACAAACACTACTAATTTCAATAAAACAGATATTGCTACCTGGACTGCAGATGATCTTCACAATAAAATTGCAGAATTATACCTTGCCTCAATAGATAATGAAAACCTCTTGCAACAAACAAAACTGGAGCCTTTTAATGCTATAATTTTGAAAGGCAATATGCGCTACTTACGGCCAACCCTATACGATTTACTGGCACATCGGGCTTTAGATTATTTTAAAAGCGATGAACGCGATATTACAAGACCGGCATATGCATTTGAAATAAAAGACAAGGAAGTATTTGCCCCCGCAAAGGAATTTGCAAAACATACTTTCTCTACAAAAGATTCTGCATCACTACACCATAAGGCAATAACCGCTTTCCAAACCCTTTTGGCATTTCATGAACCTGATGCAAAGCCAGATGCATTGATTGATGCCGATATTGAACGCATCAATTTTGTAAATCAATATGGCGTTATGGAGAATAAGGAAGAATTATATATCGCGGCACTCAAAAATATTGACCGGGACTACGGTAACAATCCTATTTCCGCCCAGGCGTCATTTATGATTGCGCAGGAGGTATATAATAAAGCCACACAGGCGGCACAACAGCAGGATTCGTCCTCCGTGTACACAGTAAGGCAGGCAAAAGAAATGCTTGATGCAATGATAAAAAAATTCCCCGCAAGTGAAGGAGGTATCAACGCAAAGAATTTACTGAATCAAATTCTTCATCCGCAAATAAATGTAACGACAGAAAAAGTTAATGTTCCAGGGCTTCCTTTTAGAACATTAGTTACCTATAAAAATTGTAAGACCGTTTATTTTCGGTTGATTGAATTAACTCAGCAACTTAAAAAAGAGGTCACTAAAAATTATAATAACGAACAGCTTTTTCAAACATTAGTCAAGACTAAAAGCTTAACAAGCTGGAGACAGGATTTGTCTGTGGCGGATGATTATCTTTCCCATTCAGTGGAAGTAAAAATTGATCCATTACCCGTTGGTGAATATGCATTGATCGGCAGCGCCAGCGAAGACTTTAGCGTTGATAAAAATCCTCTTGCTGCACAATATTTTTATGTTTCTGATATAAGCTTTATTAGTAGCGGGCTTCAATATTTTGTTTTGAACAGAACGAGCGGCCAACCCCTAAATGGCGCTAAAGTCCAGGTTTGGAGTCAACAATATGATTATAATAATAGAGAAAATAAATTGATAAAACAGGACTTGCTGATAACAGATAAGCATGGTTATATAAAATTAACTGATCCTAAAAAAGATGAAAACCGGAATGCCAGGCTTGAGATCAGTTATAAAAAAGATCATTTGTTTTTAGACGACCAGCAATACCTTTATAACTATGATGCAAGTGCTAATGATGATGATGATTACGATGATCAAAAAGAGTATGATGAAGACAATGCAAAATTTTTTTTATTTACTGACAGGAGTATGTATCGGCCTGGTCAATTGGTCTATTTTAAGGGCATCGGCGTTACTAAAAACTGGAAAACTAAAAAGCCTGCTTTACTGCAATCTAAAGATTCTCTCACTATTTTTCTCAATGATGTTAACAGCCAGAAAGTTGATTCGATAAAAGTGCTGTTGAATGAATTCGGCTCTTTTAATGGAAAGTTTCGGTTGCCTGAAAATAAATTGAATGGTGAATTTGAAATCAATGTTTATGATTATGAAAACTCAACTGTTTCATTTTCTGTTGAAGAGTACAAACGACCTAAATTTTATACTGAATTTGATACGCTAAAAGGAAGCTATAGGGTAAATGATACCGTAACGATTTCAGGCTTTGCCAAGGCGTATGCAGGTAATAACATTGACGGCGCTACAGTTTCTTATCGCGTGACAAGAGCTGCCAGGTTCTTGTATCCATGGATGTTCTGGCGGAAAGGCTTTCCTCAATCTCAGCCACTGGAAATTACGCACGGCGAAATAGCAACCGATGCTGATGGAAAGTTTTCCATACAATTTGCGGCGATTCCTGATCTTACCCTTGATAAAAAAAATGATCCTGTTTTTGATTATAAAGTAGAAGCTGATATTACTGATATAAACGGTGAAACAAGAAGTGGTGATATTACCATACCGGTTGGATATAAAGCATTGAATTTACAAATCAGTTTACCACAAAGTGATGTTGTAAATATTGACAGCCTGAAAAATATTATTGTTACCAGTAAAAATTTAAGTGGCCAGCCGGAACCTGTAAAGGCCAATGTAAAAATTTACAAACTGCTACCCCCCGAAAGGCTGATTCGTGAAAGGCTATGGGAACAACCTGATAAATTTATTTTAAATAAAAATGAATTCATTCAATTTTTTCCGCATGATGAATATAAAGGTGAAACCAAAAAAGAATCATGGGAAAAGGGTGAATTGGCTTATTCAGATATTGACAGCACAAATGCAATTGGCAATTGGCAATTGACAAAAGGAAAGTTTCAACAAGGCTGGTATGTGATTGAAGCGACTGCAAAAGACAGGTACGGGCAGGAAGTAAAAGATGTACAATATTTCCAGGTGTATGATGCAAAAGCTGCTTCTTTACCGGAACCATCTTACCTCTGGAACATTGCTGAAAAGAATATGGTTCAACCTGGCGACACCGCAAAAGTTGTTACCGGGACTTCATCTGATAATGTTTTTTTAATTGAGGAAATTAATAGGCAAAAGACAACTGGTAATCAACAACCTGTAACCGATAAAAAGAATGATTTCAATTTTTATTCGTTAGATAACAATAAAAAATCTTTTGATTTTACAATCACAGAAAATGACCGTGGTGGGTTTGGAGTGAATCAATTTTTTATAAAAGACAATCGCTTTTATGTTGCTTCCAATACTACCTATGTTGCCTGGAGTAATAAAGAACTTAACATTTCTTTTGACACCTACCGTGATAAAACTTTACCCGGTAGTGAAGAAAAATGGAAGGTGAAGATCAGTGGAAATAAAGGAGAAAAAGTTGCCGCAGAAATGTTGGCCTCCATGTACGATGCTTCTCTTGATCAATTCAAGCCGCATTCGTGGAGTGCCCTTGATGTGTGGCCAACATATTCCGGTTATAATACATGGCAGGGACAACAAAATTTTATTTCGATTCAATCGATAGAAAAATATTGGAATGAACCTTATGTACAGCAAAAAGAAAAGATTTACGATGCGATGAATTATTTGCCCGGTAATAATTATTTGCAAGGCAGAGTACCGGGCATCCAAATAAGAGGCATTGCTTCAATGGCCCGAGATCAAGCGGCGGCGGCTCCGGCAGAAATGAGCAAAGCAGATTTAAGTGAAGTTGTTGTTACGGGTTATGGTAGTGTAAAAAAGAAAGACTTAACTGGGGCAATTACAAATATAACAACTACTCAAAGAAAAACTGATGAAGTTCCTGTTCAACCACTTGATCCATCCCAAATTCAAATTCGAACAAACTTCAATGAAACTGCTTTCTTCTTTCCAGAATTAAGAACAGATAAAGATGGCAATATTGAATTTAGCTTTACCATGCCGGAAGCACTTACGCAATGGAAGCTGATGACACTGGCGCACACCAAAGACCTTGCAAGTGGTTATGCAACAAAAACCGTGATCACACAAAAAGATTTAATGGTGCAACCCAATGCGCCGCGCTTTTTGAGGGAAGGCGATCAAATGGAGTTCAGTGCTAAAATTGTAAACCTTGGCAATAAAGAAGTTAGTGGCCAGGCAGACTTTCAGTTGTTGAATGCAACCACTATGAACCCCGTTGATAGCTGGTTTAAAATTAATGCTCCTTCCAAAACGTTTAAAGTTGCAGCAGGCCAGAGCACCTTAGTTACATTCAGCATTGATGTTCCGCAAAATTTTAACGATGCGGTTGTTTATAGAATTGTTGCTAAAGCCGGTGATGTCAGCGATGGAGAAGAAGCCGCAATTCCTGTGGTAACTAATCGTATGCTGGTAACAGAAACAATGCCCTTGCCAATGCGTGGTAACGGAACAAAAGATTTTAAGTTTGAAAAACTTATCAATTCGGCGAAGAGTGAAACGCTAAGTAATTATGGATTAACAGTTGAATATACGACCAATCCCGTCTGGTATGCCATACAAGCTCTGCCTTATTTAATGGAATATCCCTACGAATGTGCGGAGCAAACTTTTAACCGATATTATGCAAATGCACTTGCAACAAAAATCGTAAACTCATCACCCAAAATAAAAGCCATTTTTGAGAAATGGGCTTCTCCCCTCTCACAGGGGAGAGGGGGCGGGGGTGAGGCTGATACCGCAGCACTCACGAGCAATCTTCAAAAGAATGAAGAACTAAAATCTGTTTTATTGCAGGAAACTCCCTGGGTTTTACAGGCTCAAAACGAAGAACAGCAAAAGAAAAATATTGCCTTGCTTTTCGATGCACTAAAGATGAGTCTTCAATTGGAATCATCATTGACTAAATTGACCGACATGCAATCGCCCAATGGCGGCTTTGTTTGGTTCAAGGGCGGCCCTGATAACCGCTACATGACACAATACATCGTAACTGGAATTGGACATCTTAAAAAATTAAATGCGCTTCCTTCTTTCCAGGAAAATAATATAAAGCCCGTT
>JBDTOV010000112.1:0-17003 GCA_039933035.1 Ginsengibacter sp. | reverse complement strand
GTTACAAAAAATCCTCAACCGGGAAGTGATGAAATTGATAAAGCATTTGATGAAGGATGGATTGGCAGAAAAGGTTACCAAAAGAGCGATGGAACCTGGCAACGCCGTGCTATTGCTTTTCAGGGTGAAGTTGTTAATGCTGATGGAATAAAAAAAACCGAGGTTTTTGTATTAGATCTTCCGAACAGCCTCATAAAAGCCAACCCCGGGCAACCCCTTGAAGGAACCACTACGTCAAGGCCCAATGTGCCTGCGGGAGTAACCCAGCGAAGAATTACTAACACAGTTAATGGAATCCAGGGGCCCCGCCATTGGTTAAGATGTACGCCGGATGGAAAGATTATCGCCTTTTTATCAATGGATAATAAAGGTATTATCCAGGCCTTTGGTGTGTCGCCCAATGGTGGAAAAATTACGCAACTTACTTTTAATATGTATTCAATTCAGGGGCCGTTTAATTTTAGCCCGGATGGAAAATATCTTGCTTACCTGGCTGATAACAGTGTGTTTATTACCGATATAAAAACAGGAAGGTCTAAACGCCTGACAACGCGATCTTCCAGTGAGGAAAAGGTAATGGGATCAGTTGTGTGGTCAAATCATGGAAAAATGCTTGCGTTTAACAAATATGTAAAAGACCACAAAACCAATAAAGAGTTCCTGCAAATATTTTTAGTAAAAGAAGCTGTTCATAAATAAAAAAGACACCCTATGTTCATGGTTTCATTAACCAGGATTCGCAAACAATTTCATCTAAAAAAGCAGCATCTCTTTTATTACGTAATGTTTCAAAGATTGACGAAACTCCTATGCTTTGGTAAGCCCGGGTAATTGCCATTCAGGCCTTATGTAATGGCATGTGTAGCCATAAGGATGCTTCTGCAGGTAATTCTGATGTTCTTCTTCAGCATCCCAAAAGTCAGCGGCAGGAGATACTTCAGTCACAATAGTGCCCGACCATTTGCCGGAGGCATTCATCTCACTAATTAAATCCTGCGCTGTTTTCTTTTGTTCCTCGCTGGTATAAAAAATAGCAGACCGGTAGGAAGTGCCGACATCATTGCCCTGCCTGTTCTTTGTAGTTGGATTGTGAATCTGGAAGAAAAACTCCAGCAGCTTGCGGTAAGAGAGTTTTTCGGGATCGAATGTAATTGAAATGGATTCGGCGTGTGTGCCATGATTGCGATAGGTTGCATTTTTTACATCTCCGCCTGTATAGCCCACCACAGTCGACGTTACGCCCGGCAGAGCTCTTATCAATTCTTCCACTCCCCAGAAACAGCCGCCGGCGAGTATTGCTTTTTCACTTGACATATTTTATTGTATTTATATTGAATGAAAGAAGTCAATTTTAAAGCCAATCTTTTTTTTCGGCAGGTTTGGCATATGAGGTCTTTAACTCCCGCAAATAAAGTGACAAAAATATCGTACCCCATGTTTTTTAAAATTTCACAACACAATTCAACTGGTTTAACGCAAAACCAATCTGCATTTTATCAATAAACCTATCCAGCTTTTTACCATGATTATGATGAATCAAATACATGATCCCATCGTAAAGAAATAAGGCGGTTCCCTGGAGGATGATGCTGTTACCATAACCTTTCAACCGGTCATGCTTTTCAGCAAGGTTGTTTGCCCGTTCCCTGAAATAAAAACCGCCTGCAACGTAAGCAACATCAAGCCCGGTATTCAATAAATATATTTGTTCAATTGCCTGCTGTTTATACAGCGTTTGTGCATACCCGTAACCTTTTCTATTTTTAGTGAGAAGATATCCTAACGTACCAATGGAAAAATTAACGCCGCCCCAAACCAGGTTCATGCGGTGAAAATATTGACTGCTTCCATTTGCGGGGCTGGCTGGGATGCCACTGTACAATAAATTTATTCCACCCCATGTTGCCAGCACCAACATGCTGTGCTTTGTGACCTGCACTCTTTCCGTGTTAAACTTTTCCGGGGAATCAACCTGGCAAAACCCTACACTACTTACACAAATCAATGCGGATAAGACGATGAATTGTTTCAACATATGTAATATCGCTATGAAAATGTACGTAAAATATTGTTAGCGATAGCATATTAATGAATGTTTTGTAATCTCAACTGATTCTCTTCCTAAAAAATAAGTAGCGTTTTCTAAATCCATCTTTATTCGTTTTACGGTTAATTTTTTTAAAGCACGAGGTATATCAGTTTCGTTCATATATCCGTAATGGACAATAATAAGCGTAATATAGTTGTAGGGCTTTTTAATAACCATATTCTTTAAAAGATCAACATGTGGGATCCAGGTTGTCTGAAGTTGTGAAGGAAATTACCAATCCGGTTTTGGCGATACACAAGATCCGGTTTAATTGTGGAATAAATATTTGCCCTCTTTCATGTAGTGAGGTATATATTATTGTAAACCGCGCCATAAAGACGTTTAGCGTCTTGCAATTCTTGTTATTAGCATATGATTGCAATAATTGCTTGTGTCCTCTTTCCAGTCAACCTTTACGTTAATAGGAAATGTATCTGTCAGTGAAATTCCAATATCGGCTGCGCTGTTACCTATTAGGCGAAAGACCCCGGTATACGGTTTTGGTTCTCCGTCAAAAGTAATCATTAGACCTCCACAACAAACACAGGCTCTAAAGTCATAGCCGGTAATAATTGCTTCACTCCTATATGGATCTTCCTGTGAAACTTCTTTTTGGCAAGAATTACTACCAGAGAAGAAAAGTGTTAAAATGATAGCTATTAACCGTGGCGATTTCTTCATAACTGTCCTTTTAAAGGTGACACTTGAATAGGTAGAAACGTTGCATCAGGGTTGCTATACCGGCTCGGGGCTTTACTCAGGCGGAATAAGAATTCCGGTCAGGTTTTGAATATTCATGAAACGCGAAAATTTACCGCAGTATAATACTAACGGTATTTTGACGTTATGATATTTATACTGTATTTGTAGCATGAATAAATTAACACTCATCTTCGTTTTTCTTACATCGATATCGTCATGGCTACATGCGCAAACTACTCCATCTTCGGATGACCTGTTTAAGAATGCACGGGACGCCGCCTTTGAAGAGAAAAATTATGACAAAGCAAGGCTGCTTGCTTACGAGGCATTGGAAAAATCACCCGCTTACGGGGACATAGATGTTTTTATAGGCCGGTTATTTACCTGGGAAAAGAATTTCGACAGTGCCCAATATCATTTTACGAAAGTATTGAATGTCAACCCGGCTAATGAAGACGCCAGCATTGCGTATGCCGACCTGGAATACTGGAACGATTATTATGAAAAATCGCTCCAAATTTGCGACAGTGCATTAGCTATTTATCCCACATCGGAGGATCTTTTAATCAGGAAAGCAAAGAATTTAAATGCGTTGAAAAAGTATAAGGAAGCCAGCCAGGTTACCAGTGCGCTGTTACAGTCCAATAAGAACAATACGGCTGCTCTGTCTTTAGCAGTACGGATTAAAGACGCTGTTGCCATAAATAAAATAACTGTCGGCTATGAGAATTCAACTTTTGATAAGCAATTCGACAAACCGTGGTATTTAGGCAGTATTTATTATGGCCGCCAAACAAAACTTGGTTCTGTTATAGCAAGAATAAATTATGCCAATCGCTTTAGCTCCAATGGCATCCAGGGCGAAGTAGATGTATATCCGCATATTAGTAAAACTTTTTACAGTTATATAAATTTCGGCTATTCCGGCAATGTGGGCGTGTTTCCCAACTACAGGGCGGGCTTTTCTTTATACGCAAATTTGCCCAAAAGCTTTGAGGCTGAAGTTGGAACCCGGTATCTCTATTTTACAAGCGCTACCCATATTTTTACCGCTTCGGTGGGTAAGTATTATAAGAACTATTTGTTTACTGCACGCACCTACCTCACGCCTTCTCCCGGAACGCTTTCCCAATCCTATAGTTTAGCAGCACGTTATTACTTGGCAGGCGCGGATGATTATATCGGCCTTACGATGGGCACAGGCATTTCCCCGGACGATAATCTTCAAATCATTCAATTTAGTAATAAGCTGGAACGGCTTTCGTCAAAGAAAATTTCTGCCAGCTTTGACCATACCTTTTTAAAGTGGAATGTGATTTCAATAAGTGCAGGACTCATCAACCAGGAGTATGCGCCTTCTGTAAGAGGCAACCAGTTCAATGTATCTGTAAGCATAAGCCATAGGTTTTAAAACGATACGTTTCTTGCGAAACACCACTTTCTTTCGATCATTTTTATTGCCTCAATACTGTTCCCATAATAAGACCATCATTTCATTACAGGTAATCGCACAGAAGCTACGGCTGCATTTCAACTTGTCGCTTTGGATTCAAGGTTGCCCTATCCTGGAGCAAGATGCGTTTAACCTGCCAACAAAATTATTGAAGATTGAGAACTTTGCGACAATTTGAAAATGCACCCAAAAGCTACCTGTTATACTTCTATGCTAATTTCTTTTTTAATAGGGCGAATCCAGGTTAGAATTTATTAAACGAACGAATCGGATTTACTTAATCAATAAACTATCAGGCAACATAGACGCGTTCTTTGTTACCGTGCTGTTCTTCTTGAGAAACCTGTTAAAGGCAGCTTTTAGCGTGGCCTTTTCATGTTCGTCGTTAACTGGATCCAGGTACATTTTGTCACTTATTTTATAAAGGTCATCTCCATGCAACATATACTCATTCATAATAAAATCTACTATGTCATTTTTAGTTTGCATGAATGGATACGCCCGTGTGTTTCTGAAATCATGAGTAGTGTCAAGCTCGTGGCCCATCCAAATAGCTTCCGTTGGTACGGCGAGGTTATATTGATGCTTAAGTAACGCTAAAATGCTGGGTGTAATATCGAAATGGGTAGATACTGCTTTAAATGCGTGGCTTCGTTGTAGCATCGGCGAATAAATAATCAGGGGCACATGATAGCGATCAATCTTGGTTGACATAGGTATTTCAGGCATGCGATGATCGCCGGTAATTATAAAAATGGTATGTCTAAAACCGGCTCTCCGGGAATAACTATTGATGAAATCCCTGATGGAATTATCCGCATATAATATAGTGGCATATTGATCTTTGTAGCGACGATGCTCTTCTTTCTGTGCTTCAGTAAATCCAAGCGCCCGCATATGTTGTTCAAAAAGCCCGAGATAGGTATCCTGATCATTGATAAGAAAAGGGCTGTGTGTGGAAAGTGTCATCACCACATTGCACGTGGGCGCTTTCGTTGTAATACTGGTCTCTTCGACCTTTTTTAAAACCTGGTCATCACCATAGCCCCAGCTAAAGCCACTTTCGCTTGGCGGCATTTTTTGATAGTTGCCTGAAAATGTTTTCTCATCATATACATTTCCACCATCCATTTTCACGAATTGATCCATATTATCGAAGCTGGCATCGCCACCATAAAAGAAACTGCTGCTATATCCATTCTTTTTCAAAATAGTAAACAAGGATACATTTGCCGGCATTTGGTTTCCTAATTCCAGGAATCCATTTTTACCAAAAGGAAGTGAACCAAAAATTGAGGGCAACATGGCAAACGTTCTTCCCCCTTCACTCAGGAAGTTACTCCAGTAGAGGCTCTTGCCTGATAAAGAATCAAGATAGGGCGTAAAGCTTCCGAGGTAAGCGTCCTTATTGGAAAATGCCCGGCCCAAACCTTCTACTACCAGGAAGACTAAATCCGGGGCACTGTCCTGCTTATTAAAGAAAGGAGAAAGCACATCACTTGAATCAACCGTGTGCAAAAAGGGATAGCGTTTCTCATCTACATAATGATAGGCATTGGCATCCGCCGTCATAGTATTCACCGGTACTCCCGGTTGCTTGCCGCTGTAAATGGCACTAAAGCAACTGTTATAAAAGTAGAAAGACTTGTTCAATGCCATAGCATTGCTGAATTCAGGGCCGGGTTTCCATTTACTGGTTATAGTAGCTATTGAGCCTGCGGCCGCTACTATAAATAAACCGAGCATCGAATATGAAAGCCGGGAACTTACTTTTAATTTTTTGGGAACAATAATAAATAACATGATTACAATAGCAAGCATGAGTAGGGCGCTAAAAATGAATGTCGTTGAAATCCCGGCTGCACCAACGGTCTCTTTTATATCAGCAAGTGAATACCCCAGCAGATCTGCGCCCAATGGCACCAGGGTTTCTAAAAAATATTCACCCAGCGCGGCATGTACCATAATCATCAATACTGAAAAGGTAATAAAAAAGAAGCGGGCCAATTTTGTACTTAAAAAGTAGAGCAATAAAAAAATGGCAACCGGGAGAATGGCAATATTCAAGGCAAATGAAATATCATTGATAATGCCAAATTTTATCACGTTACCAAAGTCTTTTGGCATTCCAAAATGTTGCGTATCGCGAATGAGTCCATATATCTTTATAACTAACATGGAAACCATGAGGATAACACTATAGGTGGCAGCTTCTCTTATCCCCCGCACTACCGTTGATTGCTTTTTTGGTATAACCATTTCATCTAAAGCGTCTCCCGGTAAAGCTGCTTTTTGTTGATTGGAGCCCAATCCCTGCCTTGTCATTTCGCCCCAGTTATTTTTCTTTCTTAGATAATGAATATTTCCTACTAATGCAGACCAGACCACAAAAGGATGAAAAAGGAAAGGCTCCAGGAAAGCCGTTGCCAATAATTTAAAAATATTTTTTTGACCCTTATATTGATTATAGGTTAGCACCTCCATTAATATCGCAAAAACGGAATACAAAACTCCAAATAAAAATATACAGGCCAGTAAGAAAAAGAAGGAAGACCATTGTACTAATCCGAGAAATGCAAAACCTATGAAGACGCAAATACCAACGAACTCAATAATCGGAGCAAGAAATTCAAAGAAGAACCAATAAGGATAACTCAACATCCCCAGCAGGCCATATCGCGGATTAAAAAACATGATCTTATGCATCCGCAAGGTTTCTATGGTACCCCTTGTCCATCGGTTCCTTTGCCGTCCCAATATTGTATAATTTGCCGGCGCCTCCGTCCAGCATAAAGGATCAGGGATATACGTTATTTTATAAGGTAATTTATTTTCCTCCATATAGCGGCGCATTCTTACTATCAGCTCCATATCTTCCCCAACGGTATTTACATTATACCCCCCGCATTTTATTACAATTTCTTTATCGAAGGCACCAAACGCTCCGGAGATGAGCAGCAAGCCATTTAGCCGGCTCCATGCCATGCGGCCTAATAAGAAGGAACGGATGTATTCCAGGGTTTGCATCCTCGGTAAAAACTTTTTTGGCAAATTTATTTGCACCAATCTGCCATCTTCTATTTTGCAATCATTGGCAATCCTTATGACACCACCGGAAGCAATTACCCTTACTTTTGTTTCTTCTAAAAAAGGTTTTATCATTTTAAGCAGCGCATCCTGTTCCAATACACAGTCCACATCCAGGCAAACAAAATAATCGTACCGGGCTATGTTGATGCCTACATTTAAAGCATCTGCTTTCCCTCCATTTTCTTTATCAACTACAATCAGTTTATTAAAAACGGGGTTATTACTTTTATAAACCCCTTTCACTTTTTTGGTGGCAACCTGCTCATGTATGAACACGTTTGTTTTATAGAGATCATACGCTTCAATAAGTTTTTGAAGTGAATCATCTTTACTGCCATCATTAACGATAATCAATTCAAGCGAATTATAATGTATGGACAACATGGACCGTACATTTTCAACTATGTTGGCTGCTTCATTATATGCGGGGGCAACCATACTTATTCCGGGAAGGTATTCAGACGCAGCAAGCACCCTAAAATCTGCAAAACTGTTCTTGCGCAAATATTTTCTTACTTCCCCTGTTGAATATATTCCTATCAAAATATAGAAGCATAATAATATCAATGAATACACAAGGATGCCGTATACGAAGAAATGAAATATAAAACTTTGAATGGTCATGCCGCGCGGTCTTTCTCAATTTGAAGAAAAATAGCATTCCATGGATACTCATCAGCAAATAAATGTGTATGCAAAAATGCGATACCCAGGGGATGTAAATATGACAGGGTTTTTGCAGCAGCTGCCTTGATGGTATCATCCATATTGTGTAACTGTTTCAATAAAAATGGCAGGTGCTTTTCAGTACCCACTTCTTGTAAAATTGCAAGGATGGCCAATTTGATTTTTTTATCGCCAAAGGAATATTGAGCGATTACCTCGTCAGGGGTGTCTTCCCGGGGCATTTTTGTCAAATACGCTAATGCATTTAGTTTGATCTGCCGGTCCGGGTTTTGCAAACAACGAATTACCTGGTCATAAGCATAGTACCAACTATATAGCGTTGCCAGTTTTAATGAAAATATAATGATGGATTCATTGGGTGACTGCATCCATTTTTCAATAACCTGAAGATTGCTGGGTTGTACATCGTGCAGGTTATTTAACAGTGATATTTGTTGCCATTGGCTGATTGGGTGGGTTGTTACATTAAGAAAGCGAAACCCTTCAAATCCGTAAAAACTTACCAAAGCGCATTGCGCCTCGTTACGTACTGATTCATTCTTATTATTAGTGAGCTTGAAAATTTCTTTTACATATTTTACCTGTTCCATTATCGCCAATTCCTGTATGCCTTTTGCTTTGATATGCCATTTTTTATTGCGCAGTTTTTTAAAAGAATCTTTATCCAGTTCTAAGGTATTGAATAACTTTTTAAGATTTTCAGTGGCGGAGCCGGATAGATTTTTTTTAGCTGGTATGACTTCATCAATTACATATTGTCTGAACCTGGATTTGTGCAATAGCTTTACATCGTCAAAGGAGATCTGTAAAGGCGCTGTCCCGTCATCTTCATTAAATATTACCTGGCTTATCATGATCGCTATATTTTCCCTCCATAATTTTTTTTTGTATGCCACTTTTCTCTTATAAAAGGTATAGACTATGATAAATGCAATCAGCAAAACCAGCAAAACAAGAAATCCATAAATTACACTGATAAGGTCATGAAAATTTACCTGTAAAAAAAAGTGAATAAAGCTGCCGTGCATTTTTATAGTATTTTGCCAGGGTATCATTTATGTGCTTATTGATTCAGGAATATATCTTTTCACTCTCATGGATAATTCATTCGGGCTAAAAGGTTTGGTGATATAATCATCCGCACCTAATTGAAATGCCTGCAGCACCACATTTTCCTGTCCCATGGCGGACAGCACAATCACCGGAATTCTTTTGCCACCCTTTCTTTTAACGGCTTCAATAATTTCCAGTCCAGATGCAAATGGCATCATAATATCTGTAATGATTAAGTCAGGGCTTGATTCTTCTATTTTCCTGATGGCCTCTCTCCCATCCTGGCAAATAATCAATTGATGCCCGTCCTTTTTCAGTCGAAGTTCAATCGTTTTCAACATCATCATTTCGTCTTCTGCTACTAATATTATCATGATTTCTAATTTTATTTTTTATAGCGCTGTTGGTAACGCGGCGCGGATTTTTGCTAAATGTTCCTGCAGTGGAGGTTCTAATTTTTTGTAAGCGCTGTTAGCACGTTCTACAAGCGTAATGAGCTCGCCGGTATTTTTTGCTTTTGCATGCTCCTCTATTTTTATTAAAATATTTAAAAGTTCATTTGCTTTAATAATGCCGACACTACTTTTTAATTTGTGTGCTATTTGATACATTGCTTCAAATTGATCAGCAGCACATGCTTTCTGCAATTCTTTTAATTCATTTGGCGTAGTATTCAGAAAAATAGCCAGTATTTCGGCCAGGTATTCATTGTCCTCCATTTCTTCCAGCAAACCCAGATCAAACAGGTTATTATTACCCGGAGCATTCATGACATGACTGGTTGTACCAGGGGATATATTATCCAACAGGAGGCTGATGCGCTCGTATAAAAAGGAAAAATCAAATGGTTTTGTAATATAATCATTCATCCCTATTTCAATACATCTTGATTTCTCTCCTTTTAAGGCAGAAGCAGTCATGGCCATAATAGGAATGGAAAGATTCATTACATTTCTTATATACTTTGTGGTTGCGTAGCCATCCATTTCCGGCATCTGCAGATCCATAATTATTATATCGTAATTATTGCTTTCTTTAAGATATGCAATCGCTTCTAATCCATTATTGGCAATATCTGCGGTCGCTCCTGCTTTTTGCAATACGTGCCGTATCACTTTTTGATTCACTTCATTATCTTCTGCAACCAGGAATTTTTTGCCTTTTAAAAATGCATGATAATTTTTTGAATTTTTGACCCTGAGAAATAATTTATTATTGGTTTTGCTGTAATTATAGGGAATAGAAAATTGAAAAGTTGTACCACTATTAATTTTACTTTTAACGGAAATCGTGCCTTTTTGCAGTTCTAATAATTGCCTGGTAATTGCCAGTCCTAAACCCGAACCGCCATACTTACGCGCGGTTTCAACACTCGCCTGCGTAAAGCTTTCGAATATTTCTTCGATTTTATCAATTTCAATTCCTATTCCTGAATCGGTGATAGCAAAATGCAAAACAATTGCAGTTTCGGACTTCTTTTGCATCGAAATGTTGATTTGAATACCCCCTGCTTGTGTAAATTTTATAGCATTTCCAACTAGATTTACCATTATTTGATTAAGCCGGTACGGATCACCATTTAAGTTGTTGGGAACATCCTCGTCTACATTAATTCGTAGTGTCAAACCCTTTTCATTTAACCTATGTCCAAAAACGGCTTTAATATTGTCAACTACTTCATTCAGTTTAAAATCAATTTTTTCAATGGTTAGTTTGCCGGCTTTTATTTTAGAAAAATCGAGGATATCATTAATGATGACCACTAAATTATCGGTAGAACGTTTTATTGTTTTAGCAAAATCATTTTGTTCATCTGTTAACGGGGTTTCTAATAAGAGATCCGTCATTCCCTGTATGCCATTCATTGGTGTTCTGATCTCATGACTCATATTAGCGAGGAATTGTTCCTGCAATCTCTTGGCATCTTCCGCAATTTTTTTGGCGTCTATAAGTTCCTCCCGTTGTTTTACTCTTTCTGTAATGTCTGTACCAATTCCGCTAATCCCATAAATTTTATTTTGCGCATTGATTAATGGAAACTTTATTATAAGCAGGGTGAGATTTCCGCCTGGCTTTTCCACAATTTCTTCAATTTCGACGGGTTTCCCGGTTCTTATTACCTGCTCATCCACTTTTTTGAATCGTTCTGCCCGGTCTTTACCTGTAAAATCAAAAGCTGTTTTTCCAATTACATCATCATTTTTTATATCAAAGACTTCTTTAAATTGTTTATTGGTAAGAAGGTATTTACCATCCAGGTCTTTTATATAAATTAGCGAAGTGGTATTATCAAGAATAGATTGTAAGCGGTCCTGGTTTTGAACAAGTTCCAATTCGTATTTTCTCAATACTTCTTCCATTTCCTTCTTTTCCGAAATGTCTTTTATGATGCACTGAAATCCAATATGTATGTTATTTTCAATGAGTAAGACAGCAGATTGTTCTACCCATTTTAAATCACCGTATTTTGTCCGTATGCAAAATTCAAGGAAGGTTTCTTCTATATTATTTTTTACCTGGCTCTTGTATTTTTCTTTTACAATGTCCACCCAATCGAAATCAACGATATCGCAATAATGCATGCCGATTAATTCATCCAGGTTGTAACCGGTTAGCTGAAAAGCCTTACTACTGGCAAACGTTATCAAACCATTCGTCGAAGTTGTATACAGTACAATTCCGGCATTTTCAATAAGGTTCCGGTATTTTATTTCATTGGCCTCCAGGTCACTTTTTGCAATTTCCCCAAATTTCCTATCCTTATCCAGCCTGTACAATAATCCAAAAATCATCATGAATGCAATCACTCCGCCTGTTATGGCAATTAGGGTATTATCATTGTCGGCTATTTTGTTTTGCCATATTATAATGACAAAAAACAGCAAAATGAGAAAACTAAACGACATCACAAACAGGATGCTGTTTTGCAGATTTGATATCTTGCGGGAAATGACGTTTTTCATACTGAATGGATAGGTGACAGTTTTCTTATATTAATTGATGGAAATTGGCTTATTGTATAACTCTAAAATGGCCGGTATATTGCATGATTTATAGTATAATGTCTATTATTCTGACCATAGCCGGCACTGATTAATATTTCCATCTTCGTTAACCTGGGAAAGGGGAATTTATTAAACGGACTGAACATGAGTACCAAACAATGTCCCGGCCGGGGAATTAGTTTGTATTAAAAATTAGCATGTAGCCAGGCATGGCTACTTTTATACGGTTCCATGCAGGGAGGAATTGCGGCAGATAATTTAAAAATTAAAAATTTACGCCATAACCGGATGGGAATTAAATGGCCTTTCTTTTGAAAAAAAGACACAAATCGGCTACATCGTTTATGTACCCTTATAAAAAATTATTGCGGTAATAATACTTTATCAATGACATAGTAAACACCATTCACGCAGTGCTTATCTAAAGAAGTTGCCGTAGCAGCCGCGCCGGAATACGGCTGACCACCGGGTGGAAATGTACCCAATCCTGTAAACTTTAATGCGGTTACAAATGGTCCCGTAAAAGTCGCCTGCGCCATAATGCCGGGATGAACGGAAACAACTGTATTCACCAGCGTTGTATAAAAGGAAGGTGTAGACGAAAAGTTTACAGAAAATGCCCTGATGTTTGGCTGAAAACCCGCACCCTGGTTAGTTGCTAAAAAATGATATGCCATAATCCCGGCCACTTCGGCTGTAGTAACATTATTAGTACTCAAAAATGTCGGCCCTGCGGCAACAGCTCCATTTGCAGTAGCAAAAGCGTTAGCTGAATCCGTTGCAGTAGGTACAACTCCTAATGACTTCAAATAATTCAGGTATCCCTGGAAGGCAAGACCGAATATGAGCGTTTGAAAAGCAGCATCGCTGGGTGCCAGTACCGTCATGTTGGTAACTGCATACCCTAACAGGGAGTCTAATTTATTTAGTCCCGTTTGCCCGCTATCTGCTCTCGCTATGGCTGCTTTAAAATAAGTAAGATCCGGATTACTGTACATGGCGGCTTTTAATACCTGGCTTGGAGGACTTACCAATGCAGCAACCAAATGCACAACACCATTTTGAAATTTTATATCCGGGGAAAGTACCGGAATATTATTATCCCAAAAACCATTTGGTCTCACAGATGGAAATGTTGGCATTTTTAAGGCCACCGTAGTTCCCGGAAGCGATCCAATCGTAAAATAAGAGGGTAACTGAATATCGGGGAAAGTGGTTGGTATATCGGTGGACGTGTACTGTTGACCGGGGATTATGTGATATTGAATTAGTGGAACAAGGCTTGCTAAAGGAAGAGAATTTACAACATCAACGGAAGGAATGCCTGATACCCTGAAGGCTTCGTTGTTGGGCAAAAAAACAGTAAACAATTTTGTACTATCGCTTAAAGCCGTCAATATTCCGGCCTTTGTAGCTGCTGCTTTAAAAAAACTATAGCTTGTATCAGTATTAATAGCGGCCCCAATGGAAGTTGTGCTATTGTTCACAGGAGGATAAATTATGGGTGTAGCATCAGGCAAATCTTTATTGCATGACATCATGCAGGCAACCGTCGCAGCAAAAAAGGAACCTTTTATGATGACGCTATTTTGATGAATGTTTATTTTCATATGAATTCTTTGACAATGATAAATTAATAAGGTTAAAATATATTGTAACCGAAGCTTACATAATAAATACCGCCTATGGTAGCATTGCCAAATCCATTGCGGTAGTATTGATTTAATAAGTTAGTGGCGCCAAGTTTTAATAACACTTTTTGTGCGGGAAACCTGAAACTTAGTTGTCCATCCACCGTTTGATAAGCGGGAACGAACCCGTTTGCGAAATCACCTTCGAAATTTACATCATCCTGCCAACGGTACGTTATATTAAAGCCCAAACGACGTTCAAAACCGAAACCAGTATTGCTGAAAGTAAGTCCTGTTCTGTATTTAGGCGCATTGAAGTCGGCCTGGAAATTTGCAGGAACTTTATCGAGGTTATCGGAACTCACTGTGCCGCTTATCGCAAAATTATGCGGCATCGCATAAGTGAGGCTTATTCCAAAACCATATGTATTTACATTACCACTTACATTAATCGGAACAGAATAAACGGTTACCAAAGCCGGGTTACTGAGATTAGCCTTTATTTGATCAGGAGAACCGGTAAATACACTTTTATCGCCATTTACAGATTGCGCTACTGCTGTCCGCGAGATGAAATTATTGTAAATTCCATAATATCCATACATGTCTATCAGCAACTTTTGGTTCGCAATTAAGCCTTTGTATCCAACTTCAAAGGAGTTTACATTTTCAGCTTTAAAATGAGTAACTGGGTTTACCGCCGGATTTCCTGCAAATAAGCTGTTATCAACTGTATAAACGGGATTGGTATTGAAATGGTAGAAGTCTTTGAAGGTGGCTACTCCGCCAATCAACAGGTTGTTTGCACCAGTTCTTAAATTTATATACTGTTGTTGGGTAGATGCAAAACGGTAAGCCTGCTGGTAGGACAACCTGATATTGTTGTCTTCCGCAACTTTAATAACCAAAGAAAAGCGGGGTGTAAACCTTCCCGCAAAATTATCGTTTTTGTCATACCGGGCGGAAGCGACAAGTGTTAACTTATCGTTGGCCAAATGTTTGGTAAGTTGTAAATAAGCACCATATTCATTTATAGGAATTTTCCCGGTTGAATCCGCAAACAAAGTTCCTTCAGAATTCAAGACATACCTTTTATAATTACCACCAATTAAAATCTCGGCAAATTTTGATGTAAGCGGACTAAGGTTGTATTGCCCTTCCACGTTATATAAATTTGTTTTATCCACAAATAAACCTCCGCCTTTGGAAATGGGAATGCTTCTTACCTGGTCAAAAAACTTCTTAAATTCGGCAGAGCCGGGGGCAGGCCGCCCGACATCAGCCACTGCCCGTGCCGCATTATGGGCGGCAATATCGGACATGCCACCCAATTTTGCATTTAAAAAGGCAAGAGAATATTGGGCGTACCATCCATTACTACCGCCGCTTGGTTTCCAGGCTTCATTTACATATTGTGTGGTCACTTGTGAATTATAAGAGTCCCCCGCATTTTCCTGCGTAGTATAGGCTCTTAAAAACCAATTAGTGTTAACCAATTCAACTTTATACTGCCCGATCTTTAAATTCAACAATGAATACCGGGCATTTCCTGAATACACGGTGTTCCCTGTACCAAAATATCCTTCGGCATTCAGCGAAAGCGTATTGGTAATTTTATAGCTCAATGCACCGGAAAGTTTCATGTTAACTGTATTCGGATTCACGATATCTTTTTCAGCGTAGCCGGTGCGTGAAACCAAAATGGAAGCCGGCAATGCATTAATGTAGGGAGCGTAAAAAGGTGCCTGCCGTGCAAGCGGATTTAAAACGTTTGATCTTATATCAATTTTCGTTTCATCGCCATAAACATTTACGCCATCATAGTTAGGATCCGTTTCCCTTGTACCTGCTTTTACACCACCGATAGTGGATAACCGATCATAATCACGGTAATCATTTGCCACCCAATCTTTGGCCTGAACCAATTCAGCTCCTACTTTGAAAGCAAATTTATCGCTGACTTTTTCTGCCCACCTTAATGTCCAGTTGTAATAAGGAGAAGCGCTTCTTGAACTATTATCGATATTCATTATCCCTGTTTTAACCTGGAAGGAAAGTCCCTGGTATTTAAACGGATCCTTGCTATTGATAATTATTGCTCCATTCATACCACCCGGACCATACAAAGCGGACGAAGCGCCTTGTAACAGTTCAACACTTTCTACATCTAATTCTGTCAGGCCCACTACACTACCAACGGAAAAATTTAATCCCGGTGCCTGGTTGTCCATTCCATCAACAATCTGGTTTACCCGCGTACTGCCACTTCCGTTAAATCCCCTTGTACTCGGGGTAGCAAAAGTAAGAGAAGAAGTTACAACGTCCACACCCTTCAGTTTACCAATCATATCATAGTAAGAAACGGCAGCAGTATTGCGTATGTTGGCAGAACTTATCCTTTCAATGGTTACCGGTGATTCCAGGATCCTTGAAGGAGTCCGCGTTGCAGCAACCACCACTTCCTGCCCAAGTGCGCTTTCGGGGGTAAAATTTACATATACCCTGTCAGAAACCATGGAAACGGGAATTTCCTGTAATTTATATCCTATCGAAGAAATCACCAGGGTTACGGGAAGCGGTTGATGTAAGGTCAATGTAAAATCTCCTTTGTCATCAGTATACGTTCCGGCTCCCGTACCTTTTACTGTTACTGTAACAGCAGGTACCGGTTCCCCGGTAACACTGTTTCTGATTGAGCCATTTATCGTGGTATTTTGACTGAAAGCAGTTATTGTAAGAATATTTGCTGCAATAAAAAAAATATAAAATTTAAATGTTTTTAGCATAGCAATCCTTTTAGGTGGGAAATAAAAAGTAAAATAAGCAATTTATTTATCTAATGAAATGTTCAGTTAACAAATATATATTTTGAGTTGATAAATTGTATTATTATAATTTGGGAGGTGCGCCTTTCTATTGGTATTTTAGCAGATGCAAAATAGATTATTTTCAGAACAAACGGCTTTTTATAAAGGAAAAGTGCGGGATGTTTATACGATTGATGATCGATTACTTGTAATGATTGCCTCTAACCGTATCTCAGCGTTCGATGTTATCCTCCCCCGTGCTATCCCATACAAAGGACAAGTATTAAATCAAATTGCAGCCTATATGTTGCGAAGTACGGGTAATATCTGCCCCAACTGGCTCTTAGCTGTTCCGGCACCCAACGTATCAATTGGTCTAAAATGTGCACCATTTAAAATAGAAATGGTTGTACGCGGAAATGTTACCGGCCACGCGTGGCGCGAATACGCGTCAGGAAATAAGATGCTATGTGGCGTGGCAATGCC
>JBDTOV010000111.1:0-17091 GCA_039933035.1 Ginsengibacter sp. | reverse complement strand
ATTTAGGCGGAAAAATGGAATCATTTTATTATGCCTTTGGCGACACGGATGTTTACGTAATTGGTGAAGTACCCGATGCGGTAACACTGGCCGCAGTTTCATTAAATATCAATTCCACTGGTTTGGTATCTACTGCTGCTACGATCCTGATAAATCCGGAAGAAGTTGATAGGGCAACTAAAATATCTGTTAGCTATCGTTCTCCAGGAAGCTAATCATCTCATTCATTAATTACTTCCAAAGGTTTAAATGCGTAAGAAGTATACATTAAAATCAAAACCGATTACGGTATAGCTACCAATATTACCTTTATACAATACCGTAAATAGAAGTGGTAGTTTCATAGCTACATTTAAATAGGGCTAACTGTGCATGATAGAAGTTTGCTCGATTTATTCAATCAACAATTTAAAATATTGAATCAGGCCTGCCCTTAATATTTTTATCGCTAAGAGCATGGCTGAGGTGCATTTGATCGTCGATAATTCGCTTGTCATCTTGGGTTTTAGCCTCCGGAATTCTTATTAACTTTTGTTGATAAATTCATCTATACATTATAAATCGGCTAATACCTACAGACAGTAATGAATATCATGATTATGGCAATACCTGGACATTGGTAATTTAAAACAGATTACAAATCATACTACAAAATGAAAGATATCCCGGCGGACAAATGGAATGATAGATATAGAAAGGACGAGTTTGCTTATGGCGAACAACCTAACAATTATTTAAAAGAACAACTGCAGAAACTACATGTTGGAACAATACTTTTTCCAGCGGAAGGGGAAGGGCGCAATGCGGTTTATGCAGCCAAACTTGGGTGGACAGTTTCTGCATTTGACATAAGTGGCGAAGGGAAAAATAAAGCCTTGCGACTTGCTGAAACTAATAATGTGAAAATTGACTATCAAGTTGGTGAATTGGATACTTTGAATTACACCGCCGAACAATTTGATGTAATGGCACTTATTTATGCCCATTTCCCGGCAAACATTAAATCATCATTGCACAAGAAACTTGACAAATATTTACGCAAAGATGGTGTAATCATTTTTGAGGCATTTAGCAAGAAGCATCTTGATTATGTTTTGAAGAACGAGAAAGTTGGCGGTCCAAAAGACATTGCAACTTTATTCTCAATTGATGAAATAAAATCAGATTTTGCAAATTATGACTTTGAAGAATTAATAGAAACAGAAATAGAACTTAGTGAAGGATTATTTCATAATGGGCAAGGTTCAGTGATCAGATTTGTAGGCCGAAAAAAATAAACTACCGCTAAACAAAATGGCTTGCAGCTATGCAGGTAGTGCCTGCAATTCCTCATCTTTTACAATGCCATCAGTAACAACCCGGCAGCCTTTCAGTAAACCTTGCATGACGACTACCATCGCACGTTTTTTTTAAAGGAGAAACGAGTATGAATCACATGCCGCTTTTTTTCAGAAGTGTTGACGATGCCAGGGCCTCCAAAACTTTTTTTGTTATAGTAAATTTTCATTCTTTACTTTGTGCATTCAATGACAAAAACAATTCACATACACCCTCATCATTTTTTACCAAAAGGTAAGCGCTGTTGAAGGGGATGTTATAAAACATATTTTCAAAAAAGGCTTACTGAAAAGTGAGCCTTTTTTCATTTAAAATAAAAATAATGCTGAAAATAGCCGTGCAGAGATCGGGAAGATTGTATGACCACTCCTTGCAACTTTTAAAGGAATGTGGAATCGAAATCAACAATGGCAACAGGCAATTGAAAGCCGTGGCATTTAACTTCCCCGTGGAAGTTTATTTCCTGCGTGATGACGATATTCCTCAATATGTTTTCGATGGCGTAGCAGATATAGGTTTTGTGGGCGAAAATGTAGTGCACGAGAAGAACAAAGATATTGAGGTGGTAAGCAGGTTAGGATTTGGTCGTTGCAGGTTAAGCATAGCAGTTCCTAAAAATATGAATTACTCCAATGTGGCCGATTTACAGAATTGTAAAATTGCTACTTCCTACACAAAACTGTTACAGGATTTTTTAGATGCTAATAAGGTAAAAGCGGAAATTCATGAAATAAGTGGCTCTGTTGAAATAGCGCCCGGCATTGGCCTTGCAGATGCCATCTGCGATTTGGTAAGCAGCGGAAGTACGCTTTTTACTAACGGGCTAAAAGAAGTAGAAGTAATCCTGCAGTCGGAGGCTATATTGGCGGCTAATAAAAATTTATCGGCTGAAAATAAAGAAATACTCTCTAAACTACTGATGAGGATTGATGCGGTAAAAACGGCCAGGAATAATAAGTATATCATGTTGAATGCCCCCAATGCACAACTAAAGAATATTGCTGCTGTTTTGCCGGGAATGAAAAGCCCTACGATCGTTCCCCTTGCTGAAAGTGGCTGGAGTAGTGTGCAAAGCGTGGTAAATGAAAGTGATTTTTGGGGAATTATTGAAAAATTAAAATCCTTTGGAGCGGAAGGTATCCTGGTAGTTCCCATTGAAAAAATGATTTTGTAAAAGACATACATATGAATGCAATTATTATAAATCCTTTGCCGGTAGAATGGGCTGCTTTAATTAAAAGACCGCTGGTAAATTCTAAAAGTCTTGAGGAAACCGTTTCGGCTATTATTAATTCTGTAAAACAAAGCGGTGACGAAGCGGTGAAAAATTATTCTTTACAATTTCATGGTTTCATGCCAAAAGATTTGTGGGTTACAGAAGATGAGATGCTGAATGCTTCCAAATCTATTGCTAAAGATTTCAAAAAGGCTATTCTTCTTGCAAAGAGAAATATTGAAAAATTTCATGCCAGTCAAATTGAAAAATTAAAAAAAATTACGACGATGCCGGGAGTCAGATGTTGGAGAAAAAGTGTTCCCGTGGATACAATTGGTTTATACATTCCCGGCGGCAGCGCTCCATTGTTTTCTACTCTTTTAATGTTGGCTGTTCCGGCAAAGATCGCCGGCTGCAAAAATATAATAGTGACAACGCCTGCGCAAAATAATGGAAAAGTGGATGATGCCATTTTATATGTAGCCCATCTTCTTGGGTTAAAAAATATTTATAAAGGCGGCGGCGCGCAAGCCATTGCCGCTATGGCGTATGGCACCCAAACTGTTGATAAGGTGGATAAGATTTTTGGGCCGGGAAACCAATATGTTACCTGTGCAAAAAAATTAGTGAATATGGATGGCGTTGCGATTGATATGTTGGCGGGGCCGAGCGAACTGGCAGTGTATGCTGACGATACTTCTGTTCCTGAATTTGTAGCGGCGGATTTAATGAGCCAGGCTGAACATGGTGCCGATAGCCAGGTAATACTTATCGCAACTAATAAACAGGTCATAGAAAATGTCATTAAAGAAATACATAAGCAATTACCTTTTCTTTCAAGAAAAGAAATTATTGAACAAAGTTTTTTAAACAGGAGGTTTATAGTAATGGAAAAAACAAGCGATGCTTTTGATTTCTTAAATGCATATGCCCCGGAGCATTTAATAATTGCTTCAAAAAATGCAACACATCTTGCGGATTATGTAAAAAATGCCGGCAGCGTTTTCCTTGGAAGCCTTTCTCCTGAAAGTGCCGGCGATTATGCTTCGGGAACAAATCATTCCCTGCCAACCGGTGGTACGGCCAAAACAGTAAGCGGTGTGTCTGTAGATAGTTTTGTAAAGAAAATTACTTTTCAAAAAATAAGTAAAAAAGGTATCAAAAATATAGGCAACGCGGTGGCGAACATGGCTGAAGCGGAAGGATTGTCTGCCCATAAGAATGCAGTAAGTGTTCGCCTAAAAAAAATTAGAAATGGAAAAGTTTAACCTGGAGAAGCTTGTCAGAGAAAATATAAAAAATTTAAAACCGTATTCTTCAGCAAGAGACGAATACAAAGGTGATGCAGGTGTTTTTTTAGATGCCAATGAAAACAGTTATGGTTCACCGGTTTCTATTCCTTCGCCTTCAGGAGAAGGCCGGGAGATGATGTTTAACCGGTATCCTGATCCCTTGCAATGGCAGCTAAAGCAGGAGCTTTCCAAAATAAAAGGTATCCCCCCCCAAAATATTTTTGTTGGTAATGGAAGTGATGAAGTAATAGATCTAGCTTTCCGAATTTTTTGTGTGCCCGGAAAAAATAATGTAATCATCTGCCCACCCACTTACGGCATGTATAAAGTGTGCGCGAATATTAACGATATCAACATAAGAGAAGTAAATCTTACCAATAGCTTCCAGTTAAATGTAGAAGGAATTTTGGGAGCCGTAACTGCAGATACCAAACTTGTATTTATTTGTTCGCCTAACAATCCTACCGGGAACAATATGAGCAGGACGGATATAGAATTGCTATTAAATAATTTTGCGGGCATTGTATTAATTGATGAAGCATATATTAATTTTTCCAGGCAAAAGACTTTTTTGCAGGAGCTGGCTGAGTATGAAAATCTTATAGTAATGCAAACCCTTTCAAAAGCATGGGGACTTGCGGCGTTAAGACTTGGGCTGGCATTCGCTTCAGAAAAAATTATTGATCTTTTTAATAAAGTAAAACCACCGTATAATATAAACCTTTCATCACAGCAGTTGGGCCTTACGGCTTTGTCAGGTATTGATGAGGTGAATAGAAATATTAAAAATATTGTTGAGCAAAGACAAATTTTGCAGGAGGAATTAACTCAGTTTAGTTTTATTGAAAGGATCTATCCATCTGATGCCAATTTCCTTTTAGTAAAAACCGGCAATGCAAATGAATTATATCAATATTTAACGGATCAAAAAATTGTGGTTCGCGACAGGAGTAAAGAAACTTTGTGTGATAACTGCATAAGAATTACCATAGGTACGCCAAAGGAAAATGAAATATTAGTGGAAGCCCTTAAAGGCTTCAGTGCAATCCCTGCCCCTCCGGATAGCTATCGGGAGAGGGGGAGCCAGGTTATGTAAACCATTTAATTTTAGTTTTATTATGATTGTAGAAAATGTAGAAGGAAAAAGTAAGCATCTAAATCCCCCGGCTGAGGCGGTGAACAGAAGAATGAAAGTCCTGTTTATTGATCGTGATGGAACATTGATAAAAGAAGCGCCGCCGACGTACCAGTTAGACGCTTTTTCCAAGCTGGAATTTTACCCGAATATGTTTGAGTACCTTACTAAAATTGTAAAAGAGCTGGATTACGAGTTGGTGATGGTAACGAACCAGGACGGATTGGGCTCTGTTGCTTTTCCAGAAGATTCTTTCTGGCCCATTCAGCATTTTGTTTTAAGGGCTCTGGACAACGAAGGAATTATTTTTTCTGAAATTTTTATTGACCGTACTTACCCGGAAGAGAATAAGTCCACGAGGAAACCAGGAACCGGGATGCTTACCGAATACCTTGACGCGGAGAAATACGATTTGAAAAATTCTTTTGTTATTGGTGACCGGCTCACTGACGTAAAACTTGCTGAAAACCTTGGCTGTAGGGCATTTTGGCTTAATAATCATGATGAACTGGGTGCCGGCGAACTAAGTGTTACCGCAAAGGAACTTTCCGGCATTATTGCTTTGGAGACACAAAATTGGGAAGACATATATAATTTTCTAAAAAGACCACCCCGACAAATTAATCACAACCGCAATACAAATGAGACAAAGATAGGTGTGGAGCTTAATCTCGATGGAACGGGATTGGCCAATAATAAAACTGGGCTTGGATTTTTTGATCACATGCTGGATCAGCTTGCCAAACATTCAGGAATGGACCTTGCGATAGGTTGCGACGGCGACCTTCATATTGATGAACACCATAGCATTGAAGATGTGGCTCTTGCATTAGGTGAAGCGATGTTATTAGCCTTGGGCGACAAAAGAGGCATTGACAGGTATGGATTCCTGCTTCCGATGGATGATTGTCTTGCGCAGGTGGCTATTGACTTTGGAGGAAGAAGCTGGTTAGTTTGGGATGTAGAATTTAAAAGGGAAAAAATAGGCGAGATGCCAACAGAAATGTTTTACCATTTCTTCAAGTCATTCAGTGATGCTGCGAAATGTAACCTGAATATAAATGCAGTAGGTATGAATGAACATCATAAAATAGAATCTATTTTTAAGGCTTTTGCAAAAGCCATTAAAATGGCCATAAGGAGGGATCCGCAAAATAATTCGTTGCCAACAACAAAGGGAGTTTTATGAAAATTGCGATTATAAAATATAATGCCGGGAATGTACAAAGTGTTCTCTATGCCTTACAACGGTTGGGTGTAAACGCAATAGTAACCGATAACCCGAAAGAGATTGCCGGGGCAGACAAAGTAATTTTCCCCGGAGTTGGCCATGCAGCTTCTGCAATGGACTATTTGCAAAAAATGAATCTTGACAAACTCATTATATCTTTACAGCAACCGGTACTGGGTATCTGTCTTGGTCTTCAGCTGCTGTGCAGGGCAAGCGAAGAAGGAAATACAAAATGCCTGGGTATTTTTGATGCAACGGTCAGGAAATTTGATAATTCTTTGCAAACGGAAAATCCTTTTAAAATACCGCACATGGGATGGAACAATATTTATAATCTCCGGTCGCGATTGTTTACCGGTGTGAAAGAGAATTCATTTGTATATTTTGTGCATAGCTATTATGCTGAATTGTCAACTCAAACAATTGCTACCAGCGATTATATAATACCTTTTAGTGCGGCTATTCAAAAAGATAATTTTTACGGGGTTCAGTTTCATACGGAGAAATCTGCAGAGGCAGGCATTCAAATTATTTCAAACTTTTTAAAACTTGTATAGATGGAATTAATACCTGCAATTGATATTATGGACGGCAGATGTGTTCGGCTTATGAAAGGTGATTTTACTAAAAAAACAGTGTACGATAATGATCCCCTTGAAATAGCCAAAGGCTTTGAAGCTGCCGGTTTAAAAAGACTGCACATTGTTGATCTTGATGGCGCCCGGGGCCAAAGTTTGAAGAATATACGTGTATTGGAAACAATTGCTCAAAACACATCTTTTACTGTTGATTTTGGCGGTGGGCTAAAAACTACTGAGCATGTCCAATCTGTATTTAATGCCGGAGCGGCTTTGGTGAGCGTGGGAAGCGTGACAATTAAAAACCCGGATCTGTTTTCCCAGTGGACAAAAGATTTTGGGTCAGAAAAATTTTTACCGGGGGCAGATGTATGGGATAAAAAAATTAAGATTCATGGTTGGAATGAAGAGACCGGTGTTGAGATATTTGACTTTATTCAAAGACTGATGAATCTTCACCTCCACACCATATTCTGCACGGATATCGAAAAAGACGGCATGCTGCAGGGGCCTGCTGTTGAATTGTACAAAGAGATTTTGAAAGAATTTCCTTCGCTGAATCTTATTGCCAGTGGCGGAATTTCTTCTTACGCGGACCTATTTAGTTTAAAAGAGGCAGGTTGTACCGGGGCGATAGTCGGTAAAGCATTTTATGAAGGAAAGATAACCATCCAGCAGATTGAGCAATTTTTAAAACAATAAACATGCTCGCGAAAAGAATTATTCCATGTCTCGATATCAATAATGGCCGGACCGTTAAGGGGGTTAATTTTGTAAATATCCGTGATGCAGGCGACCCGGTAGAATTGGCGATGTATTACTCACGGCAAGGGGCAGACGAATTAGTATTTCTTGATATTACCGCGACAGTTGAAAAACGAAAGACCCTGGTGGAGCTCGTAAAAAAAGTGGCCGAACATATCAACATTCCTTTCACGGTTGGAGGCGGAATTGCTTCAGTGGAAAATGCATTCGAGCTGCTGCAAAACGGTGCAGATAAAATTTCAGTAAATTCTGCTGCCTTTAGAAATCCTTCGTTAATAAAGAAAATGGCAGACGAGTTTGGCAGCCAGTGCGTTGTTTTAGCAATAGATTCAAAAAAAGAAGCTGATGGTATATGGTATGTATATTTAAACGGGGGAAGGACCAAAACTGACAAGACAGCTATTGATTGGGCAAGGGAGGCAGTTAAACTTGGCGCCGGTGAAATACTGCTTACATCAATGAATAATGACGGGACAAAATATGGTTTTGCTGAGGATATCACTTCTTTGTTATCGAAAGAATTAGACGTGCCCATAATCGCTTCCGGTGGCGCAGGCACCATGCAGCACTTTGCAGATGTATTTGAAAATGCCCATGCGGATGCCGCATTAGCGGCAAGTGTATTTCATTATAAAGAAATTGAAATACCTGTTTTAAAGCAATTTTTAGTTGAAAAAAATGTTATTGTAAGATTATGACAAAAAATTATGCGGCGCTGGTAAAGAAAATTAATTTTTCAAAATATGATTCGGAATTGATACCGGTAATTGTACAGGATGCATCTACCAACGTGGTATTGATGCTTGGTTTTATGAATAAAGAAGCGCTACTTGAAACCATAGAGACTGAACTGGTGACATTTTACAGCCGGAGCAGGGGGCGTTTATGGGTAAAAGGGGAAACAAGTAAAAATTTTTTGCATCTTGTTGATTTGAAAAACGATTGCGATTTCGATACTTTATTAGTTAAAGTAAAACCTGATGGCCCCGTTTGCCATACAGGCGCTGAGACCTGCTTCAATGAGGAAAATATTTCTGATGATTTTCTGCGTACTCTTGAAAAAATTATTGAAAGAAGAAAGAAAAGGCCGGTTTCTGGTTCGTATACTTCTACACTGTTTAAGAAAGGTATTAATGCCATGGCGCAGAAGGTAGGGGAGGAAGCAATAGAATTGGTGATTGAGGCAAAAGACAATAATGCCAGGTTGTTTTTGAATGAAGCTGCAGACTTATTATTTCATTACATGGTGTTATTACAGGCAAAAAACAAAACACTTGATGATGTTATAAACGTTTTAAAAGAAAGACGTATTGGTGGTGAATAATAAAAAAGTTACACATTTAAAATATACCTGGCTCTTAATCTAAAACAGTCCTTATTTGTTAATCGTGAATTTTATTCGCCACCGTTATCCAGTAACGGTATTGTGGCTATTATCTTACATCCTTCCCCGGGAGCCGATATGATGTTTACATTTCCGGAATAAAATTCCACACGGCTTTGGATGTTTTTTAAACCAATACCCGCGGCTTTTTTCGAGGTATCAAATCCCACGCCGTCATCAGTAATAGACAATTCCAGTTGGGCATCTTTTACTTTCAGCTGAATAATAACATTTTTGGCATGGGCGTATTTATGAATATTATTCATTTGTTCCTGTGTGATTCGGTAGAGCATTAATGCCTTCTTATCGTCTATTGGCTGCTCCTTTTTCATTTCGTCTACCAGGGTCATCTTAAAATCACTGGTTGCATTTATTTCTTCCAACAGTTTATTCAGCGCTTCGTGTATCCCTTTATCACCCAAAGAGGGCGCAGCAAGCGAATGCGAAAGTTTGCGTAATTCTTCCATAGCGATGTTTAGGTAATCATAGCTTTGTTCCACCACTTCCCTTTCATCCGAAATAGTTTCTTTTGATTTGAGCATTCCCAAATATAGTTTTACCGTGGCCAACATCTGGCTGATATTATCATGCAATTCCAGGCTCAGTTCGTGTTTCTCTTTTTCCTGGCCAGATATAGTGGCCTCCATAATTTGTCGCTGCCGCTTGATCTCCTGTTGTTTAAGTTCCTTTTCTAATTTTATTTTTTCTGTAATATCCTGGTAGGTTGCATAAAATTGAGGCTTTCCGTGTAAAATGATTGAAAGAATATTTACCTGTACATTCCGGATTTCGCCATTTTTTTTCTTATGCATGGTTTCAAAATTGTCGCGGCCATGGAGTATAATTTTTCTTTTGCGTTCTTTTATAATCTCCGGCGAATAAATCATTTCATAATCTGAAATTTTTAACCGGGCAAACTCCTCCCGCGAATATCCCAGTTGCGTATGCATCTTTTCGTTAAAATCGAGTGGAAGCAGTGTTTCAGGATCCACTACACTAATTCCATCTGCCGATTGTTCAAAAAGGGTGCGATATTTTAATTCTGCTTCAACTAAAGCTTTTTCTGCTTCTTTACTTTCTGTAATATCACGGGCTATTCCCAACAGGGACATAACTTCTCCATCAACATTCTTCATGGGTACTGAATGAGTCTCCAACCACCTGCTCTTCCCTTTAAACCCCGTAATTTCAAATGCTAATTTTCCGGTAACATCATTAAAAACATCCCTGGTTAATTTTTCAAATGCGTTTATATATTTTGGTTTAATAAATTTCAGAAAGCTATTGCCGATTACCTGTTCTATGTTATCGGCTTCTATCATTGCAAGCCCGGCGGGATTCATTTCCAATACTTCATTATTTTTATTTAGCAACTTAATACATTCCGGCTCGGATTGTATAATAGTGCGCAAATGGTTCTCGCTTTCTACAAGGTTGAGTTCTGCCTGCCTTCGGTCCGTAATGTCCATCATAGCGCCAAACATCCTGGAAGGCAGTCGTTTGGTATCAAATATTATAAAACCGCGATCATATACATATTTGTAAGAATTATCTGCACAGAGGAAACGGTATTCATCCTGCCAGTTCTTTAAGCCGTTCGAGATATGATATTGCATATTCTTGCCTACCCGATCAAGGTCTTCGGGGTGGATATATTTTTTAATCCATTCATTCTCATATTGGAGGTCTTCTTCCGGGTACCCAAATATTTTTACGAGTCCGGCTCCCCAAATGCCTTTTTTGGTAATAAAATCCCATTCCCAAATAGTATCAAGGGTAGCTTTGTTTACAAACTCGTACCGCTCATTGCTCTCGCGTAAATTCTCCAGTGTTTTTTTTCTTTCAATACTGTATTGAATAGATTTGGCTAATAGCTTTTCATCAAACTCGCCTTTTATCAGGTAATCCTGTGCTCCGAGAGATATGGACTCCATAGCAATATCAGTGGAGGATACACCGGAGAAAACTACAATGGGTGTTTTGGGCAAAAGTCGGTCTATTGTAATAACCGAGTCAATCGACTTGCTATCCGGAAGGGTAAGATCAAGGAGAACTAAGTCAATATGATTATTCCTGATGAAGCCAGGAACATCTGCCATTCTCTCAGCATGAAAAGTCTTCGCGACCCTTATATGGGTTGATTGCAGGTATTCCATCAGCAAAAAATAATCCCCGGGGTTGTCTTCCACTACCAGTAAATACAAGGGATTTGTCCCTTTACCCGTAGCTTCTGGTGTTGGTGCAATTGCAATTGTATTCATCAGGCATTTTTTATTTTTTGTACAACTTCTTCTAATATTTGAACATCAACCGGTTTGGTGATATAGCAATAGGCGTGATTACGATATGACGCCGTAACATCCTTTTCTGAATTGGACGTGCTTAGCATTACTACCGGTATGGTTTTTAAGATGAGATCTCTTTTTATTTCTGTCAAAACCTCCATGCCATCTATTTTAGGCAGATTGAGGTCGAGGAATATTAAGTTGGGTGTTTCGGCTTCCTTAAATTGTCCCTCTTTTCTTAAAAATTGCAATGCTTGCTCACCATCTTTCACAATATGAATGCCATAAGAGATTGTAGAATCTTTCAAGGCTTCTAAGGTTAGAAATATATCACCTTCGTTGTCTTCAACCAGTAAAATTTTCATCTCTTTTTCATATTTTGCTATTTTGCTATTGTGAAATAAAATGTACTTCCTTTTCCTACCCCGGATTCCACCCAAATACTACCTCCATGCAATGCCACAATTTTTTTGCAAATGGATAGCCCAATTCCGGTGCCGCTATATTCTATTCTGTTATGGAGCCGTTGAAACATGATGAAAATCTTATCAAAAAATTTTGGATCTATGCCTATTCCATTGTCTTTTACGTAAAACTGCCAGTAATTATTTTTGTTTTCATACCCCACTTCAATTTCGGGCGGTCGGACCTTGCAGTATTTTAGTGCATTACCTACAAGATTTTGGAAAAGCTGCTGAACCTGTGTTGGGTCTCCTTTAATTACCGGGAGGGATTTTATATGCAGCATAGCCCCCGTCTCGTGAATGGCCAGTTCATAAAATTTGGAGACGGTATTGAGCACTTCATTGCAATCCACTTGGGTAAAAGGCTCCTTACGGATACCTGCACGGGAAAACTCCAGCAAATCCTGGATCAGTCTCTTCATTCTGTCAGCGCCGTCAACGGCAAAATCAATATATTTTTTAGTGGTTTCATCCAATTGCCCTGCTATTCGTTTTTCCAATAACTGCAAGAAACTGCTTACCATGCGCAAGGGTTCCTGTAAATCGTGGCTGGCCACGTATGCAAACTGTTCCAACTCATTATTGGAAGCTTCGAGTTCAAGAGCTTTTTGTTCAAGATTTTTGTTTAACTGTTCTAAAAGTAATTCTGCTTTTTTAAGATCGGTGATGTCCTGAGATATGCCAAAGGTTTTGACGGTGCGGCCTTCAGCATCTTTGGAAGTAAATAAATTGACAGATATATAACCAAATTCACCGGTTGCATAATTTATACGGTGCTCCAGTTTATGGTGATTATCTTGATTAACCGATCGAATAAATCTCTCTATCTCTACACTTACCAATGCCCTGTCTGCCGGAAAAATAAAAAGTTCACTATACCGATCCGGGGTCATAGTATAGCCGCCAACTATTTCCGCGGTAGTTTTAAAAATGGCATAAAACTGATCTGTAAAGGTAAAAATGCCGTTTGTTAAATCGAGTTCCCAATACCCTAATTTAGCAATCTCTGCTGCGATAGAAAGCCGGTTAGCAGTTTCTTTCAACTTTTCTTCTGCTTTAATTCGTTCGGTGATATCCTGGATGGTTCCAATCAGTTCTGTGACATTGCCGGTATTATCAAATTTTACATCACCCTGCCCATGCACCCACCTGGTTTGGTTGTCATTAATTCTTACGATTCTGTACTCCTTGTCAAATGGTTTTTGTATGCCGATCACTTCCAAACGGAGGTACTCATCCATTTTTTGCTGATCGTCCGGATGGATAATATTCATCCACCCCGCTATACTCCTGTCATAATTTTGATCGATGCCGAATATGTTGTCAAGTGTTTCTGAAGATTTCCAATATCCTGTTATGAAATTTGTTTTATAAGAACCAATTTTACCAACTTTTTGCGATTCCCTGAGGAAGAATTCTTTTTCCGTTAATTCTTTCTCCGTTATAATACGCTGTTTTTCATTTTCAAAATAGTCAAGACCGAAAGAAATATCTCCCGCTATTACATCAAGTAAAGCTATTTCCCTTTCATCAAAAAAGTTGGGTACGGGAGCGTACAAAGAAAATATACCCATTACTTTTCCTTTTTTTTTAATAGGCAAAGCAATAGAAGAAGAATAACCGCGAATCAATGCTTCTGTTTTCCATGGAGCCATCTCCGGGTTGTTTTCAATATCGTTACAAACACTATGTTTTCCTTCACGAAAAGCTATACCAGAAGGCCCCATTCCCGCAGGTATAGCATCAACGGAAATAGCTTTTATTTCAGAAAGATAACCATGTTCCTTGCCGCAATGTGCCACAGGGATTATTTTTTTTGTTTTTTCATTTACAATTCCTATCCACGACATGCTGAATTTACCTAGTTCAATAGAAAGATTGCATATTTCTTTAAAAAGTGTTTGCTCATCAGTCGTATGCACAATCAGTTGATTAACCTGGCTAATGATAAGATAAAGACGCTTGGTCTTGATGATTTTTTCTCCGGCTTTTTTAAGATCACTGTTTGCAATGATTAACGCCGCCAGTTTTTTTTCTTTTTCATCATTTTGAAAGGATAGTTCTTGGTTGGCAATAATCAACTCATCGATTTGTTTTATGCTATCTCTTTGTTGTATAGTCAAAATCGGATTGTTTTAAAATAGGTTTATTGCAACGAATCTCATAATGCCAAAAACACCGCGCACGTAATAAAACAATTGATAAGTGTTATTAAATAAATAGGGTAATAAATAAAGTGGAAGAATTCAATAAGACCACATAAAAAAGATTGAATTCGCTTTTATGATTTTAATTCTTTATTAACGATATTTACTTTGGGCCTTTGTAAGGTACGGGAAGTTATTTATATGGTACCAACCTATTATTACAAAAACTTCTAAAAATCATAATATATCCGCTTCGCTACATAAAGAAAATCCCAAATAGATTTACATAACAAAAAAATTGTGGAGGAATTAAAGTCTACACTCAGTTTATCCGTCCCTGTTTATAATCAATTGAAACTTAATTATCAATTGGGCGTTGCATACAACCCCGGCGAGGCAGGGTTTGATAATTTTATTTTTAACGATGGTGCATGCGGACCTTATTATAAATCCAATGGTTACATGGAAAATGCATTTATCAGAAATACAGAAATTGGGAACAAATCCTCTGAAGGATATGGCATTGATATTTTTACAAGCAAGGCCATTGATTGGATAATCAGCCGAAAGTTTTAAAAGTATATACCGTTTGGCAGCAACTATACCAGGTTTTGTCAGTGAATTTTTAGTTGGTGTTGCGGGAGCACATGGTGAGAAATACCATACCAGGGCGCGAATATTTTTGAGCATTGTGATTATTTAAAAAGGAAAATACAATAGCCAATACCGTCTAAAAAATTAATGAATAGATGAATGTTATTGTTGTGCTGACTGAAAGATATGAGGCTACCTGCCGCTAAAATATTATAAAATCATTTTGATTTTCTACCTTTCGGCATTATATGACACCGGAACGACACAAGCGCCTTACTACGGTACTCAGCAAGAGGCAACCTGACCTGACAGTGGTTCTGGAAAACGTATTTGATCCACACAATGTTTCCGCGGTTATGCGTACCTGTGATGCGGTAGGCATCCAGGATGTATATATCTTAAACAACAAGATTCCTCCTCATAAAAAATGGGGATACAAAAGTTCGTCAACTGCCACTGAATGGCTCAGTGTGCACCAGTTTACCAATGCGGAGGAATGTTTCCACGAAATAAGAAAGCGTTATGAAAAAATATATACCAGCTATCTCGGTCCCGGATCTGCTGACTTATATGACCTTAACCTTGCAGAATCTGTAGCCCTTGTTTTTGGAAATGAGACTTTTGGTGTCAGTGATGACATCAGGCGTTTTTCTGATGGCGACTTTATTATTCCCCAGGTTGGTATAATCAAATCACTAAACATTTCCGTGGCCTGCGCCGTTACCCTGTATGAAGCTTTCCGCCAAAAAAGGGAAAAAGGGGATTACGAAACTCCCCGCCTCGCCGGCGACCAGGTCAGTCAATTGTATAAGGACTGGAAAATTGAATGAATAATAACCTGTTAGTGACAGTACCGTGTTAAACCCGGTAAGCCGGCACCCTTGCTCAATTAATAGTTTATTGCTGACGGGCTGCGGGATGGAAGCGGAAAGCCCGCATCCGCCAAAGGTGGAGCGTACTTGCAGCGCACAGCCCAAACTATCGCTGGTAATGGCACTATTGCCGATAGCCCCATATTCATCTTAGGCTTCTGTTTAGAAGCCTTTTGCCATGGCCTATGAAATTTTGGCTGATTCTACGTTTCATTTTCTGCCACGCCTTGTTATAGATATGACAACAAAACTGATTCCCATCTTTGGTACAATTATTCGTGTACATTTGCAACCCAATAACAAAATCAAAAAAAATTTTACTATTATGGCAAACGAAAATTTTGAACTCTTTGATGACAGAGTTCTGGTAAAACCTAATGCAGCAGAAGAAAAAACTGCAGGCGGTATTATAATCCCTGACACTGCAAAAGAAAAACCCCAAAAGGGAACAGTTGTAGCTGTCGGCAAAGGAAAATACGCTGAGCAAACCGGCAACCTGATACCGCTGCAAATAAAAGCTGGCGATACGGTAATGTATGGTAAGTACGGCGGTACAGAAATTACAATAGAAGGAGCTGACTATTTAATTATGAGAGCTTCAGATATTTTAATGAAAGTTAAATAAACCTTATTTAAAACCTTAATTATTAAGAATATGTCAAAACAAATATTTTTTGAAATTGAAGCCCGCAATAAAATGAAGAAGGGCGTGGATACTTTGGCGAATGCCGTAAAAGTAACCCTTGGGCCAAAAGGCCGTAACGTTGTTATTGAAAAGAAATTTGGCGCACCAAGCGTAACCAAAGATGGTGTAACGGTTGCAAAAGAAATTGAACTGGAAGATCCTATTGAAAATATGGGTGCACAAATGGTAAAAGAAGTAGCTTCTAAAACTGCGGATATCGCAGGTGATGGTACTACTACGGCTACTGTTCTTGCTCAATCCATCATAAGCGAAGGATTAAAGAATGTGGCTGCCGGCGCAAATCCAATGGATTTGAAACGCGGTATTGACAAAGCAGTAATAGCTGTTGTCAACCACCTAAAAAAGCAATCAGAAGCAGTTGGCGATAATCACGATAAGATAGAGCAGGTAGCGTCTATTTCTGCCAATAACGATGAGTCAATAGGTAAGCTTATAGCTGAAGCTATGAAGAAAGTTGGCAAAGAAGGTGTTATTACAGTTGAAGAAGCAAAAGGAACCGATACTACTGTTGAAGTAGTAGAAGGTATGCAGTTTGACCGTGGCTACAGTTCAGCATATTTTGTTACCAACAGCGAAAAGATGGAAGCTGAGTTGCAGAATCCTTACATATTGATATATGATAAGAAGATATCTACCATGAAGGACATCCTGCACATACTTGAAAAAGTAGCACAAAGCAGCCGCCCGCTTTTAATCATTTCAGAAGACCTGGAAGGTGAAGCATTGGCAACATTGGTAGTAAATAAATTACGTGGTACGTTGAAAGTTGCCGCTGTAAAAGCTCCAGGCTTTGGTGACCGCAGAAAAGAAATGCTGCAGGACCTGGCTGTGCTTACAAAGGGTACTGTTATCAGCGAAGAACAAGGTTACAAATTGGAGAACGCCGATCTTACTTATCTTGGGGAAGCCGCTTCTGTTACTATTGATAAAGACAATACAACAATCGTTGGTGGTAAAGGAGATAAGAAAGACATCACTGCCCGCGTAAACCAGATAAAAGCCCAGATTGAAACAACAACATCTGACTACGATAAAGAAAAATTACAGGAACGTCTTGCTAAATTAAGCGGTGGTGTTGCTGTGT
>JBDTOV010000110.1:0-17282 GCA_039933035.1 Ginsengibacter sp. | reverse complement strand
ACGAGGTCATTCATGCCGGGAGCTACCAGGCTGGAGAAGATCCAACAAAAAAATACGTGATCCCTGTAGCAAAGCCGGATGTTCCCTATCTTGATTTCTCGCCACTGCAAAATGCACTAGAACAACTGAAAAAAAATACGGATATTTTGCAGGTAATTTTTGACAATAAAATAAAAGCAAATAATGTAAGCCAAACATTTAATGAATCGCTGTATCATGCCGAGCAACAATTATTGAATGAAACAGGTCTGCCGCGCCGCAGTTGGTATAGGCACACTATTTATGCACCTGGATTTTATACGGGTTATGGTGTTAAAACAATGCCGGGTATTAGAGAAGCCATTGAACAAAGAAAATGGAAGGAAGCACAGGAACAGATTGCCGTTGATGCTAAAGCAATTATGAAACTTGCGGATTATTTACATGAAGTTACCCTGGACGATAAATAGGAAATGGGTTATGTTTTTTTATTTTTGGTATTAACCATACATGAAATTATGTGCCACCTAAGAAAAATTTTGCGTAAAAAGCGCATTACTTTTGTTGGGCACGATAATAAACGAAAGAATTAAATGAATGGGCGTAATATAACGGGGCACTGCGAGCACTTCTGGTTTAATGAATGAAGATTATCCGATAGTTGTTGAGGATTATTCAGGGTATTTGGAAAGGGTGGCTTAGTTTCTGTGCGTATAAAATAATCCCTATTTTCATAAATTTTCCCGATAGTTATCGGAATCATTTTTCGTTTGTAAATTGCATATCCCTATGCCATTTCAACTTAACTCTTTATATCAACCCGCAGGCGATCAGCCGGAAGCTATCGAACAACTTACAAAAGGAATTTTGGAAGGTGAAAAATACCAGACTTTATTAGGTGTAACCGGTAGTGGTAAAACTTTTACCATGGCCAATGTAATTCAAAATGTACAAAAACCTACCCTGGTCCTTACCCATAATAAAACGCTTGTAGCACAGTTGTATGGTGAGTTCCGGCAATTTTTTCCCGACAATTCTGTAGGATATTTTGTTTCCTATTATGATTACTATCAGCCGGAAGCGTATATGCCTGTTAGTGATACGTACATTGAAAAAGATTTAAGCATCAATGAAGAACTGGATAAATTAAGATTAGCGGCGACATCGCAACTATTAACCGGCAGAAGAGACATCATTGTTGTGGCAAGTGTTAGCTGCATTTATGGTATCGGTAACCCAAAAGACTTTGCTGAGGGTGTAGTCAGGATTAAGGAAGGACAAACTATCAGCCGGCAGGGATTTTTACATTCATTGGTAAATGGTTTGTATTCGCGAACACAAGGGGATTTTGCAAGAGGCACTTTCAGGGTGAAAGGAGATACGGTTGATATCAACCTTCCTTACATGGATAACGGGTATCGTATTACATTTTTTGGAGATGAAATAGAAAGTATTGAAACGCTGGAACTCAATACCGGCAAAAGAATTATGAAAGTTGATGATGCGGCTATCTTTCCCGCAAATTTGTATATAGCACCAAAAGATAAGTTGCAACAGATATTATATGAAATACAGGATGAAGCAGCACGACAAACCGAGTATTTTAAAAGCACCGGGAAATATATTGAAGCCCAAAGAATCTCTGAGCGGGTGAATTATGATGTTGAAATGATCCGGGAATTAGGCTATTGTAATGGCGTTGAAAACTATTCAAGGTTTTTTGACAGGAGGGACCCCGGCACCAGGCCATTTTGTTTACTGGATTATTTCCCTAATGATTTTTTATGCGTAATAGATGAAAGCCACCAGACCATTCCACAGGTAAGTGGCATGTATGGAGGCGACCGCTCAAGAAAATTGATTTTGGTAGACTATGGTTTTCGTCTACCCTCAGCGCTGGACAACCGGCCGCTGAACTTTAATGAGTTTGAAAGCATGCTCAATCAAACCATTTATGTAAGTGCAACTCCGGGAGATTATGAACTGGAAAAAACCGGCGGCATAGTAGTGGAGCAGGTGGTACGCCCTACCGGCCTGTTAGATCCCCCAATCGAAATCCGCCCGTCCGTAAACCAGATAGATGATCTGTTGGATGAAATTGATAAAAGAGTCACCAAAGGAGACCGCGTGCTGGTAACAACTTTAACCAAGCGTATGGCTGAGGAGATGGATAAGTATTTGCATCGCATTAACATTAAATCAAAATATATTCACAGTGAAGTACATACATTGGACCGCATAGAAATTTTGCGGGAACTGCGTCTTGGCGAAATTGATGTTCTGGTTGGCGTAAATCTTTTACGCGAAGGTCTCGACCTACCCGAAGTTTCGTTGGTGGCTATTTTGGATGCTGATAAAGAAGGGTTTTTACGCAATGAAAGATCACTTACGCAAACTGCGGGCAGGGCTGCCCGTAACGTTGATGGACTCGTAATTTTTTATGCAGATAAAATGACGGAAAGCATGCAAAAAACCATTGATGAAACCACACGCCGAAGAGAGAAGCAGGTTCAATATAATATTGAACATAACATAACTCCTACAACAGTTAGTAAGTCCATCGAACAAATAATGGGGCAAACTTCTGTACTGGATATAAAAGGAACTACCGCATCTCCTTATGCAGCTGATGATCTAGTAACCATTGCTGCAGAAGAACAGGGAGAATATTTAGTTGCTAAAAAGACAATTCCTCAAATGGAAAAGGCAATCAGCCAAATTAAGCGCACGATGGAGAAAGCCGCAAGGGATCTTGATTTCATGGAAGCTGCGAGGCTCAGGGATGAGATGTTTAGAATGCAGAAAGAGCTGGAGGAGATGAAATAAGTTGGCTCAGGACCCTTATCCCAATCACGCGCCGGCTCTTACCGGCATTATGAAATTTTGCCCAGCCATCCCAACTTTAGCAAAGCAGGCAAAGTGAAATGTCGGGGCCTTAATTTATATATCATCGCTTTGGGAGTTGGCATTTTTATTACAGCAGGAAGGACCGTTTTGAGGCCCAGTTCATTTATTAATTGCTGTTGAATTGCACTATCGGAGATCATAGCGATTTCGCAGGCTTTCTGAAAATCGGTATGCATTCCATAGTGTTCAAGAATGGGGGGAACTTCTTTGTATTCGGGGAACACCTGGTATTTTTTTACAAAATAAAATGCATCGCCGTTTACAGTTCTTACATACGCTGAGTAAATATTCTCCATGTTACATGTTTTTAAAGGTGAACCTTAAATACGGTTTTACATGAATAAAGGAAAATCTCTATACACCATTAGGAAGGTATACGAAACCAGGAATTCAAAGGATGGAACTTAATATATAAAATTAAATAAACGAAACGGTTGATCAGAGGAGATGGTGATAGAAGGTTTGTGTTTTTGTAAGTCGAACCAAATGTAAAGCTTTTTTTCTCCGCAAGCAAGCCCCACGTTCTACAGCTACCAGAATTTTATTGCAACGCAGAATTGCTAACCCTGAAGAAAACTAATAAAAACAATAAAAATATTACACCCTTAACAAATGGTGATTTTGGTTCTTGTGATTTTTTCTGAAAAAAACAGGTTTCGCCTTTACCATTTTTTTATAAACCGCGCAACGCTTAATATGCGACCCCGCCAAATACCCGGTGCTCATTAAAAATTCATTTACAATTTCAAGTTGACATATTTCTCATTTTCCGGCGCCGCTTTGTTTTAGTTTTTTTATATCCACACTTCGTAAAATATTTTCTATTCTTTCGTCAGGAATAAAGGGTTTGTTACTTTTTATTTGTATCCTTCCAATCCCAGGCGAAGTCGCTTTAATAACAAAATTAAACTCACCAGGAATAATAGCCGATGGCACTTTTAATACCAGGGAATCTTTTTTATCGAACCATTTATTTCCTATAGCCTGGCAATAAGAAAAACTATTTCGTAATCGCCAACTTTCATTAAGAGTTTTAACGGGGACTTCTTCAATCTTTATGTTATCGTGTATTTCGTAGAAGATCGTTTGAAAGTCTGAGGAAAAACCTGAACCGCTCCTTCTTACAACATTTTCCAGGCAAGCTAACGCAACAGACGATGATGTATACATTACCTTTCTGCCGCTGCTGCACCACCTGCCATCTCTGCCTGGCCCATCAAGCAATTCTCTCACCATGTGGCGTACAACCCTGTAAACAATCATATAGTATCGCCAAATTTGATTGCGTATAGTTCATCCATTACTGAATCCAGGCCGCCGGGTTGTTGCAGTAAATCGTAAGGAATCGCATAATCTAAGCCATAGGCTGGTTTGCCCAGCCATTCGCTAAATTCCTTTTTGTTACTAAAAATTTCGTAGCCTTCTTTAAAAAGCCGGGATAGTTTTCTCAGTCGTTCCGTTTGTGCTATATCGAAAGGTTCGCCACTATTTTTTTTATTGTGAATAGTTCTGTGCGTTGTACCCAGTAACCCGGCCAAATTCTCATTGTTGAAACCTGATATTTCTTTTAACATAAAGAATTCTTTCGCTAGTGCATTTTGATTTTTATATTTTACAACTCCATTTATTTTTTTAGGAGCTACAGTTACTACAATCTGTGATGTGCGGTGATCTTTTTTTTGTAAAGTGCCGGATTTATTTTTAACTGAATTCATAGTTATGATTTTTCACTAAGACAAGAATAATTTCCAACCACAAATGGAAAAATTTCCATAAAAATATAAAATCGATTTTTTGAAATATCAGCTTCTCATAAACGCAGGTTTCGCCTTTACCACTTTTTTATAAACCGGGCAACGCTCAATATGCGCGCCCGCCAAATACCCGGTGCTCATTAAAAATTCATTTACAATTTCACCACCTGTAAACCTGAAAGTATTTTTAAAGACTTTTACCCATTCATCTTTCGTTTTGGGATGATGATGATTGATCCATTTTTTAAAAGAGCCGTATTCTTTTTGAATACTTAACAGTGTCTTTGCATTTTCTATGGCCGCATTTATTTTCAAACGATTACGGATTATTCCGGCGTCATTCATTAATCTTTCAAAATCTTTCTCTTTAAATGCAGCTATCTTTTTAATGTTGAAATTTTTATAAGCCTTTCTGAAACTCTCCTGCTTATTCAAAATAGTACTCCAACTTAAGCCCGCCTGGTTTATTTCAAGAATCAGCCGCCCAAATAATTCATCATCATCGTCGATAGGAAATCCATAAGCGGTGTCATGATAAATTTTGTGTACATTATTTTTGTCCATCGTGCTGACTGCATCGCAATAAGTTACTGCCATATCTGTTGATTTATTTTGGAATAATGATGAAAATGATTTGGAAATGTTGTTGATGATTCACTAAAATTAAAAAAATTAAACTTATGTATTTAGTTCGTAAAACAGTAGCCCCGATCCCTTAGGTCGGAGACAAAAATCCTTTTTTATTTTTCGGCTTTAGCCAAATATAGCCTGTGTTTTTCAGTTATGTGGCTAAAGCCCTTAATCCTTTTATTTTTATCCCCCGACCTAAGAATCGGGGCAATTAAGAACTTCATTTGTTAATGTATTCTACGAGTAAAATACATAATCCCATGAAAAATTATGAGGACACTTGTATCTTTAATTTTCACTCAAAAATAATTGAATAAAATGCACGAGAAATTTGACTGTACTAAAAATTATATCCTCGAAGATGATCGTGTGGTCCTTCGACCCTTACAGCAGGATGATTATAAACATCTTTTGCCATTTTCATTACATGAACCCTATCTGTGGAAATATTCTTTAGTGGGCGCAGAAGGCGAAGAAGGACTGCAGCATTATATGAACATAACTTTTAAAGCCAAAAGTGAAGGCAAGGAATATCCATTCATCGTCTTTGATAAAAAGACCAATGAATATGCCGGCAGCACGCGGTTTTACGATATACAAAATGAATTGGAAACAGTTCAATTAGGATATACCTGGTACGGAAAAAGGTTTCATGGTACGGGATTGAATAAACATTGCAAATATCTATTGCTGACTTTTGCTTTTGAGAAAATAGGGTTTGAGCGATTCGAATTACGGGCAGACAATAATAATGTGAGAAGCATTGCAGCCATGAAATCACTTGGGTGTAAAGTTGACGGAATTCTTCGTAAGAATATGCCGACCCGCGAAGCCGGCAAAAGAAGAGACAGTATTGTATTAAGCATTTTAAAAGATGAATGGTTTGGAGGAGTGAAAGAAAACTTAGGACAACGAATTTCAGTACAATAGGCATTAAGGGCTGCTTTAAAAGCTGAATGAATAATGACAAAAATCCTGCTAAGTGGCCATCTCATAAAGTGTACGCTGTTGTATTTCTTTCCAATTCTTTATGTGCAGGTCCAATTGATCGGGTATTGTGTTTAGCTCATATTTATTAAGTGCATGTTCAAGAGTTCTGTAATTTTTTTGTTCATGCACATACCAGTACATTGCATCTTTACAATATTCAAAATCTCCCAATTCCAGTTTTTCATAAACCTGTTGTAACGTCTCAACTGGTCGCTTAATAAAGTTTTCATACGATATTTCTATTAATCTGCCCTGCGGAATCAACAGTTTATCTTTCATATAGCTATTCATTGTACCTGAGTAAGTTTCCGATATTATTTGTTGCAGGTTGATTGCCGTGTAATTTCCAAACACGTATTTTGTATTAATCATCTCCCACAATCTTTTACAGGAAGCATAAACATGAACCGGGTTCCTCGAGATATATATAAATTTAGCATTAGGAAAGAGTGACAATAATTGTTCTATCCGCGCAGTGTTAAGCGGACTTTTTAAAACCAAAGGTTTACGTTGATTGGCGAGAGAGATTTTTTTTACCAGGTACAAATAATTATTCTTCCAGTCCTGCAGTTCATCATTTGAAATTTTTTCGAAAAGAGCATACTTTGTAAAAGTGTCCATAGCCTTATATGGGAAAAGAACACCCCATTGGGCGGCCTCTGCGTTCATTAAAGATAACATGGCTACATCTTCTTCACCCGGAAAATGCCACGTGAATAGTATTCTGTGAAAATGATTCTGAGTTCTAAAAGCTTGCGCTAATTTTTCCAAAACAGGAGTCATGGTTCTTTCAAAAGTCAGCATCAGTTCCGGGAACATTGTTTGATAAAACGACGTATAACCGAGCCTGTTATCCTGCATAAACATTTGCTGAAGGTAGGTGGTTCCGCTTCTGTAATAACCAAGGATGAACAAGGGATCTTTTTCAATTTTATACGATTCAACTTTCCCGCTATACCTCATAAGTTCAATCCATCGTAGCGGTTCCACCGCTGCTGCTTTTACAATCCATGGTAAAGCGTGTAAAAACCCCCTGCCTGAAAAACCGCCATACTTATAAGCAGTCTTGAAAAAAGAGTAAAGAGGTATGGGAAAAAAATTATTCATTATAATTATGTCAATCTTTTTCGTTAAAAATGTCATTTAACGAAGGATCGGGTTCGCCTGTTAATTTTGGCCCTTTCCAAAGCCGCAGATAATTTCTGAAGAAACCAATTCGGTGAGTGTCTTTCCGTATATATCCTGGCAAGAGTATCCAGGGTATTCGGGGATTTTGATAATGTGCCAGGTGGACGTTGAAATTAAGATAAACGGGTTTTAACCATATGGGAATTTTTAAGTTATGGGCGCCATTAATAATATCCCTTGGGCTAAAGCGAAGCAACCAACTATTTGATGTGTATCATTCTCCGCAACAAGCATATTAAACGACTGGCTTAAACGTAGTACCCCAAAAAAATCCGGCCTTCTGTCAATCTTTAAACCGATCGCGCCCTTCATAGGAGTGAGTGCAGTTAGTTCTATCAGTTTACCCGAATCTTCCGGTATCGCATCCCGAATGGTAAATTGCATTTTTGAAAAATTAGTTGGCTTGATTTCTTTCTGGAATCCGTTTTATTTTAAAGTTTCAAAGTCCTTTTTCAAATCATTTTGCAAATGTTTGGGCCCAGCCAGCCTTCTTCAAATTTTCTTCTTGAAAATCTATCAAAACCTCCTTTTCCTGAACATTTTCTTAATTCAGTAAGTTGCGGTTTTTCTTTAAACGTAGTATTATCATGATAATAACCGTTGCCTGCAAGAAAGTAAGTGTTCTCTGTTCCGTCGGCATTGTCATTTACATTGAAGGCTAAATGCAATTGCTCGCTGCCGTATATATGCATGTAAGAAGCGTCGGCTTTTGAAAATTGAACCTGTTGTGAAATATTTTCAGATTTAAAGAATTCCGATGGCATGATGTAAGAAACCGATGCAGGCTGATCGTTAGAAAAATCCATAGCCGTATAATCGACATTCCAGAACATGTATGCTGTTTGAAGTTTGATTTGTACATGATCTTCGTTTTTAAAATCGGTAAGATTTAGTTGCATAATCATGTCCCTGGCCGCCGCATTGCCGGGAGTAAAGAAGTAATCAATCAACTTCCAGTCTTTACCATCTTTCACTGATACTAATAAAGGTAAACTTTGGTCAATTTCGCATTGCAGCACCTTTGCCGGATTTGCCTTGTCTTTTTTTAGTATTAATGACTGATAATGATTGCCATATAGCTTTTTAAATTCGCTGAATACATAATAAGCCCATTCCGAATTTTTTCCTCTTATAATTAACTTACCTGAAGATGCGCCGGGTGGTTTTTTAAAATCAAGTACGACATTGCTACTGCCGGTCTCAGCTTCGTTGGTGAACGAATAATATTTTTCATCGGGAGCATTAATATCACTCACCACATCTTTGCCGGCTCCGATAAAAGCATGTTCAGGTGCAACAGGATTTTCATAAGCAAGCACCTGGCCTTTTTTTATCAATCAGTATTTTTTCCCCGGCATCGTGTGTTACCTGTACCAATTGCAAATCCTTCATCATTAACTCTTCATTTTTTTCGCCTTTTAATATTAAATTCAGCTTGCCTGAATTTTTTTCAAGCTTATTTACAGGCAAATAATCCGTTCTTTGTAATGAGGCGTAAATGGCGCCACTACAGAGCGTTCCATTCAATTCAAGCTCGTTATTACTAACTGTATAAACCTGCGGGCTACAGGTGATGTTATCTGGCGGGGAGGGAATGGGGATATTAGTAGGAACACTACCTACAAGAATGGCACTTACAACAAGAGCAACGCCGGCACCAATTCCAATTCCACTTATAATAGAACTGGTAGTAGTTCTTGCTTTATCCTTTTCAATTATCGCTATTTTTTGAATTTTGCTTAATTGTAAAACATAGTTTCCGGCAGATACAGAAGTATCCGGTTTAATGAATATATGTACCTCACTAAGCACTGGTAAATCTAGCCGCGGTTTATATCTTAATCTGCCATTTCTCCCTTTATTGAGATACAGCTCGTGGTAAGAAGGCAATGTATCTAAGGTGCAAAGAAAGACTGCTTTATCAGCGTTAAGTGAAATGTTTTTAATATAATAAGCCTGGCTCCCGCTGCGCAAGACGAGATACCGGTTTTGGATATTTAAACTGTCTATCACAGATGCTTTGTCAAATGCTGTGACCGCTTTTGGTTGAACAGCCTTGTAATAATGCTGAAAGCACCCAACCGTTCCGATCAGAAAAAAAAGCCCAATAAAATTTTTCATCTTTTATAATTGTTTTGAATGACCGGTTATTTAATATTTATGCGGGCTATTAGTAAAGAATAAACGAAACCCGAATGAAGGCTTTTATGACGCTTCTTCCTTATTATTAATTACAAGTAGGTAACGGTGAAGGATAGCTGCTGGTGAATGAATTATTCTTCCAGCAATTATTGGTACCGCTGCCATCCCATAATAAATCAACACCGGGTAATGGCAATCCTGCAGGTGGTGCGGTGCCGTTATTTACCAATACATTATCGGTAATTTTTGAATTATCAGGGAAAGGATCAATATCGGCAAACGCTTCCGGAGGAAGACCTGCCAGTGCGCCCAAAACGAGGTCGCTTACAGTTGCTATACCTGTAAATTTGTTATTACTGATCTTATTATTTTTTATGGTTACCTTGTCGCAACCCACATTAAGAATGCCCGTACCGGAAGGCACCAGGGCTTCGAAGCCGCCAGATGGATCTCCAAAATTTACGTGATTGTTATTTTCAAAATTGTTTTCCGCAACTACAATATCAGAGGACGCTTTAACTGAAAGCCCCGGTAAAAGTACTACCAGTATTCCGGCAACATTGTCATAAGAATGATTTTTATATGCTGCTGTATTACTACAATTTTCAATTTCCAGGCCATTTACATTTGCAAAGGCAGTATTGTATTGCATTACTACATTTTCGGATTGTCCCACGTAAATACCGGTATCTGCGCTTCCACTTGCTGTGCAATATTCAATAACTCCATTTTTGCAATGGACAGGGTACAGTCCGTATTCAGTATTGTTAATGGCAGTTACGTTCGACAATAAAAAGTTGTCAACATATTCGAGATAAACGCCGTTTTCTCCAAAATTCCGGACCGTAACATTCTTTAAAACAAATCCATCTCCGCCTTTGTGAACCATAATGCCGCAATCTTCATTTCCGCTATTTTGAATAATGATTTTTTCAAATGCGAAACACGTCTTCCCGATTAATTGAATTCCCGCTTTGGTTACTTCTATCTCACCGGTGTAAATACCTGGCTCGATATAAATAGTAGTACCCGGTGCAGCAGCATCAATGGCATCTTGTATAGATTGTCCCTGGTGTACCACGACGCTTTTATTTTTTCCGTTTGTGTGATCCAGGTCTTTACAAGAGGGTGAGGAATCTTTTTTGCAACCAGTGAAAATAGCAATAGTTGTAAGAAAGGCTGCAAATAGACAGCAAGTCTTGCAAGTAGTTAAAAGGCTTTTAGATAGTAGTGACTTTTTCATTTTTGAAATTTTAATTATTATTAGTACAAATACAATTTTCAGATCAAATAATGGCTACCTCATATGCAAAAGCACAGAACTTCAGGTGGTTTTCAAAAATGTGTGTTTTAAATAATCGTTAGGAAGGAGATCCTTTATCAAATAAGCATCTGTTACTTGCCAGGTATCCGTTTCCTTTTTTGAGATTTTTTCATCTATTTGTAAAATACTACCCGGAGCGTGTGTTTTACAAATTGATAAATGCCAAGTATATTTTTTGTTTATTGATTTTTCCAGTAATGAGTTTTTTATCGAATATTTGATAAGAGTATTTACTAAGATCAATTACCCGGAAGGAATTGTTATTACTAATTGCTAAAAAATAAGAAGCCATTATTATTTTTTACTTAACTAAAGTATTGCGATTTATACAGCGAATCAACCATTGGCCTTTATTTGAGCAGTGTGAGTTGATATTTATACTTTGTGACTTTATAAATTGACTTTAAAAAATCGATTAGGCGTACACAAAAACTGAAATTCGCAGATTTCATTATTTATGAATTTAGATACTCTGTTTACCAAATGAGGCTATAATCTCAAATACAACGGTTGTAATTTCAAAAAAGAATATTGTTGGTGAATTGATATTGAATGAAAAAATTATTAAATTAGAAGAAAGAAAAGGGTTTTGAAATATTATAAAACTATAAGAGCTTTTTTTTACCTGCTGACACCTTACCTAAATACATTTTCACAAAAAAATTCACTACTACTTCAACCCATAAATAATCCAAGCTTACAACAATATAATATCAGGCATATCAATACAGGCACCGATGGCAAACTTTGGCTTAGTACTGACAACGGGCTATTGTCTTTTGATGGAAATGAAGTAAAAGCATATCAGCATAATGATAGCGATCCCTCTACTTTAAGGACTAATAATATCTTAAAAACTTATACAGATAACAAAGGCAACTTACTTGTTATGGAGTCGCCACACATGGTTGATTACTTGGATGTAAATACAGGGAAAGTAAATGAAGTGGATATTGGCATTAAGGGTGAAGATCTGAGAATAATGGGCCAGGAAACTGATTATTCTGAATTGTTTGTCGATGATGAATTAATATGGGTCGCTATGCAGTATGTTGGATTTTCGCAGTTTAATATGAGGACTATGAAAACCAATACCTATTATTTACGGGGGGAATATTCAGGGAAAAATACTGTTTACACAATTAAAAAGGATATAAGTAATAAAAACCAATTGTGGCTTGGAACAGAAAATGGTATCTATTCTTTCAATAAAACAACGAAAGAAATAAAAAGAAATTTCCGGTGCAGCAACCCTTCAGATTCTTCTGCTGTGGATTTGCATATTACACACATCGATATGGCCAACACAGATACGTTGTGGTTTACAGTTCCGGAAAAGGGTTTTGGATGTTATGAAATAAAAAGTGGTATTTATACCATGTATCCTTTTACAAATAAAAGCACCGATCAGCAACATCAACAACCGGCAGGTATTGATATCCTGGTGGTGCAGAAGAGAAGTAAGGATGATTATTTTTTAGCAACCAAAAACAATCTTCCCGGCATTTTTAATACAGTGACACATCAATATAATTTTAAAACTTTCGGTTCTCAAAACCTGCCTGCGGTTTTAATAAGCCATTTTCTAATTGACAGTGCAGGAAATTTTTGGTGTGTGCTTTATAACCGTTTATATGTTGCACACTCCGCACAGGATAAATTTTCAACAGTTGCAGTTTACGATTACGCCTATGAAAACAAGAATGAAAATTTTTTTAAAAATATTGTCTGGGACAGCAAAAAGAGATTTTATTATGCAGCTTTTGAAAAAAGTAATGGCATTTTTGTTTTGGACAGCAACCTTAATTTCTTAAAATCAATTCCAATAGCCTCCGGGAAAAAAGAATTTGCACAAACCAACATTTATGACCTTGGAATAGACCGGGAAGACAGGCTTTGGGTATGTGGCACTGCTTTATATATTTACGATGAAACATCTCAAAAACTCGTTCCATCAAATAAATTGTATCCTAAATTTTCATTCCGGGAACATCAGTTCCAGAATCTCCAGTTCAGGGGTGATTATATATACCTGCAGCCATCAAACGATGCTTACAGGGCTATATACCGCATCAATCTTAAACAAATGGATTACGATTCAATAGCACTACCAAAAGAAATGGTGAATGATAACAGCAATGACAACTACCGGAAGATCCGGCGCTTGGATTTTTTGGCAATAGATAAAGAAGGGAAGAACACTTATTGGGGCTACTTCAGAAAATCTTTCTTCGGATACATTTATGCGGTTATGCAGTATAATATTGAAACACTTAAGGCAAGGCGAATATCACGTCCATCACTAATAAATCCCCCAAGTTCAAATCATCTTTTCCCTTATGCGGTAGACGACAGCGACCGGCTTTGGATTGGAGATTACAACGATTTAGCAATTTATGAACCAGTAAATTGTAATTTAGTAAAGCGCATAGACGCGAATGAAACAGCATCAACTTTCTCCGGCCAAATGTGCAATGCCGAAGGGAAAAATTTAATGTGCAGGTTATGCCATGATGGTATATTGCTGTATGACTACAAGAACAATAAAAAATATAAGCTCACCTTAAATGACGGCCTTTTATCTTATTTAAATTCAGGGATAAATGTCGCCAATAATTTTCTATTCACAGGCACAGGAAATTATATTCAATACATCCCCTTGCCTTCCGTAATTGGCAGGCTCAACCCAAACAGGAAATGCTATTTATCTTCTGTCCAGCTTTTTAATCAGTCTTTTCAAATAGATACGTTACCTCAATACCTTCAGGCATTAAGCCTGCCGCATGATAAAAACTTTATCACATTTACCTTTTCTTCCACAGAATTTGAACAGCCAGAAAGACTTGAATACCGTTATAAATTAGATGGAGTAGATAAAGACTGGGTGTATGTAAGCGCATTAAACCGTACTACTTCTTATAATGATTTAAGGCCAGGAAATTATACATTTCACGCAGAGGTAAAAAATGATAATGCAAGTTGGAGCGATAAAAGTGTAAATCTTTCAATTAGCGTTATACCTGCATGGTGGCAAAATGTCTTGTTTAAAATTTTAGCTATTCTCGCTCTTGGTGCAACAATTTATTTATTTATACGCTGGCGCATTAAATCAATAAGACAACAGGAGCAATTAAAAAGTATATATGAAAAGGAATTGCTTGAGTTGGAAGCAAAAGCCCTTCGAGCGCAAATGAACCCGCATTTTATTTTTAACTGCATGAATTCTATCAAATCACTTATTCAAAAAAATGAACAGGAGAAAGCGATAACATATCTAACAACTTTTTCAAAACTCATTCGTACAGTTTTTCAAAACTCTGATAAAAGAGAAATCAGTTTATTTGATGAAATAGAAACCTGTCGTTTATATATGCAATTAGAAAGTATGCGTTTTGGCAATAAGTTCAGTTATACATTTAAAATTGATGAAACGCTTGATCTTAAATCTATCAAAGTACCTGCACTTATCATTCAGCCTTTTATCGAAAATGCCATCTGGCATGGTATTATGCCTAAAGAAGATGGCGGCAGTGTTGCTGTAACGCTTGATAGAACTGATCATAAGATACGCTGTATAATAGATGATAACGGAATAGGGAGGGAAATATCGAAGCAAAATAAATTCCTGGTTGAATCTTTAGCACATGAATCTAAAGGAGAACGCTTAACGCAGGCACGGCTTGACCTTGATAATTTATTGAATGAACGTACTGCAAGCGTGGAAATAAATGATAAGAAAGATGACAACAGTAAACCCTGCGGAACTAATATTATTCTAAGCTTTGATGAATATTAATAACAAATTTTCACTTATTTAAATACATGATCCAATAATCTGCGGCACCCCTGGAACTATCTGTTTTATCACCGTTCTTACCAGAGTTTGAAGTTCCTGTAATAATAAAATTATTTTTTTTAATTTCTGCGAGTCCTTTCAATTCTTCATAATCATTACCACCAATAGTTTTGTCCCATTGAACGTTACCTTTACTATTCAGTTTAACTATCCAGAAATCATAATTACCACGGCAGCTATCCGTTTTATCGCCTGATATACCCGAATTTGACCTAGCGCCAACTATATAGCCTCCATCCATTGTTTGCTTTGCACACCACGGATTACTATCATCACCATTACCACCAATTGTTTTATCCCACATTTTATTTCCTTTACTATCGATTCTTACTACCCAAATATCTACACTCCCTTTAGAATTTTCCGATTTTTCATATCCCTTATCCGAATTGGAAAAAGCCGATAAAATAAATCCATTATCATTGGTTCTGCTTATGCCCAGAAACATACCATCAACATTGCCTCCAAAAATTTTATGCCATCGGATATTTCCTTTCATATCGAGTTTTACAATCCAGGGATCAGCTATTTTTCCATATTTCTTTTCAGGCTTTTCGGTAAAGCTGTCTGAAGCGGTATTCCCACACAAAACAACGCAGTTATCATCTGTCAGTTCCATACCACCACAATATTCAAACTTGTTTCCGCCTAGTGTTTTATCCCATTCAACCTTGCCTGTACTGTCAAGTTTTATAACCCATATATCAAAATCGCCACGACTATTTTCTGTTTTTTCTCCTGAATTATTTGAATTGGATGCTGCTCCGATAATGTAACCACCATCTTGCGTTTGCCTGATGCTTGTACAAACATCACTCCCGCTTCCTCCGATAGTTTTATCCCACTGAATGTCACCAATGCTATCAAGTTTTACAACCCATATATCGGCACTGCCCCGATCGTTTTGTGTTTTATCTCCTGAACTATCCGATTCAGATTCTCCCGCAACAATATAACCGCCATCATATGTCAGTGAGATAGATCTTGCAAATTCCAAATTATCGCCACCAATTGTTTTTTGCCATTGTATTTCTGCATTTGCGCTGAATTTTATTATCCAGAAATCGCTGTAAATAAATCCCCGGTTATCTACCAGCTTTTCACCGCTTATCTGAGAAAAAGAATTCCCGGCAATGATAAACCCCCCATCTTTTGTCAGGCACATTGATTGTGGTTCATCTTTGTCATTGCCGCCAACAGTTTTTTGTCTTACTATTGTAGGAGATGAACACGAAATGAATAACATAAGATAGGTGATAAAAATTGAAGCAGTTCCGTACATATTAATTTAAATAATTCATTTAAATTAAATAAATTATTGCTAATAACAGCTTATTAAACGACTTGCATGGGTTATTAAATCAAAACCATCATTTATCATATAGAATTTTGAATTGGAAAAAAGAGTTCTTACTTTTAAAAAGACATCCGATAAGATTATTGGTGAGCTATAAAATGATAAAGGCCATTATTATAGATGACGAGCAGCATTGTGTAGATGCACTCAAAACCGACCTGGAAAAATATTGCGGGAATGTGGAAGTATGTGCCGCCCTTACTTCTGCAAAAGAGGGCGTACTGGCCATAAAAAAATTAAAACCCCGTCTTGTCTTTCTGGATGTAGAAATGCCATGGATGAATGGTTTCGAGTTGCTTGAAATATTGGACCACATTGATTTTTGCATCATTTTCACCACAGCACATGATAAATTTGCGGCAAAGGCTTTTCGAATAAGCGCAGTCGATTATTTACTTAAACCCATAGATGCAAGCGACCTTCAAGTTGCGGTAAAAAAAGCTGAGGAAAAAATTCTCGCATCAGAAGGTGCTGTAAATATTGAAAACTTGTTGCATAATATAAAACAGCCGGCACAGCAGCAGAAAATCGCATTTCCCAAGCGCGAAGGCTATGAATTTATAGCTGCCGAAAACATCCAGTACTGCCACGCTGAGGGCGCTTATACAAATATTTACCTCACCGGCGGGAAAAAATTCCTGGTGTCAAGAGCCTTGGGTGATATAGAAGAAATGTTGCCACATGAAATTTTCATACGCATCCACCATTCCACGATTGTAAATATAAATGCCGTTACCCACTACATTAAAACTGATGGCGGCTATGTAGTTATGAACACCAACGAAAAGCTAATGGTTTCCAAAGCAAGAAAAGAGGTACTACTTGAGAGATTGGGATTAAAATGAATTATAGTCCGAAGATCTCAAACCATTCCCCAAATTCCATTTTCCTTTTTATTGTTTATTTTGTGCCACCTAATTAAAACATTTTTATGAAAAGAGAAATCACTTCGTGGCACAGCCCATCACTGGATAAAGACATGCCTGTTGTAACCTATGGCGATTATGGCTTTGCCCTGTTACTGGTGCCGACAGCAGGCGCAGATTACCTCGAATACGAGCGGTTTCAAATGATAGATAGCCTGGCTCCTCACATTGATGCAGGGAAAATAAAAGTGTTTTCAATTAACAGTATCAACAAGGAAAGCTGGATGAA
>JBDTOV010000109.1:0-17636 GCA_039933035.1 Ginsengibacter sp. | reverse complement strand
CTTTAGGAGCGGGGTAATACCATGCTGCATCGGAATTTTCCTGGCCGTCTGCCTGGAGGGTATAGTAAGAAGCTTCGCCTTTCCATGGGCAGGTAGTATGTTTGTCAGAGCTTTTGAAATACTCTTTGTGTAATGCTTCAGGCGGAAAATAATGGTTCCCTTCAACCACAATGGTGTCGTTACTTTCAGCCAAAACAATATTGTTCCAGGTTGCTTTCATAATTTTATTTATATCATTTAAAAATGCAATTAGTATATAAAACAACAAAAGCCAGGTTTTGTTCATCCCCAAATTCGTGCAGGTATAAAAGCAATTTCGTTGACGCAAGCCTGGTAGCCCTGGGTTTGTGCGTTAGCTATTCAAGAAAATAAGCATGATCGGGATTAAACAGGTATTGAAAAGAGAATCATAAAGTTTAGGGCTGCCTGAGAAAAACATGTTGCCTGCCGGACAGGCAGGCCAGGCTGGAGATTACAGGTCTTGACATTTGAAAGGTGCAAAAGTAGAACACCGGCACTGGCGGAGAATTTAATACACAGCTTCAATTATATATTCTATTTTATTGAACTGAAACTTATCGTCTTTCCCCATGCCCTCCATCATTTTATAGATAGGCGCGTTGGTTGAGATACCGAATACCTCCTCACCATTCACCTCGATTTTCTCACTTGAGACACCGATAAAAAAATTCAGCTGTTTGGTGATAACCATAGCTCCGGGCTCAACCCTTGTATGTTTCATAGTAGCATCTAAAGATCTCAGGAAGCCCATTTCGGATTTGGCAAAAGCCAGTTCATTCCTGTAGGTATTCAGCAATTCCATTTTACCTGCCGTACGGTCTTCGCTTTGGCTTGCCGAATGATTACGGGAGATAGTGTCGGCCTTCGATTCATTAACCCTGTTTTCAAAACTTTCAATTAATTCTTCCTGTTTTTGTAAGCAGGTCGCAAGAACATCCGCTTTATTAATATTTTTTTTCATAAACTTTAATTGATTTGTGAATGAGGATAAAGATATTGTATCCTCCCGACTTCCTTGATATCCCTGCACGTGGATCCGGGTATGGAAAAAGTTGTGCAGTTTTCTCAGCTTCGGGTGTCCTTTTTTACAAAGCAAGTGCAATACCATAGACAGGAGGATGGATAATTTGATGTCCAGACATATAGCCTTACGTCAGGACAAATAAATTGTAGTGATCCAAAGCCAACAAATTCATACAAATTAAAATAAATTGATATCAATAACTAATAAGGGACAAGTACTTTTTATGGTGTTTAAAATTCACAGAGCACAAAAAATTTTAGCCATCCATTTTAGAATTGCAAGAAAGAACGCTCACCAAAGAAGAAACGGAAACCCCTTTACAATGGGACATATCATTTCTTATTATTCTAAAGTCTTCTAATCCGTCAAAATATTGTTTAAATTCTAAATAATAGTCATGCTTGTATTTCTTCATATCCGCAATCGCATTATTTATTTTTGCAGCCATTCTCATTTCCTTAAATCTACCTCCACGCTCATGATTATTAGGGTCAGGATTTCAGTACATTATTATGTTTAATAAGCAAAATTCTATATCACAAGACATTAACAAAAAGGTTCCTCTTATTTGAATTTCTTTTTGAGCAGATATTGTTTGAGGTTTATCGGTAAACTTCATTTCATTTTTTATTAACCTTACTATTTTTAATAGAAGTATTTACAGCCTTTTTAATTATAATTAGTTCTTCGAATGTGAGAGGGATATGTAAAGGTTTTTATTTTACAGGTAGTTACAGAAAATAAAAGCAAAATTAGGGCTGCCAGTCTATATGAGATTTTCTAAACTGAATTATTTTATCTACATCTTGGGAGTTAATAATATGTCTTGCAGATGCAACTTCAAGAATAGCATCTAAATTGCATAAACTATCGTGAACTACATTAGCATCTGAGAATACATCATCAGCTTCCTTAAAACCGTATGTCATTATACTTAATAAGCATACAAGTTCTAAATGTTGATCTCTTAAGGCGTTAATTGCTTTCATGCTACTTCCGCCAGTGGATATATGATCTTCAATCAATACAACCCTATTGCCGAAATTTTCATATTCACCTTCTATCTGTTTCTTTAATCCATGCTTTTTTCTTTCTTCTCTTACATATATAAACGGAAGGCTTAATCTATCAGCCACAAGAACACCATAAGAAATACCCCCTGAGGCAACCCCACCAATTATATTTGTTTGTGATAAAAATCTTTCATTTATTAAATCAGTAAACTTTGATATTACGGCGTTTCTTTCTTTCACATACGAGTTTACTATTCGACAGTCGCAATAGATGGGAGACTTAATCCCGGAAGTCCATATGAATGGTTCTTTTACATTAATCTTGACTGCCTTAATATCCAATAAATAGTTAGCAATTTGGGTATCTTGCATTGTAGTAGTCATATTAATTGCGGAAATAAATGGTTATGAAAATGGGTGCAAACTTATATTGTTTCTACCTAAAATCAATAAATAGACCAACTTAGCTAAAGTTCCATACTATAAAAGTCGCACAATTATTAGTAACATCAAAATGACTTATTAACAATAGGTTAATAATGCGTATTATTTTTTACCTGTGAACGTCTTAATACTCTAACCTTCTTTCTTAAAAGTGCCTACAAATCTTTCACTATCGGTAATGTTACAGCTATTAACCAAATTGCGGAACTATTGCATAATGCTTTAGCCAGGTGCAAAAACCAGCAATATAAAGGCCCGGTTTACTGTGGCACTAATCTTCCGGTATTAGTAATTGAAGAACATAGATCAGCTCTAAAAAAGAAAAAGCCGATAACAAATCCTTATTTCATTTCTACATCAAAAGATGCCGGCAAAGCCTTTGCAGGAAAAAATGTATATAGAGAAAATGAAGAGGAAATACTGTTTAATAAAGACACCAGATGTAATATGATATCAATAGAAGAAGATGATGAAAACGGCGTTACTTACATACAAATGGAAGAAGCTTAATATTCCATTTTGTCATTCAAATTTTTCATAGCCTTTACTGCTTTTTCTTTTTCAACCGGGTTCATCAGCGACATTTCAAGTTGCCGCCTCTTTTGCTCAAATTCAAAAAAGAGCTTGCTTTTTTCCAGCCATCGGCATTCCATTAATTTTTACGTATGGGTTTTTTACTTTTACCAGTGACTTTATGTAATCTATGTATTCGCTCTTTTTTCGTATCATTTTCAACTATGGTGAGGTCTTCGGTGCATGGGTTCTCAATATCTAATTGGTTCGTGGGCTCAACTGGTGCCGTTAATAAAGCGGCGTTTTGCATTAACGCTTTGGCATTCACAGTTATCAACTTAGGCCAATCCATTCTCACCCGGGAACCACGGTATCTTTAACTATTATCATATCCGGTAGTGCCATAAATGCTTTTTTTCTTTTACTGGCATAAATGTTCCAATAAAGACTATAAACTGGTATAATATAAATTTACTTTTTTATTTTAAATCAAAATTATTCTATGCCGTTGCCTGTCTCCTGGCCACTGATAGTACAAGGTAGTTTTTTTCCAGGCCCAGCCCATGTAGGCATTCATCCAATTGGCGCAAGTATATCCATCCCTCATCTCCCGCTGTGCGAGCTGTTATACTTAGATTGCAACCAAATACATTTAAAAAGCAACACATTTTATCAGTTTATAGATCCTACATTGAAAACTGTAAATTCCGGATAGCACGGGGATTTACCTGCAAGAAGGCAATGTTGTTTTATTGTATTTTTGATCACAAAATAAAATGATACGCAAGAAAATTATCCCCCTGCTATTTCTTATTATTTTTTCGGCCTTGGTGTCACCGGCACAGCAGGCAGGAGAAAAGGTACAGCGTGAAAAACTCATAAAAACGGTAGACAGCATATTACAGAGCGAGGTAAATAATAACGAGATTCCCGGCGCTGTAATTGAAATAAAAAAAGGCAACCAGGTTCTTTGCCGGAAGGCGTTTGGCTATGCCCGGAGAAACGATTACCATAACAAGCCGCTCGCTCATCCTGAAGTAATGACCACAGCTGATCTTTTTGATCTTGCCTCGCTGACCAAGGTGGTGGGTACCACCACTGCTATCATGTTGCTGGTTGACAGGGGGCTTATTAAAGTGGATGATCCCGTAGGTAAATATATACCTGCATTTAACCAAGGTGATAAAAAACAAATTACCATCCGCAACCTCTTAACCCATACTGCCGGCCTTATTACATGGTACCCGCTTTTTTACCGGGCTTCCGATAAACAGGAAACCTATCAATTGATCGGGGAATTGCCATTAGCATTTCCTGTCGGTAAAGTAAGGCAGTATAGTGATCTGGGTTTTATGCTTTTGGGCGAAATTATAGAGAAGATTTCCGGGATGCCATTAGATCAGTTTGAGCAAAAAAATATTTTTATACCGCTTGGTATGCAACATACAACCTACAACCCGCTTGACAAGGGTTTTACAAAATTTGCCGCTACCTCTCATGGTAATCCCTACGAAACAAAAATGGTGCATGATACCTCGCTCGGCTATGTGTTTACAGAAATAGATCCCAATCAATGGAATGGCTGGCGCACCTACACCTTGCTGGGAGAAGTAAATGATGGCAACGCCTGGTATGCACTTAAAGGTGTCAGCGGGCACGCCGGTTTGTTTGCTACTATAGATGACCTTCAGACACTGGTTGACATGCTGAGGAACCGGGGGAAAGCAGGCTCAGCCCAATTTATTTCTAAAAAGACCATTCAATTATTTTTAACGGAAGATGATTTTAAAAATGGCCTTGGCTGGATGATGGATCCTGAAAATTTATTTATGAAAACCGGCCCCGCAGGCACTTTCGGGCATACCGGTTTTACAGGTACCAGTATCGCTGTCGTTCCTTCATTAGACATCTCGGTTATCTTATTAATTAATCGCCAGAATATGGGATTATTACCTATCGGAAAATACTACAATCCAAATCCCATACGCAGGCAAATATTCGATGCTGTTTTAGATTTTGGTAAGTAAGCCTATTTGCACGGATGCGCTATTATTTTGTTGGTTCACATCTCCTCTACTGGCCCGGGTTTATAAGGAGTAATCATTTGTCGGTGCAAAGATTTGCGTAGGAAGAAAGTATTGGTTGAGTTAAATTGATTTTGGTAATAGAGGCGCTGCTTATCCCGTTTTTCAGGAGGTACCCGAAATAAATGATATGACCCATACCTAAGGATTGAGAAAAATTTTGAAAACCTGTATCCTGTATTTCAACCGGGAAATTTCACGCATTAGCAAGCTATTTATTATTAGTCGTAGCCTGTAAGCTAAATTGCGTACACACCATTAATACCATTCCATGAAAATTATTCATGCTTCCTGCTTTTTTATGTCCATCCTTCCTATGATTCCAGATTTTGCTTTTACGCAAAGAAACATGAGTTCGCAGGTTGCGATAGTCCGTTAAAGGGGCAGAGTAATCAGCAGCCTGTTTATGCATTGAGCAGAATAAAATCCAGGTATAAAACAACAAGTCCGGTAAGAAGCACACGAGCAATGGTTAACGGAATGGATCACTTTGGTGGAGGGGATAATTATTTCTATGCCATTTGACGCAACAACCGGAAAGAGTACTGTAAGTTTAAAACAGGCGGTAACAGCAACCTCGGCGTACTTTTAAAACCGGAATGGTACCATTTATTGTCTGCAATTAACACGGGGCAATAACGTGGAGATTTAAAATGGGTAAAAATGTTGGCGATGAAAATTATTGGAACAATTATCTTTCATCCCTGGTAATTGTAAAAGGCGCTCTTTACATACTCACGGAAATTAAAAACAAAGGCCTTCTGAATTTAGTTTGGTAAAATATCTTCACTAACAGTTTACTTTAAACAAAGCGCATGAAAAACATAGCAGCACTTGCAGGATTATTGTTTCTGGTTTATCCCGCAATCGCTCAAAATACTACAAACTCTTCATCACCTGCAGAAGAATTAAAAGCTTACGAAGGTACCTGGATAATATTTAATGTTGCTGCAAACAACAAAGCCAACATCAAGCAAGATACCCTTTGTAAAACGGTGTGTAAATGGAAGGCGAACAAACTTGTCGGCTCACAGGAAGTGCATGAAAATAACAGCATTATGCGGGACAGCTGTTTTTATGGTTATGACGTTGCTAAAAAAGTTTTTACTTATTATGAAACAGATGAACCAGGGGCAAATATTACCTCAACGAGTGAAATTACCATTGAAAAAAATGTATGGACTTATCACCATCATAATCACAGTACCGCACTTTGGCAAACATTAAATATTTTTAATAAGAAAGGTGACGAAATTACATTTGAAACACAACGATCTGATGATGATGGCAAAACCTGGACCACTGTACGCACTGGTAAAGAGTTTAGGATAAGTAAAAACCCCGAATAAGGTAGATTCTTTTAAGTCACTTTTCCCGACGGTGGTTCAAGTTAGCGTTGAATTTTTCTTTTAGCGCTTTATTATTCCAAAATAATATTACAATAAACTCTCTCCACGATGTTTGGTACTTCCAAAACACAAGAACCCATATTTCGCTATCCGAACAAACATAAAATAATCAAAGAGCCGCTGTATTTAGTTTGTAATATATCTTATCCTGTTTATATTATTCATTATCCATTCATTTACATATTTACAGCCTGGGTAATTGATAACCATAAAACAATTGCAGAAGCATGGCCGGTGGGTTTACTTTTATTAGTATGCGCCGTTACACTTGCTTACATGATTTTAAAACTATACGATATCCCTGTAAGAAAATGGCTCACAAAAAAATTCTTACCGGGAAAGAAAGTGCCGGCGCAGTCGTAAAGCCGTTTGGTTTTTTATAAATCATTAATCGCAACCATAGGCTCCATACCCCGGTTCACCTGGCACAAAACGTGGTGGTGACAATCTTATTCCCAGGCCCAATTGCCAGGCAGAGCAGGATGAATATTTCGACACAGGATGCTTTTTTTCGTCCGGGCGCTTTGAGGCAAGATATACCATGTGGCCTGGCAAAGGTTTTGGAATAGCGTTGGTGTTTAATTCCGGGGCAAGTTCCCCGTCACTAAAGAAACTAACATTAGATATTGCCCGCTTATTTATTGCGATCAGTTTACTTCACTGGGTAGCATACATGATGTTGTTTTCGGTTCATCCGATTCGGAAAAGATCAACTCACAGTTTTGTTATTTTTCTAAACATCATAAGCGAAATCTTATAAACATTAAGGCATTATATCAATACCAACATGGCAGTCTTGAAAGAAGCGTTGAAGAAATTTTAAATGATCTTGGTGATGGCAATAAGAAAAAATTACTCAGGCATTTTCCCGAAGGTGAATTTGGGCAGGTGGCCGGCATGGCCAATAATATATTTAAAGAAAAAATCGGCAAATTCACTGCCTGGTTATGAGGTTGAAAGATTTCATTTTTCGGCGCAGGTACGGATGCCGGTTACAACCACTTTTTCTTTTTAAAATAGAAAAGCATCAGCACGACCACCGTTATCATGCTGCCCCACATGATATAGTAGCTGTATTGGTAGTGTAGTTCCGGAAGGGTATCAAAATTGGTTCCATATATGTCCGCAATGAAGGTAAGTGAGATGAAAATGACGGAAAAAATGGTCAGGAATTTCATGATATCGTTGAGCTTGCTGCTGATGGTGGTGTGGTAAATATTCAACTAGGTCGAACAATATTTCCCGGTAACTGTCGGTAGAATCACTCATCATGTTGCAGCATTTTTTATGGAGATCAGTGTGCAATTGTCATATTCAATTATTTTAGGGCGTGACCCGGTATCCACCACTTCGGCCATCACCAGGTTATCCAGGTGGAAAACCGAACCGATCTCCTCCATAATCGCCGTATTATGAAGACCATCAATATTAAGCCAGGTAACGGTATTTTCATCTTGGTACTCTTTGATTTCGTTAATCGTTTTTAACGCATCTTCTTTCATGTTGTTGGCATCAAAATCAATGATCCGTATCAATACTTCTTCTTCCTTCTGGTCTCCCCGAAAAACCAGGTCGTCCGGCGCCAGGCCGATCTCTTCTTTCTTTTTTTTATTAAATCTGCTCATCTGTTTACACTTTTTTATAGCTACTGATCTACCCGGAACAGGTTGGTCATAAGCAACAGGCAAAACCGGGTACCCTGACAACATTTGGTTCCTATGTAATGGCTGTGTTATTTATGTTGCCCATGTGATCATCTCAATTTAATTAAAATTAACGGTTTAATACCTGCCTAAATAAACCTGCCGGCTTGTTGGCCGGGAAACAGTACGTTCAGTAAATCAGTGGTTCCGACTTTGCAGCAAAAAAGATCTGAATCCCCATGCTGTACTTACTAAATTCAAAACAAACGAACCAATATTTTACTTTCTGTAACAACATAATATAATTAACGGGCCGCTGTCCCGGGAGTTTGCAACTAATGACATTTACTTTATTTTAGCAGTAACAATCAATTGAACAAAATTTATTCACAAATCCGGGGATTATTGTACGGGAATTAGCCCAGGCTCTTAAGAGTGGGATTTCGCGTTTAGTGCTTGATGTTTATATGTCCTTAGTTGCACTTGTCTGCCGGGGCAGAAACTAAGGAAACCCCGCCTTACGAGATTGCTGTTATTACGGGTGGCAGGGGACTTACATCTAACATGCTGTGGCAAAGAATTACCCTGGAAAAGGTGAAGCGTACATTATAAATAATCCATTCCCTGTGATGAATAATTCAGCATCGAAAATATTAATAACCATTATAAACCATTTCAAAGATGATTACATCAACAAATAAAACTGCGGTTGATCGAAGAGCGATGTTAAAAATGTTCGGCGTTGGATCAGCCGCAGGTATGATAGGCCTGTTAGGTGTCCCTTTAAGTGCTGCGGCAAAAGAGGAAGAAAAAGCAAAAAATTTTTATGCCAAAAGCGGAATGCCCCCGGTTACTATCAGGAGCGTAAAAGCTATCGGTACTGCCCCGGCAGGATCAAACCTGGTCATCGTAAAAGTAGAAACCTCTGAACCGGGACTGTACGGCCTTGGCTGCGCCACTTTTACGCAACGTGCCGAAGTGGTGGTAACCGCCATTAATAATTACATGGGCGACTTTTGTATAGGCAGGGATGTTGACGATATTGAAGATATATGGCAGGCATTTTTTGTGAGTTCCTATTGGCGAAATGGCCCGGTATTGAATAATGCTATCAGTGGGTTGAACCAGGCTCTCTGGGATATTAAAGGGAAGCGGGCCAATATGCCTGTGTACCAGATTTTAGGAGGAAGAGCCCGGTTTGCCGTTGATTGCTATGCGCATGCCGATGGCAAAGATCCACAGGAGGTGGCCGCCAATGTTCAGAAATATATGGACCAGGGTTTCCGTTATGTAAGGATTCAGCAAGGTGGCTATGGTTCTTTGTACCTGGCTCAGCAACCGGACTTTAACGAGGCAGGCTATGGCCTGAAGACGGATGAGTTTATAGATCCAAGGGCTTATGTATTGGCCGTTCCGAAGATGTTCAAAGAAGTGAGAAAAATTTGTGGAGACCAGGTAGAACTGCTTCATGATACTCATGAGCGCGTGCAGCCACAGGATATGATAAATATGTGCAAGCGACTGGAAGAATTTGATCCTTTCTTTATAGAGGATCCCTTATCCCCGGAAAACAGGAGTTGGTGGAAACAACTCCGCGCCAGTACTACCGTGCCTTTTGCAATGGGCGAGTTATTCAATAACCTTAATGAATTTGTCCAGGAAATAGCCGACCATTCTTTTGATTATATCCGCTGTCATATTTCGCAAATAGGCGGTATTACGCCAGCCATGAAGATTGCCCATTTAGGTGAACTGTTCAATGTAAAATCAGCGTGGCATGGCCCGGGAGATGTTTCCCCGGTTGGGCATGCGGCGAATTGCCACATTGATATGAACATCTGGAATTTCGGGATCCAGGAATCGATATTTTTCCCGGACAAAGTAAAAGAGGTTTTCCCCGGAACGCCTGAATTAAAAAAAGGCTACATGTATGTTAATGAAGCACCCGGGCTGGGAGTTGACATTGACGAAAAATTAGCCGCCAAATACCCCATCACCAATAATGCCGGTAAATGGATCATTCGCAGAAGAGACGGTACGATTATAAGGCCTTAATCTTTTTGAATAACGGAAGTTTTAATTTTCACCAGGACAAATAAAATCCAGGCAAAACGAAGGGTGCTCATGAGGAACAAGACACGAAGAAGAGAAACTCCAAATAAAGATTTTCCGATTGTTATAAATGTATTTCCTATCTTAAGTATTCGATTGCGTTGTCACCTGCCATAAAAAAGCCAATGAAGGCAATTCCATACCGCTACCGCGTATTGATTTTTTTATGTTCCTTAAGTACGCTCACCTATCTTGACCGTATCTGTATATCTGTTGTGGGCGTAAGAATAAAGAAAGAATTTGCATTAAGTAATGAACAGTTTGGCTGGGTACTGGCAGCTTTTGCGTTGGCTTATGCGTTGTTTGAAATTCCTTCAGGTTATTTGGGCGATCTCATTGGCCCAAGAAAAGTATTTATAAGAATTGTTTTATGGTGGTCATTCTTTACTGCCGTTACAGGTTTGGCAACAGGGCTTATCTCACTCATTGTTATACGTTTTTTGTTTGGTGTTGGCGAATCGGGTACTTTTCCCAATAGCCTTATAACCGTGTCACGCTGGTTTCCTGCCAATGAAACAGGACGTTCACTTACGTGGGTGGGTATTGGCTCGCAGATTGGTTCTGCCATTGCACCACTTATTATTATTCCGATAGCAGTCTCTTATGGCTGGCGTATGCCTTTCTATATCAATGCGGGAATAGGCGTACTTTGGGTATTGGTTTGTTATATATGGTTCAAAGATTTTCCGGCACAAATGCACAACATAACGGATAAGGAAAAACGATATATAGAATCAAACTGCAGGCATCGTTCAGGGGAACACCTGCAATCATTAAAAACTATATTTAAGAACCGGACAGTTTGGATGGTCATGTGTATGTACTTCTGTTTTCAGTGGTCCAATTATTTTTTTGTTGCCTGGATGCCTGTGTACCTGCAGGAAGGCAGGCACTATACAGAACAGCAAACCAGTCCTGTCATATTCTCCTTGTTCGTTGCAGGTATTATAGGCCTGCTTACCGGCGGCTTTTTCGGCGACTGGATAACTGCGAAAAAAGGATTGAAGTTTGGGCGACGTTTTGTTGGTTTCACGGGTATGGGTATGTGCGGATTGATGATATTGGTTGCAGCATTATTCCAAAATAACCAGTTGAGTTCCGCGTGCCTGATCGCGGCTAATTTTTCTTATTCTTTTGCGGTGATGAGTTCCTATGCTGTTTGTGCGGACATTGGACGCAACAACACGGGAACGGTTACGGGGGCTATGAATTTTTTCGGACAGATGGGCGCTTTCTTCCTGGCAATTATGTTTGGAAAATTCGCAGATATCACGCACAGTTTAAACTACCCGCTGTTCATAGTAGCATTTGTAACACTTGTCGGTTGCCTTCTCTGGCTGGTAATCGATCCTACGAGGCAGCTCGACGGGCACATCAGTGATAAAAGCGTATCAGGAAAGACAGGAAGTGGCTTGCTTAATTAAGATATTTTCAGCACCCCTTTTCGTCCAGGCATATCGAATGTTTGTTAGCGGAAACCATCGCCGGAATCCCCCGAAAATATTATGATTATTTGATCGACTTCCTTTATTTGGATCATTTTTTCACTCTTTTCTTGTAAAGGATTTATTAGGTTAAAAATAAATTTCAGGCATGCAATAGTTCCTTTTTTGCCATTAACTGTTCAACTGTTTCAACATACTCCTCATCGGGCACGCAACAATCAACCGGGCAAACAGAGGCACATTGAGGCTCTTCATGAAATCCCTGGCATTCCGTGCATTTGTTCGGGGTTATATAATAAACATCGGCAGCAACAGGCGGCATACGGTCATTAGCGTCAACAATAGTTCCGTCAGGCAATACAAAGCTGCCCGTAATGGTAGTTCCATCGGCAACAGCCCATTCTACTCCACCTTCATAAATTGCATTGTTAGGGCATTCCGGTTCGCAGGCGCCGCAGTTAATACATTCATCTGTGATTTTAATAGCCATGATAGTTTTATTTTATTAATTTTTATAATTAATTCCACTTGCAAAGGAATACTTATTGCGCCTGTTTTTTAGTAAGGAATGTCACTGTTCAATATGATTTTTATCATATGTCTTATTCGAATCTTACAATGGGTTTATTTTTTTGATCCCGGATGATTGCTCAAAAGATGCCCGGCTAATTAACATCATTTGGACGTAGCATTGAACAGAACCGAAAGTATTATGCTTTTTTGATAGACATTATCCGGGCGAACCCGGTTTCTTTACAAATTTAAGTTTTGCAGTGGCAGCGTGGGTAGATGTGCTTGCAAGAAAAGAATACAGAGACATTGATAGCAGTGTACTGACATCATTATTATGGAAAACAATGCGGACTTTTAAAAGTAGAATTTTTATTGTAATGCTTAAGGTGTATAAGTCCTTATTTGCAAAATAAGAACAGCGCTTTTCCTGACTTTAATGTTACTTTGGCTAGCCGGGGAAATGATTAGAAGAAATGATATAACATTTAATATGAAACAACTGATTGCCGCCGTTTTTTTATTCGTATTTGCCATGCAGGCTGATGCTCAAAATGCAACTACACCCCTAAGCAAACACGATTTTATTGTGATAGCTCACCGTGGCGATCATGTGGATGTGCCGGAAAATACTATTGCTGCTTTTGAAAACGCTATCAAACATGGAGTGGATTACGTTGAAATAGATCTCCGGACAACTAAAGACAGTATTTTGGTTATTATGCATGATGCCTCCGTGGATAGGATGACGAATGGAAAGGGAGCGGTCCGTGATCTTACCTACGGGGAAATAAAGAAATTCAAAATTGCAGGTAAAGGAAAAGACTCCGCTAAAACATACGACGTTCCCACCTTTGAAGAAGTATTAAAAACGTGCAAGGACAGAATACATATTTACCTGGATTTTAAAAATGCGGGTGTGCGTCAATGTTATAACATGATCAGGCAATACGGCATGGAGCACCAGGTAATCGTATATATAAATAGTTCTTCCCAATACCAGGAATGGAGAAGACTGGCACCATCAATGCCGGTCATGCTAAGCCTGCCGGGTAATCTTAAAAACGCAGATGAATTAAAGACATTTCTTGATACATATCCGCTGGAATTGTTGGACGGAGATTACAGCGACTATACGCCCGATATGGTGACCTATGCAAATAAAGAAAGTAAAAAAGTTTGGCCTGATATACAAAGCAATGGTGAAGCTGCCAATTGGGATAAGGCAATAGAAACAGGCTTCAGGGGTTTACAGACCGATCATCCCGAAGCGCTTATTCGCTACCTGCAAAAGAAAGGGCTGAGGTAGTCAACAGGTATTGTTTTACCCGGAATCTTTACAGGGTTCTACCTGTGCAGCTTAAAAATAATGGAAGCCACAACTGTCGGGCCATGCTCTTACAAATGCTCTCGTATGCCACCCGACATGCTGTACACCGTATGAATTTTCCACTTTCCCGGCAGTGTCGGTACCGCTGCAAAACACCACCAGTAAAAATTGCTCCATAATACAAAAAATCCCAAACCAGTTTATTTTTTTATGCAAACTCTCTTTACATTTGCTAAAATAGTTAGTAATATGGAACCAGAGGAATTAGCTGCAAAAAGTGGAATCTTGTCCTATGATTGTAAAGTACCCGCCGGCTTTCCGTCGCCGGCCATGGACTATATGGAGCAGCGCATTGATCTAAATAAAGAATTTATCCAACATCCATTGTCAACATTTATAATTGAATCAGAAGGCTATTCTATGATCAATGCGTTTATTCCGCCCCGGGCACGCCTCATTGTTGACCGTTCCATCACGCCCCAAAATGGCGATATTGTTTTAGCCATTTTAAATGGTGAATTCACGGTAAAATATCTCAAGAAAAATAAGTATAAATGCTGGCTTGTTCCGGCTAATTCCAAGTTTAAAGAAATAGAAATCACCGCTGATATGGACATGCAGATTTGGGGAGTGGTAACCAACATTATTACGAATGTAAATGACATAAAGCCATGTATGCTTTAGTGGATTGCAACAATTTTTATGTATCGTGCGAAAGGCTTTTCAATCCAAAGTTGGAAGGTAAACCGGTGATTGTTTTATCCAACAATGACGGCTGTGCAGTCTCCCGGAGCGATGAAGCAAAAGCGTTAGGCATAGAGATGGCCACGCCTGCTTTTATGGTAAAGGATATCATTCAAAAAAATCAGGTAGCGGTTTTCAGTTCCAATTACACATTGTATGGAGATATCAGCGACAGAGTAATGAAAACGCTGGGCAGCTTTGTTCCCAGGTTAGAGATTTATTCAATTGATGAAGCCTTCCTTGACATGCATGATCTGGATTATACGGACCTGTTGGAACTTGGCATGCAGATAAGAGCGGCGATAAAAAAAAATGTAGGCATTCCCGTTTGCGTGGGAATAGCGCCTACAAAAACACTTGCGAAAATGGCCAACCGGTACGCAAAAAAATACCGTAAAAGTATTGGCGTTCATTGGGCAGCAAATGATCAGCTTATAAGTGAAATGCTGGCCGTTACAGCAGTCGGAGATATTTGGGGCATAGGAAGGCAATACGCATTGCTTTTAAAAAGGAATGGATTTAATACCGCGCTGGATCTTCTCTCTGCTCCTGAAGAATGGGTAAGGAAAAATATGACCGTTGTAGTGCAAAGATTATGTAATGAATTGAAAGGAATTCCGGCCATATCCTGGGAATTTACATCGCCGCCAAAAAAGAATATCTGCACTTCCAAATCATTCGGAAAGCTACAGACTAAAAAAGAAGATATCGAAGAAGCCTTATGTAATTACGCAGCAGCTTGCGCTCTTAAATTAAGAAATCAAAATAGCTGCTGCAGGAGCGTCCATGTTTTTTTACAAACCAATCTCCACCGTACGCAGGACAAGCAATATTCCCGGTCTATCACTATTGATTTACAAACACCAACAAATTTCTCCGGTGAAATTATTAAATATGCCCTCAACGGATTCGATATTATTTTTAAGGACGGATACAAATATTTAAAGTGCGGAGTAATGGCTTTGGATATTGTGCCTGATGAAAGACTGCAGGCAAGCTTTTTTGATACATGTGATAGAAATAAAAATAAAATGGCAATGGATGCTATGGATACAATAAATAAAAGCCTGGGAAAGGATATTGTCAGGTTATCAGTACAGGGATTTGAGAAAAGGTACCGGTTGAAAACTGAGCATCTATCTTCTCATTTTACAACCAACATTAACCAGGTTTTAAAAGTAAAAATATAATCATGTTTCAACCTTTTGAACTATTCAAAAATGAGTATATCAACCGCCTGGTAAAGATGGATAAAAAATACCTGGTTTCTCAAACCTATGATAAAGCATTTGATCATTTTGAAGAAACGAAAACTAATATTTTACTTACCGATTATGACCAGTTGGGCCTTGCACAGATTCATTACTCAGCCGTGAAACATGATAAATATGCTTCCATTGTTGACCTCAACAATCCGAAACACAAAGGAAAGATTGTAGAAATGCTGCACCAGGATTCAGCGTATTGCCTCTATTGGGCTATTGTAAAAAGTATGGATGAAGTGAAAAAAAGAATGGATATACAATATAAAAATAACATCCGGCGGTACATTATGAAAAACACCACATGGCGTATTGATGCCAGTGAAGTGATAAAACCCAGCCTGCAGGTTATTTATGGTGAGTTGTTTATCATGCTGAAAAGAGGAAATCAAACTTTAAGAGTTAAATTTGATGATATAGAAAAAGCATAATTTATGTGTTATGATGTATCATTTACCGTGGAGATAAAACAGCTTGCTGATTATTTTCCTGATTTAATTTTTGATGAACAAGTGGAAATAAATTTCGATGGCACACACATTATTGGCCATTTGTACCAGGACCATCCTATTATTTACCGCAATAATGACGATAAAAAACTGCACGTAAGAATGATGGAATGGGGCTGCATTCCGTTTTATGTAAAAGACCTTGACACCTATAAAGGACAGCGGGCTACCATGCTCAATGCACGAAGTGAACGGATTTTGGAAGACACTAAAAGTTACTGGTATAAAATAAGAAACAGGCGATGTTTAATTCCGCTTACTGGTTTTTATGAACACCGGAAAGTGGCAGGTTTCAAAAATAAAGTTCCTTATTTTATTACGCTGAAAGATCAGCCGATGTTTTTCCTTCCTGGCTTATATTCCGTTGCTGAAATTGTAGATAAAGAAACCGGGGAGTTGGTAAAGATTTGGAGCTATACATTAATTACCAGTGGCGCCAACAGTGTGATGCAGCAGATACACAACGATGGCGAAAACAAATGGCGTATGCCGCTAATGCTGCCATTTGAACATTCTAAAAAATGGCTTGATGAAGAGTTACCACCCAAAGAATATAAAACCATTCTTGATTTTGAAATGCCTTCTGCAGCATTGAATTGTATTCCAGTGTACACCATTCGCAGTGCTAAACTAAGGCCCGATGACAAGCCGAAGAATGAATATTTTGAGTGGCAGAATTTACCCGAACTACATTTGGAGGAAAGCCACTAAAAAAACATAACACATACGGTTACACGAAAATATTGATTGACATGAAAAACCCTTCACCACATAGCCCCTTTTATTCGGCTTTTCCCATTCGGCGATGCCGCCTGCATCACTCCATTCGCCACTGTGTTTAGTTGGGAACCAAGGGCAGGCTTAATAAAACAATTTTTTATTTTAACCAGCTATATGCAAAGAGGGCTATAAAATCTTTGACCAGCACGGAATGTATTTTGTAAACGTTGCTGCAGTAATAATAGGTACCGCAGTGTACAACATTATTATTATGAAGAAACCATGCGGGCTTTTAAAAATTTACTTTTTGTTGTAGTGCCTGTTGGTTGTAAGTGCCCGACTGCATAGTAAGGATAACGCATCACATGAATGGAGGTTACTCCGGGTAGCCGCGGGGAAGAAAAAAAGGGCTAAACCTAAAATTAAAGGGATTAGCTGATTCGCCCGGGAGAATCAGTACGTTCAGTAAATCAGTTAACCTGGTATTAGGACATTGCAGCAAAGAATATCTGAACCCCCATGCGGCGCTTAGTAATTTTCAAAATATACGAACCATATTTCGCTATCCGTACAAAATAAAATAATTAAAGAACTGCAGGGGATGGCGCCATCGCCAAAACATTCTTCCGGTGTACAGCCGGCAACGCGTACTTGTAAATAATGCTTTTCTAAAGTGATGGTGAAAGCAGTCTTGCTATTTTTTCCGGGAACTGCTCGAGCGCCGTGCGTTTGTACCAGCGCTGTGGATCGAGTTTTTCTGCAACCTGCAGGTCTTCCTGGAAAACCAGCCGCAACTGCTGCGCAAAATCTGTATCATATACAATCGCATTCACTTCAAAGTTCAGCTCAAAAC
>JBDTOV010000108.1:0-17656 GCA_039933035.1 Ginsengibacter sp. | reverse complement strand
GCCAGGGCTTTAAGACGCCTCCCAATGAGGCCAGGTTACGATGCTACTGGTGGTGGCTCAACAGCATGGTTACTAAAGAATCCATCACCCGCGACCTGGAACAGATGAAAGCAAATGGCTATGGCGGCGCTTCTATAGTGGATGCAGGAAGTTCCAACTATTCGGTTGCCCATAAAACACAGGCAGGACCTGTTTTTATGAGCCCGGCATGGATGGAACTTTACAAATATGCTGTAAAGGAAGCACAGGATTTGGGATTGGAATTAAGCGTGAATGTACAAAGTGGCTGGAACCCGGGTGGCCCTGCCATAACGCCTGAACTGGCTTTGAAAAAACTGGTATATGCTGAAGTAAAAGTTAAAGGGGGATCAACAATAGTTATAAAATTACCTCAACCGGATTCATTATTAATATACCGGGATGTCAGGGTTCAAGCCTTTAAACAACCTGCAAATGATATGTTATTAAAAGATAGCGCAATAGAGAATTGGAGCCTCAAAACATTCAATGCAGGTTTTGGTATGATGGGCGTCTATCCCCTGCACAGATTGCGTGACGAATATACCGGCAGGAAACCTTACCGGGGCATACAAAAGGATGCTATCATTGATCTCACTGATCATTACAAAAACGGAATTTTACAATGGAACGTTCCTCCCGGCGAATGGACTATTGTGCGTTATGGCTGGACCTGCACCGGAGCCAGCACGTCCACCAACAGTGATGGATGGGAAGGTCTTTCTTTAGATCATCTCAATCCTGATGCCTTTAAAAAGTATAGTCAAGATGTAATAGAACCGCTTATTGATGCTGCACAGGCAGCAGGTAGCAGCCTGCATTTTCTACAAACAGATAGCTGGGAAATGGGCAATGCAGGATGGACCAATAATTTTGCTGTGGACTTTAAAAAATTCCGTGGCTATGATATTTTCCCTTACCTGCCGGTACTGGCAGGGCATGTAGTGGGCAATATTGAGGAGTCCGACAGGTTTCTTCATGACTATCGCCTGACGATTGGGGATTGCATTGCTGCCTATCATTATCAATTGTTTGCTGACCTCGCTCAGGCCCATGGCCTGGGCATTCATCCGGAATCCGGCGGCCCGCATTCGGCGCCTGTAGATGCGTTGAAAGTGATGGCCATTAGTGACTTTCCACAAGGTGAATTTTGGGCTACGGCCAATACGCACAGGGTAAGTGATGCAGAAAGACTTGCCGTAAAACAAAGCGCCTGTGTGGCGCATACGAATGGTAAAAGATTCGTAGCTGCAGAAGGCCCAACCTCAATTGGTCCGCAATGGGAAAGGGCGCCCAAAGATTTAAAGAGCAATATAGACAGGGTTTTCTGCTCCGGTGTAAACAGGATTGTATGGCACACTTTTACTTCCTCTCCAAAAGAATTTGGGAAACCCGGTCATGAATATTTTGCAGGCACCCACCTTAACCCAAATGTTACCTGGTGGAAACAAGCAGGTGATTTTATTTCCTACCTTGACCGATGTAGTTATTTACTCTCACAGGGCTTATTTGTTGCTGATGCCCTTTATTATTATGGTGATGATGTTCCCAATTTTGTTTTTCTGAAAGAAGATATAAAGGATCTTGACTTTGGGCACGATTGGGATAAATGCTCAAAAGATGCGATCATAAACCGGATGTCCGTCGGGGATCATGCAATAGTTTTTCCTGATGGAATGAGTTATAGCGTATTGGTGCTGCCGCAGCAAGATGCAATTGATATAGATGTGCTGCGCAAAATTCAATCGCTGGTAAAAGAAGGTTTAGTGGTAGTTGGGCCAAAACCAACCAGGGCAACGGGTTTAACTAAATATCCGCAAAGCGATAAGGAAGTTCAATCCATCGCATCTGCCCTGTGGGGATCAATTGATGGAGTAAGCAAAACCGAAAACAATTACGGTAAGGGCAAAGTAATTTTTGGAAAAGACATTAACACGGTGCTGGAAGAATTGAAAGTGGGGCCTGATTTTTCATTTACCAGCACCAAGCCTGCTACCGGGTTAGACTATATCCATCGCACAGGAGATCAAATGGATATTTATTTTGTGGTAAATCGTTTTGCAAGAACAGATGTCAACGATTTTAATTTCCGCTATCTCACTACTTTACCCGACAGGTATGAACAGGTGGAATGTAAATTCCGTGTTACAGGAATGATCCCTGAAATTTGGAACCCTATGACAGGCACAACTGAAGATGTGCTCACATACAGGGAAGAGAATGGATATACGATTATTCCATTACACTTAGAACCCGAAGGATCATTGTTCATCGTTTTCAGGAAAGCTAATGAGGCCCCACATATTGTGAGCATCGAAAAAGATGGGAAATCGTTTTTCCCAGGCGATGCGTTTAAAGACGATGCCAGGAAATATATTGATATACAAAAAGAAGGCAATAAAGCATTGGCTACCATTTTTCAAGCCGGTAAATATAAAATGACCTGGAGCGATGATAATTTAACTACTATTGATGCCAGCCGTCCGGTTACCACATCTTTAATTACAGGCGGATGGAATATTCACTTTGATACACTATGGGGTGGTCCCAACCTGGTACATACAGATACCCTACAGTCCTGGACTAATTTTAAAAATGAAGGAATTAAATATTATTCCGGCAGCGCCGTGTATAAAAAGGCTTTTAAGGTAAAAGCTGCTAACCTGCAGGGGACCAGGGTAATTCTTGAGTTGGGCAATGTGCTGGAAATGGCATCGATAAAAATTAATGGAAATGCAATGAACGTAACATGGGCGGCGCCATTTCAATTTGACATAACCAGGTTTGTAAAACCAGGTGATAATCAGCTTGAAGTGGAAGTGGTAAACCTTTGGCCCAACCGGTTGATTGGTGATGGTAAATTAGCACCGGCCAAACGCCTCACCAGGACCAACATTGTGAAGTTTGATGCGCCCGGCGCCGATGAATTCCTGCGTGAGTCGGGGTTACTAGGTCCGGTAAAACTAATGTTTGTTCAACAGGTTTTAGGTGCAATAAAATAAGATCAGCTATTTGTCAACATAACTTATAGTAACAAAAAATATTTGCTTTAATTTTCAATAATCCATTTTTTTATAAACATATTCATATATAACGGTCATGCTTAATCTAAAAGTTGGTTTATTTGGATCAGGCATTGATGCTTATTGAGAGCAGTTTGACAATTTAAAGAACTGATTAGAATCTTACATAACAAAATCGTCCGGCAAAATAAGTAAGTATGCCGTAGCGGTTGTTAATCCCAGGCCCATCTATATTGGTCTTTAAATAATGGGAATCAGCTATGATTCAACTAAAAATGGTTTTTTTGAAATTAAGCATTTGCCGGAAGAAATACACCGGTTGATTATGCGATAAGGATAAAATTTCACGAACAAGTATTGTAAATACATTACCTGTGTTGACCTCATACCGGGATGGCAGCCCTGGATTACCATACACCGGAATGTAACAATTTATCTTTCCATTTTCTTCCGGTACAGTACCGGTGAAACCCCAATTTTTTCTTTAAATAATTTTGAAAAATAAAAAGCAGATTCAAAATTTAAACTAAAGGCTATTTCTTTTATTGACCTGGAATGATCCTCTAAAAGCATTTTTGCTTTTTCAATTTTTAATTGCAACAGGTATTGATGGGGTGCGATACCGGTGTAAGTTTTAAAAGCCTTACGAAACCATGCATAACTTACGTTCAGTTCTTCTGCTACTTTTTCCAAAGGGATATCCTGGTCAATATTCGTTCTGAAAATGATCCTTGCCTTATTGATGATCGATTCGGTGATATCTTCTACATCAAAACGTTGTTGTTTCGTGAGTGAATGAATTTCACCAAGAAGATGCATTACTATACCTGACACTAAAGGCTGGTAGCCCGTTTTTTCTTCTTTAGTCTTCTCAATTATATTTATGAATAGTTGAATAATAATTTCATGCAATCCAATTTCCAGCAAAGCATTTTCTTTTGTGAGAAAATGTTGCTGTGCCAGGTTTTCAATGATAACACCTTTAAAGCCTACCCAAAATTCATCCCAACCGGTTTGAGGATTTGGTTTAAAGCGGTGCCATTCACCCGGAAATAAAAATATGATTGTTCCCTCTTTTACTATCTGCGATCCACAATTGATAGACTCAAAAACTCCCCTGCCTTTGGAAATATAAATAATTTGATATTCATTCAACACACGGCCCTTGCTCCAGTTGAAATAGTGGTGGGCAGGATGCCCGGGAGCAGGATAATCAACATGCATGTCTATCCTGTTGCAACCTGCATTTAAAACATGCATTCCCCATCTTTCATCTTCAGAACTCGTTGGCAGGTATTTATAATAATTGATCATAGTTCTTAAGGAAAGTAGTTATCAACTAATTATAGAAAATGACTGTCTAAAGAGTTCGGCTGAATCGAAAGATAAAGTTGTTTTTTAATTTGCCAAAATATTGTTATACCAAACCGAAATATCTGGAAACTTCTAAACGGGGCTCAACCAACTATAATCTTTTTGTGTACCAGCCACGTATCAAAATATACATGGAAAATATCAGTTTGTGTATTTCATAAACTGTTGTTAAAAATTAAGTTTGCTGTACATGTAACGAAACTGTCTACGACTCAGTTTCAATTTATTCAAAATAAAATTGCTTGTTATGCAAAAAAAACTACCCCCGTTTTTTACAACAAAAAGGGAATTCTTAGTATGTATCTTCGTTCTGTTTTTTTCCTCATTCACTTTTGGCCAACAAAAAATTACTATCAATGGTACAGTCACCGGGGATAATAATGTTCCTATGGCAGGCGTATCCGTAAATGTCAGAGGCACGTCAATGGGCACCACTACCGATCCCCAGGGTAATTTTAATTTACAAGTTAACAAAGGGGAAATCCTTGTTTTTTCCTTTGTTGGATATGAAGGGAAAGAAGTAAAGGTGAATAAGGCCGGAAGTGTGGAAAATATCCAGATGGTTTCAACCACCGCTGCTTTAGGCGAAGTAGTAGTGGTTGGTTATGGTACACAAAAAAAGAGGAACGTGACCGGCTCTATCGCCACAGTAGATGTTTCAAAATTAAAAGATGTGCCGGCAAGTAATGTAAGCCAGTTTTTAGATGGGCAGGCGGCTGGCGTATCTGTAAAGCAGGGAACCGGCTCTCCGGGTAGGGAATTCGATGTAACTGTTAGGGGCATTGGCTCTTTGGGAGCTGGAAGTTCGCCTCTATATGTAATTGACGGATTTCCCGTAGGTACTTCTATTGGGCAAAACATAAACCCTGCTGATATTAAAAGTATCACCGTATTGAAGGATGCTGTCTCTACTGCCATTTATGGAGCCAGGGGCTCAAACGGAGTTATTCTTATTACTACGAAAGAGGCCAGGAGCGGGGAAGTGAGTTTAACAGCGAATGCTGATTACGGTATCCAGAATATTCCGGATTCAAGGAGGACAAAAGTATTAAACGGAGTGCAATTTGCCCAGTTTAAAAAGGATATTTTTATGGACAAGATCCGGTATTTCGATAGCAGGGAGCCGACTATTGATGAGGTCCCCCTGGATTACCGCTATCCTGAACAAACCAAATATTCGACGAATTGGTTTAACGAAATCCTTAATAACAATGCATCGTACCAGGATTATAATGTATCTCTTTCTAACGGAAAAGGGCCTATTAAATCGTTAGTTTCGGTGGGCTATCTTGATCAAAACGGTACCTTACTAAATACTAATTATAAACTTTATTCTGTCCGCGCAAATATAGGTGGCCAGTTAAATAAGTTTATTAATATGGGAATAAATTTAAACGGATCCCATTCCAATCAAACTCAAGCTAATACTGAGGGACGGGATAATTTAGTAGGCTCAACATTGATAATGGATCCAAGAGATCCGGTTTATAATGCCGATGGAACATACAACGCTTATATTGGTGGGCATGACGGAGTTTTTGGGTTTCCCAATCCTGTACAGGTTTTAAAAGAGTCCAATTCACATTATACGGGTACTAATGTGCTGACAAATGGATTTTTAGAATTTTCTTTTTTGCGGAATTTTAAATTTAAAACAGCCGTGAATGCTGGCATTTATATTAATTCTGCCAAGCAGTTTGTTCCATCAACTATATCAGGAGAAAATGCCCCGGCCCCGAGAGATGCCAGGGAAGGTGATTCCTACTCTAATACAATGAATCTTTCAGCGGATCAATTGCTTACCTATAGCAAAGGATTCGGGTATCATCAAGTTGATATATTGGCTGGATATACCGCACAGGAAGAAACTACAAAATATCTCGAGGGTACCGGAAATCAATATCCTGATGATTTGGTACCCTATCTAAGCTCAGCCGCAATAAAATCTTCAAATTCCTCAGAATATGGCTGGAGCATGTCGGCTTTCTTTGGAAGGGTAAACTACTCCTACAAAGGAAAATATTTGTTCTCCGGCACTTATCGCAGAGAAGGTAGTTCCAGGTTTGGGTTACAAAATAAATGGGGGAATTTTCCTGCTTTATCTCTCGGTTGGAGAATCTCAGATGAGCCGTTTATGGCTAAATATACCTGGTTAAATGACTTAAAGTTAAGAGGCAGTTGGGGCGTTACCGGCAATAATAATATCGGGAATTATTCCAGTTTATCATTCTTGAATGCCAGTAATTATATATTGGCCAACAATTTCGTAAACGGACAGGTAGTAAGTTCATTCGCAAACACTGAATTGGGTTGGGAAAAATCGAAACAGACAGATATTGGTTTGGACTTATCTGCATTTGATAGCAAATTAACTTTTACGGCAGAATACTATGACAGGATTACAAGCGATATGCTCTTGTCTATTCAACTGCCTGCTATTTCAGGATTTACCAGCAGCTTAGGCAATGTTGGGAAAGTGCAGAATAAAGGGCTTGAATTCGCGGTTGGGTATAAAACGAAAATCAATCAAATTGGAGTGTGGGGCAATTTTAATATCTCATTTAACCGAAACAAAGTACTTGCTATCCGCGGCGCAAATGATGAAATATGGCAGGGGAGTTTCTATGGTGATTATAATGTTTCAAAAGTTGGGCGCCCCATAGGAATGATATATGGGTATAAGGTACTGGGTATTTTTCAAAACCAGGCAGAAATTGATAAATCACCTACGCAGGATGGTGCTATCCCTGGTGTGTATAAATATGCAGATGGGGATGGTAATGGAATAATATCTTATGATACCAAGGATATGGTAGAGATTGGAAATCCCTGGCCAAAAGGCACTTGGGGATTTACACTGGGAGGGGATTATAAAAACTTCGACATGAGCGTTTTGTTAACTGGTAAATATGGTTACGATGTGGATGCACAAATAGAAAAATCTACTGAGAACCTGGATGGGGTTTTTAATGTATTGACCGAGAGTGTAAATCGCTGGAGATCGGAACAAAACCCCGGGGCCGGAAAGTTAACTGGCACTAACACCTGGAAATATCAACGGGAAAGCAATTCGCGCTATGTATATAATGGCAGCCATATGTGGGTAAAAAATGTAAGCATTGGTTATTCCATTCCAAAATCAGTATTACATTCCAGCTCTGTGAGAGTTTACATAAGTGCGCAGAATTTGTTTTTAATCACTAATTATCCGGGAAATAATCCAGATGTTAACACGTTGGATGGTACACAACCAGGGTATGATGATGCGGCTTATCCAATTTCCAGAACTTTCTCTGTTGGAGCCAACTTAACACTTTAAAATATAAATAAAATGAAGAATATAATAATAATTACTCTTTGTGCAATTATTTGCTTTGTTGAATGCTCGTGTAGCAAGGATTTTCTAAATAAGACAGACCCGACAAAAATCGGGACAGACGTTTTTTATAAAACCCAAACTGAACTGGAACAGGCTGTTAATGGTGTCTATGGACAGTTACAGGGAATCATTAATAACCAGTGGTTATTTAATGAGCTACCTTCAGATAATACAAGTGTTGACTTTAATCCGGGTGATCGTGGACAAGCTCCTTCAATAGAAGCGTTTGAGTTTTGGAACTATAATTCGGGAACTGGTAATATTGACCAGATGTATAATCAATATTATAATGCACTTTTTAATATAAACACTGCATTAGTAAAACTTAAAAACATTGGAACGAGTGCCATTAGTGATTCCATAAAAGCTCAGTTTGAAGGCCAACTTAAATTTCTTAGGGGGTATTACTATTTTGAATTAACCCAATATTTTGGAGATGTTATTCTTATTACCGAGCCCTTAGATGTACCATCCAAAGCATGGGACTATTCACGGGAGCCTCAGTCAACTATATATACCCAAATTGAAACTGATCTTAAAGATGCTGTTATGTTACTCCCGGTAAAATATAACGCTGCTAATGTTGGAAGAGTTACCAGGGGAGCTGCGTTGACTTTATTGGGCAAGGTGTATCTCACTGAAAAAAAGTACCCCGATGCAGTCAGCTCACTTAGCCAGGTTCTGCCGTTGGGCTACTCTTTGGTACCTGGCTATGCGGATGTCTTTGATCCACAAAAAAAGAATGGTCCTGAATCTATTTTTGAAATTCAATACCAGGGTGGAAATGATTTGGGAGAGTGGAGTAGCTTTATATATACTTTTGGACCGCGGTTGTCACAGGGTGCCGTTACAGGATGGCCCCAGAGTAACCCGGGGGGATGGAACATTCCTACCAATGATATGATTGCTGCTTATGAGCCGGGAGATTTACGTAAAAATGCTTCTATAGGCTTAAACTTTAAAAGCCCCATTACCGGGGATGTGGTTCCTTACATTAAAAAATATGATCATCCACATACGATATATGGCCGCACCGATGATGACTGGCCTGTGTTAAGATACTCCGATCTATTGTTAATGCTTGCCGAATCCATCAATGAACAAACCGGGCCTACCTCAGAAGCTTATGTTTACCTGAACCAGGTACGGCAAAGAGCCGGGCTTCCCCAGGTAAGTGGATTGGACAAAGCATCTTTCCGTGATAAAGTACTGCACGAAAGAAGGGTTGAACTGGCATTTGAGAATTGGCGTTGGTTTGATCTAAAACGAACAAAAACTCCGGAGGAACTTACACAATTTCTCAATGCTTATGGAGCCGCCGAAAAGGCTGATCCAACGGTAAGCAGGCAGGGAATTCCCTATTCTAACGGAGATTATATTTTTCAAGCATTCGAAAACTTATATCCAATTCCCAGTAATGAAATTTTAACTAATAGTAAGTTAACTCAAAACGCTGGTTACTAAAAATAAGTATTTGCTTTATTGGTGACAAGCAAACTTTACTTTTTCGATGAAGTTCAATTTGTATCAGGATTTCCATTTACGGGAACTGTATTTCTTATGATAATATCTATCCATCTTACTAATAATATGTAAATCATGAAACAAAAATTTTTTTATAATTCCTGCAGGGCAGTCTTTGCGGGTGCTGGTATGTTTTTAACTTTTCAGCATTTGGAAGCACAAAATAATAATGTTTCAATTGATTGGAACAAAACGATAATAATATCCAAAACAACTGCTACGTTACAGTTAGTTGAAAATCCAATGGTGCGAAATAATTCGCCTATTCATAAACAAACTTTTAACGCATTAAAAGAATTAGGGGCCGATTATGTGAGATATGTTCCCTGGTTTCCTTATCCCAAAATGTCGGTGGCAGAATTAAAATCTCCGGCTGTTGACAAAACCTATTGGGATTTTACCTACCTCGATAGCACCATGCAGGCATTTATGGAAGCAACAAATGGCCATTCTGTAATAATCAATTTCAGTACTACTCCGGCCTGGATGTGGAAGACGGATGCAGTGGTAAACTATCCTGCGGATCCATACCAAACAAGTTGGGACTATAACCAGGGAACGCAACTTAGGGATACAACTATGAAGGAGGTATCCGGTTACTTTGCAAGACTGGTGAGTTGGTATACTAAAGGAGGTTTTACCGACGAACTGGGTAAGTTTCACAAATCGGGGCATTTTTATAAGATACCCTACTGGGAAGTACTTAATGAACCCGATTTGGAACACAATATTTCTCCTCAACTTTATACAAAAATGTATGATGCTATTGTGATGGCTATAAAAAAAGTGTCGCCGGAAACCAAATTTGTTGGGTTAGCATTAGCCTATTCAAATAACCCGGAATGGTTTGAATATTTTCTCAATCGTGCCAACCATAAAAAAGGTGTTCCCCTGGATGGGATCTCCTATCATTTTTATGGAGGAAGGGATAATGCTGAGCAACCACTGGACAGTTATCAATATTCTTTTTTTAACCAGGCCGATGGTTTTTTGAATAAAGTGCGCTATATCGAAAACATACGGAAACGACTTGCCCCGCATACATTTACTACCTTAGATGAAATTGGGAATATTCTGTCAAGGGACGGTGACAAACCAATACCCCCGGCGTATTGGAATTTATCCGGGGCAATGTATGCCTACATTTACCTGGAATTATCAAAGATGGGGATTGATGCAGCAGGTGAATCTCAATTGGTAGGTTATCCCACTCAATTTCCTTCCGTAAGCATGATGAATTGGGAAAACGGGAAGCCCAATGCCCGCTATTGGATTTTAAAACTGCTGGAGGAAAACTTTGGACCGGGAGATAAACTTGTAAGTACTCAGGCAAATGCACCAGGTGTGATTGGCCAGGGATTTGTAACAAAAGATGGCAAAAAACTCCTGCTGATCAATAAAACAGATAAAGAGGTATCGATTGATTTACCGGCAGAGACAAACGAAGCAACGATTAATTATGTGGATATAACCACGGGGGATAATCCGCCATCGAAGGAGCCATTGCATGGCAGGACTATCACGCTTAACCCATTCGCTGTTGCAGCAGTAACATTTAAAAACTGAGTGATTTTTACAGATTTGTTACAATGGCTACCATACATCATTTACTTTTAAAAAATTTGTCTAGTACGAAGGCTTATACCAGTTCAGCACAAACAAATCCAATTAATACAATAATTTCAATAATGTATTTAATACCTCTGCGATGACATCTTCTCTCAAAATCGGCCTGTTTGGCATTGGGCTGGAAGCATATTGGGAGCAGTTTGATGGATTGAAAAATCGACTATCCGGCTACCTTGCTGTAGTTGAAAACAGGCTGACAGACTTTGGGGCCGATATAGTAAATGCGGGTTTAATCGATACTCCCGAAAAGGCATTCGAGACAGGAAAATTATTCCGGCAAGAAGATGTGGATATCATTTTTCTGTATGTGACTACCTATGCGCTGTCTTCAACGGTATTGCCCGTGGTGCAACGTGCAAAGGTGCCGGTAATCATCTTAAATCTCTCACCAGGAGCAGCGATAGATTATAATACTTTTAATAAAATGAATGACAGGGTAGCCATGACCGGTGAGTGGCTGGCTTATTGTGCTGCCTGTCCCGTACCGGAATTAGCGAACGTATTTAAGCGCGCTGGTATTAAATTTCACCAGGTAACGGGCATGCTTCATAATGATGAAACATGCTGGGATGAAATAGGGGAATGGGTAGAGGCTGCAAAAGTTGCTCACATCATGTTTTATAACCGGATGGGATGCATGGGACATTATTATAGCGGAATGCTGGATATATATACGGACTTAACCGCACAATATGCTCATTTCGGTGGACATATAGAACTTATTGAAGTGGATGAGTTAGCATCACTCCGTGAAAATATTGCCAGGAAAGAAATCGGGGAAAGGGTGCAACTTTTTCGCGATGAATTTGATGTTCAAAAAGATTGCCCGGAAGAAGAACTGGAACGGGCAGCAAAAACCTCCCTCGCGTTAGACAGGTTGGTGGAAAAATATAACCTCGGTTCCCTCGCCTACTATTATAAGGGAACCGGAAATAAAGCTAATGAAGATACCATAAGCTCCATTATCCTCGGCAATTCACTACTAACGGCAAGGGGCATACCGGTAGCGGGTGAGTACGAGATAAAGAATGCCCAGGCCATGAAAATAATGGACAGCTTTGATGCCGGTGGGTCTTTTACAGAATATTACGCAATAGATTTTACCGACGATGTAGTATTGATGGGGCATGATGGCCCCGGCCATATTGCCATTGCGGAAGGGAAAACAAAAGTACGTCCCTTACAGGTATACCATGGTAAAGTAGGGAACGGATTGTCCGTGGAAATGTCAGTAAAACACGGGCCGGTAACATTGCTATCCGTGGTAGAAAAAGCAGGTGGCGGACTGATGTTGTTGACAGCAGAAGCGGAATCAGTTCCGGGGCCAATCCTTGAGATCGGCAACACCAATAGCCGTTATAAGTTTTCAATCGGTGCCAGGAGATTTGTGAATGATTGGAATAGTCACGGGCCTGCACATCATTGTGCAGTAGGAATCGGCCATATCAGTTCTAAAATTCATAAGTTGGGAAATTTATTGAACATGGAAGTCGTTAATGTATGTTGATCGAATTTTATGGTGATGGCTTTTAAGAAATCCTTTACAGGCGCATCGCCATACATAACAACATATAACAGCTCCAATGAATTTCCTACCCGGGTGCGATAAGGAACATGATAGAAACCGGCTGCCCTGTTTTTCTCAATCTCTTGTACTCTTTTATTTTTTAGAATATACTGAATCAAAATCTTAATACACGAAACAATTCAATGATGGTAAAAAGGCAACCCCGGGAAATTATAGTTTGGATCTGTTTCCTGTTGGTAACGCAATTCGTAATGGGGTGGGTTGAAAAACCTGATCAACCTGGTTTAAAACTTTTAAAGGATTCCTTTATGAATCCTCCCCAGTCGGCGCTCCCCGGAGTGTATTGGTATTTTATGGATGGCAATCTCTCTGAAGAGGGTATGACAAAAGATTTGGAATCGATGAAAAAGGCGGGGATTGGTAATGTCGTTTTTCTTGAAGTGAATGTGGGAATTCCCCGCGGCCCGGTTGATTTCTTAAGTAATCAATGGGAGGAATTGTTTAAACATGCAGTAAAGCAATGTGAGCGGTTAGGGATAAGAATGACCCTGGGAATAGGCCCGGGCTGGACGGGAAGCGGGGGGCCGTGGGTATCTCCCGGCGAGTCAATGCAGCACCTGGTTTCCAGTACTATTGTTGTACCTGGTGGCGGAAAAAATAAGGTCATACTTCCATTACCCCAGCCTAAACAACCATACTTTGGTGAAGAATCATTTTCACCCGAACTAAAAAAACAATGGAATGATTTCTATGAAGATGTTGCCGTGCTGGCCTTTCCAACCCCTGCGCTGAATAAAAAAATAGACGACATTGATGAGAAGGCACTTTATTATCGTGCTCCATTTAGCTCGAGGCCGGGGGTTAAACCGTTTTTGACTTCTTTAAGTAAATATGTTGATTCACCGGCTGCGAATATTCAAAAGAGCAGGATAATGGATCTTACTGATAAACTGCTGCCTAACGGAACACTTAACTGGACGGTTCCGGCAGGTAGCTGGACGATCATGAGATTTGGAAGGCGTAATAATGGCGCCGTTACCCGCCCGGCACCCATTCAGGGCCTGGGATTCGAATCCGATAAATTTGACACGGTTGCTTTAAATGCCCATCTCGATAAATACGTAGGTTCCGTCCTTGATAATATTGGAACGGTTGATACGGCAAAGTTCGGAGGGCTGCACATGCTACACATGGATAGCTGGGAAATGGGATCTCAAAACTGGACACCAACATTTAGGCAGGAATTTATTAAAAGAAGGGGCTATGATCCTTTACCATTTTATCCCATTTATGCCGGCGATATTGTCGATAACCTTGAAGTAAGCGAGCGATTCTTATGGGATCTGCGGCAAACAAGCCAGGAATTGGTTTTAGCCTATCATGCAGGGCAGGTAAAAAAATATGCGCACCGGCACGGGCTGGGTTTATCTATTGAACCCTATGACATGAACCCAACCGCAGACCTGGCACTTGGGTCAGTAGCAGATATTCCGATGTGTGAGTTTTGGAGCAAAGGATATGGATTTAATAGTTCGTTCAGTTGTATAGAAGCCACTTCTATCGCACACGTAAATGGTATCCAGGTAGTTCAGGCCGAAGCCTTTACCGCTGACGGCGACGAGGCATGGAAACAATATCCCGGATCTATGAAGAACCAGGGAGACTGGGCCTTTGCGGCTGGAATTAACCGGTTTTTTTACCACACATTTGAACACAAACCCTTAGCGGATTCTTTACGCCCGGGGATGACGATGGGGCCCTACGGAGTTCACTGGGACCGGAAACAAACCTGGTGGCCGATGGTTGCTGATTATCACCGTTACATTTCCCGTTGCCAATATATTTTACAGCAGGGAAAGCCGGTGGCGGATATTGTATACTTAACACCGGAAGGCGCTCCACAGGTATTCGTACCACCGGTATCTGCAATGATGGGTGACTCTGTTCTTCCAGACAGGCGGGGATATAATTTCGATGGATGTTCGCCCGGGCAACTATTGTCTGCCACTGTAAAAGATCACAGGATTGAGTTTCCCGGCGGAGCCACGTACCGGTTACTGGTTATGCCGGCGGTTGAAAACATGACTCCGGCATTGTTGAATAAAATTAAAGATATTATTAAAGATGGAGCTTTTGTTATGGGCAATCCTCCGCAAAAATCACCCAGTCTTTCAGGGTTTCCGGAATGTGACAAACAAGTGCAGTCAATTGCTAAAGATATGTGGGGAAGTATGGTTGTTCCATTGGCAGCGTCTGAGCGTAGGTATGGTAAAGGAAAAATCATATGGGGAAACAATCTTATCAATCAAAAGACAGGTACACTATATCCTGGTTATGATTTGACTGCCCGCATATTAAATAAAATGGGAGTGAAGAAAGATTTTGAATCATCTGCATCCCTTCGTTATACGCATCGGACCACAAAAGATTGGGATATTTATTTTGTATCTAATCGTAGCGATTATCCGCTAAAAGCTAATTGTATTTTCCGTACGAATAAGGGAGTTCCGGAACTTTGGGATCCTTTAACCGGCAAAACAAGAAAGCTTCCCGAATTTTCAATTAACGAAGGACGCGCTATGGTCCCACTACAATTTGATGCTTACCAGAGTTACTTTATTGTATTTGCAAAAGATCCGGAAGGAACGCCAATCCAGGGAAAAAATTTTCCTGGAATAGAAAAAATTGCAACCCTGGATGGGACATGGACAGTGGCTTTTGATCCCAAATGGGGAGGTCCTGCAGAAGTAAAATTTGATACCCTGGCGGATTGGACAAGCCACCCGGAACAAGGTATAAAATATTATTCGGGAATAGCGGTATATCAAAAGAGTTTTGATATTCCATCGGTATCGGATACCAGCAGCAATAAAAGAATTTATATTGATTTGGGCAAGGTGAAAAACATGGCCCGCATAGTATTGAACGGACATGACCTGGGAGTAGTATGGACCGCCCCGTGGAAAGTTGATATTACCGGGTTTGTAAAGCAACAAGGTAATCAGTTGGAGATATCGGTAGCGAACCTGTGGCTCAACCGTTTGATTGGCGACGATCAATTGCCAAACGATGGAATAAAGGATGGAAAATTTCCGGAATGGCTTTTAAAAGGTGAGCCCCGAACCAGTGGAAGATATGCTTTCTCAACTTATGATCCGTATAACAAAAATTCGCCACTATTAGCATCGGGGCTCCTTGGGCCGGTTATCATTTTAAAAGAGAATTTTTAACTAACAGATAATAGGTTATTTACACTGCCAATACTTTTTTCATAACAGGTATTTTTAAAATCACGCTTCCGGTTACCGGAATTTCATTTTTTTAAATCGACCGAAGTTGCCAATGCAATTACCCTCCCTTTAGTACCTACTGCATCATAAAAATGATATACGATACCATTCCATTTAATTACACAAGGTTTATGAGCATATTGCCGGTCATAGTCCTCCGAAGGAGACACCAGGTTATCGCCTTTCCAGTCGGTCCAGTGAACCAAATCATATGAACAGGCAAAGCGCTCAAATGCTCCCGGTTTCCAAAAAGCACCAAAATAAAACATAACATACACATTGGCTATCCTGGTAATCTGTGCATCTCCACAGATCCCCTTCCCCCGGCTGATTAATGGCTCGTTACCCAACCGTTTCCAGTTGATCATATTGTCCGATACAGCCATTCCTATACTCTCATAGTCAGCTTTTTTACCTTTACCATTATAATACATAATAAAAGGATATCCGTTAAGTTTCCTTTTGTCATAGATCACAGAACTTTTAAAAATAACATTGTTCTCAAACCACCTCGCATCTGCATCACCGGGAAGCAGGATGGGCTTTGGTATTCTATTCCATTCTCCCGGGTTCACCAAAGAGGTATTATATGCCATACCTACTCCCAAACTACCTTTTTCATACCCGGCAGATGCTCCGCCTAAATAGGACATCCAGTATTTCTTATCGAATGTTTTCACTTCGTATTTCCCACCCCATTCTATATCTACCAAAGCCATATAACCTGCTTTCTGATTGGCATCCCAGGTATTATCGGTAAAAGAAAGTATCCTGCCCATGGAAATCCAGTTAATAAGATTTTCACTTTTTGCCATCCAGGTTTCATATCCTTGTCCATCAAATACGATATAGGTCATATACCATTCACCTGCCTTCCTGAATATAGTTGGCGAGTCAAGCATCCTGGTTGAGTCCGGATGTTTGAACACAATACCATATTTAAAAGGTGTTTTGATTTCATTATAGATTTTCTCCATCACATTACCGGGCACAACTTTCTCCCTCTTTGATTGTCCCGTCACTATTGAACTTATCAATATACCCAGGCTCAGCATGAGGGTAACTTTCCTTTTCATCTTATCAATCATTGAGCAAACTTAATTAAGAAAACCATCGAAAATAATGGATTTCCCTGCAAGCAGGTTTTATCTTTTTTATCAGGCATGCAACAAGTACCTATACCAAAGTATGCATTTTGGAATACGGTATTTTCTTGTACCGGTACGGTACGAAATAATACAATCGAGGTCTTAAAAAAAACTTATTTTGTATTTTCATATCACTTATAAAAACTATGCCCGCTACTTTTTTTACGCCGCAACCATCACTTATTCAAAACACAAATTATGTATCAATTGCAGAGACATAAAAATAGGTTGACTAAAAAGGCAGAGAAGTTCCTCGGTGTAAGATCACGCGATATCAACAATGTTTTTACAAAAAAAAATTAGCACGTACTTTCCTTATGAGCGGATTTAACCTTCTACCTGAATAATAATTTGTAAAATATGAGCACTATTAAAGTTTTGTATGCTTCTGTAATCTGCTTCTTAGGCTGCACATTTATTACAACCGCTCAACCTGTTTTGAATAGTAAAGATTATGTTATCGATTTTAATTTCTTACTTAATGAGATGCTAAACCGGGAAGAACTGGCAAAATATCCATCCGGTTCCTGGACACTGCATCACGCAAGCAGTTATGACCGGCATTCAATAGCAAAAGATACACCCGGATGGTTTGCCAATGACGATTGGGATAATTATATCCGAAAAGATACGATTAATGGCCACGAGGAATATGTTCTAATCGATGCAGATGGCCCCGGTGTGATTACCCGTTTTTGGGCGGCAGGCCATCCAAATAAAAAGGCGCATCTAAGATTTTATAT
>JBDTOV010000107.1:0-17706 GCA_039933035.1 Ginsengibacter sp. | reverse complement strand
AGTACAACAGATTTTGATTCTGTCTGTCGAGGTTCGAATCCTCGTGGGACAACAGTAACTATTGATGATAGAAAATTTATAAAGCTTGGTTGACAGTGTGAAAGACACTTTTGTAAATTTTCTGATCTGAGGAGTCTTCTAATTCTGCCCCATTCTCAACTCCTCCATATTTGAATGTTACGTTTAATTTTCTCCCCATTTTCCTGGCCGGTGACAGCCCGATTTCCATTAGTAAGCTTAATCACAAATGAGCGCTGCCCGGATGATAAGGCAAAGTTGACAATTATGCATGCAGAAGAAAAATGATTTATCATTTACCCGTATTCGACATATCTTGCAAAAAGCGGTAGTTATCTTCGATTAAAAAATTCCCAAGTAGCTGATCACACCTGCCGCAACAATACTCAAAGCACAAAGGATAACAATCCGGGTTTTATAAGGAGTTTCAAGTGATGAAAAATAGAGATAGTCTTTCCAACAACAAAATATATGTTTTGGATGGCAATTGAAATTAATCATGGATAGCCAAATAAACATTTTTAGAAATAGTAACATACAGGTAATCCTATATTCTTTTCAACCAACCGCTAATGCTCATCCTGGAGCGGTTTGCTTTCGTTACTTCGTGCTCCACTTCATCGCTTTTAAAAAATACGCCTGTTTGTGAATGGGGTAATATCTTTTGAATCGTTTTATTTTGATACAACAGTAACTGGCCGCCATCTTCCTCGAGCCAATTTTCATTTAAGTAATTAATAAGGGAATACTTTCTATTGCTGTCGTTTTTAAACTGGTCTTTATGCCGGCTGTAATAACTGCCTTGCTCGTACACCGCATAGTGAAATTCGCAGGCGTTGATCCCGGTATAGCAGGTGGTATTCAGGCGGTTAATAAAATCGTCCATATTTTGTAAGAACTCCCTTTCGTAAATATTGTCGTGTTTTTTATCCATCCAATATATTTTATCACTCCTCACAGTTTGTTTTGCATCCTTCACTTCCTTGTTTCCGATGCCTGCTGCGGTCATTAATTCCTGCTGTTGTAATTGCAGGATATTTTGCTGTAAACCCTTTGACAAGGTTTCACTAAGAAAGCCGGCATCAATGCCTACATTGTTTTCAAGATAACTATCAATCAGTAAGTCAAAACGATTTTTCATTGCTTAGGGTTGCATCGCAAGGTAGTGCATAATTTACCACTGATCCGATCCCTGCATAGATGGTGTTATTGCCAATTCCCGTGAAATTGCAGCCAAATGAATTCGGAGGGCGCCTGAAATTTTGTATTATTCAAACATGAAATAGCTGCAATAGAAATCATTATATTCGTTTTGATATACACTGAAATCAAAATCGGTAATTGGGATGCGGGTAGTATCTAAAACAAAATAACCTGTATAACAGGGTTGCATTAAAAAGCGGAATGTTTCCTTAACTTTTTGAGTGCCTGCAATTCTTCCTTCGCATTTTAGCAGCAGCTTCTGTTTGTAAGTCTTAGTGTTTTGATAGCGCCCTGCAGTATTCGCAGTTCATTTCCATCGGCATCCAGTTTTAAAAAATCAGGATGGATGTTCCTCATCGCACAATAATTGTCTGAAGTTTGAACGGCCGTTTTATTTGATAAATGATTCCTGGTTTTTTCATATATGCATACTACAATGGCACCGCGTGATGTATTATATTCTGGCTGGAGTGTGCAGTAAACAGGGGTATATGCAGAAACATCTGAAAGCCTCATAAATTTCCAATTCAACATTTTTCCAATCGAGAATTTGCTTCAGGTGAATTAACTCCCGGTATATACCTGGCTGAGCCAGGAATGCAATGATTTTCCCCGAGGCTCTTAATTTCAAGTGCATACAATGTAAATGATGGCTATACTTTGATCCGATGTCCACCACGGTATGGCCTGCTTTATGTACTCTTCAATAAAATTAACCGGGGTATCTTTCTTTTTACGCTTGCCTGCCCCTAAAGAAAGTTTATATTGTTCAAGCAGCCTGATACCAGCAGCTAAAATATGCTGATGTTCTGATATTTTAAGACGGGCCGGATTTATCAATATGTAAATTGTTAAATTACCACGAAATTAAAATTACGCTTCTACGTACTTTTAATGTGCGCATAGAAGCGCACTTCCGGTATAAAAATTATATCAACGTAATTGCCTGTACAAAATTGCCCGAAGCATCAAATTGAACCGCGTATTTGGTTCCGTTTGCATCTATACAAACAACATAACCCACCATAGCTCCGTTTTCAGAAAATGAAAAAGCCTGTTTGAAAACATAATTCGGATAAGTAGATGAAAGATAGGATTGAACCGCCGCAGTTAAAGCACTTTGATTTATAGCCATGATACCACCCCTGGGTTGCTGCAATTCCGTCCTGCGAATCAACGACCCGTCTGCGGCAAACATAGTTGCAAAGGCGCCGTCATCAATGCTAAATACAATATAACTGCTATCCCTGTTTTTGTATGCCCGTATCAAAGTATCCTGCGGGTAATTTGTATTGAAATAAGCTGCTATAGCTGCAGGAAGCGAGGTCATCGATACTGTATCTTTATACTTTCCGTCCCTGTCATCAAAACGACCGCCTTTATGCCAGCCTTCTCCTGCTAAATCATGGCCCTCACGCTGTTCAAGAACATTTAGAAAGTTGCCTGAGGCATCAAATTTTACACCTACAGGGTTGCCATTAAATTGAATGATTACAACATACCCCGCGATGTTTCCTGATGAATCCTTGTCAGTATATGCTTTTTGAAATGTATAACCTGTATAATTTCCTGCTAAATAACCAATGATCATTGCCGGGAGGCCTGTAATAGAAATGGAATCGAGCTGATGGCCATGAGCGCAGGTTCCCACAACATAGATTGAATCATTCGATGTTGAGCTCGTTCCTACGGCAACAGCCCGGGAAGTATTGATGGCAGCGGCATTAACTCCGGGGTTTACGACCGACTTTTCTTTACTGCATGATACAAGAAATACCAGTAAATAAGAAATTATTAAAATGTGAATGCTGCTGTTTTTATTAGTTTTCATTTCGACTTCGTTTAGAGGTTGATAAAATGTTATTGATAATTTTTTAAAATTGTACCATGTGCAGCAATTTAATTTGATAGGATTGACCCTGAATTACGTCTTGTGTTGATAGATGCCCGAGGGAAAAGGACCGTTGGGTTTAAAATTTAAAAAATTGTTAATCGCATATATCCTGTCAATTTTCGTCGTTATTTTATAGAATTAGACTAGTAAAGCCAACCGTTTTATGCCACAGAGCATCAAATACTAAAGAAGTGGAATCATCAGGAGAAATTGAACAGTTTATTGAAGGATGCCTTGATGGAAACAGGCAATCTCAGAACCGTTTATATAAATTGCTTTTACCGAAGATGTTTGTTGTTTGTCTCCGCTACTCCGGCAATCGGGAAGAGGCGGAAGAAATATTACAGGAAGGATTTATAAAGGTGTTTGAATTCATGCACCAGTATAAATTTAACGGTTCGTTCGAAGGTTGGGTAAGAAGGATTATGGTTAATTGCGCATTACAGAAATTTAGGAGTAAAAGTAAAATGCACGCAGTGGTTACGATTGATACGATTGCTGTTGAGCAGGCAGGTAATGAAGATATTATTTCCCAAATTGGCACCAAAGAACTTTTGAAACTAGTGCAGCAATTATCTCCTGCTTACCGGATGGTTTTTAACCTGTATGTGATGGAAGGAATGAAGCACCGGGAAATTGCTGCTCACCTGGGAATTTCTGAAGGAACATCCAAGTCCAATCTTTCAGACGCCAGGGCTTTTTTACAGAAAGCTGTAAATAGTAGTATGCTATCCGCAAAACAAAATCAAAAACAGGTATGAATCAAAATCTACATAATATTGATGATTTATTTAAGAAGGCGCTGGAAGAACATAATGAATTGCCATCCGAGGCGGTGTGGGATAATATTGACAAAAGCCTTGATCAGAAGAAAGTAATTTCTATCTCTAAAAAATATAATAAACTAAAATGGGCTGCGGCTTTGCTTTTATTATTTTTAATAGGCATGGCTATGTACACTTTGCATATACGCAGAAAAAATAAAGAACTTGTTGAACAAAATAATGGCGGGATAATTTTAAAAAATCTAAAAAAGAAAGCGATCAAGAATTCTGAAGTTCCAAAAGCTTTTAACCTTCCTGGAGAGAATACCGCCGAAAGTAAAAAAACGCAGATCAGACCGGAACCTGCCGCAAGGAGAAGTAATATTTCTTCAACAAACAAGACTGACAATAAAATTCAGCAAAGGGCCGGGGCTAAAAATTTCGCGGCCACGACAAGGCCAGGCCTTGTTACGATACCTGGTAATAAAAAAATAATTTCAGGTGCAGAAGAAAAACCGGACGAGGCAACTGCCAAGCAGGATCAAAAACAAGTAATCGAAAAAAATAAACCTGGAATAAATATAAAAGAAGGCAGTGTTAGTGCAAATTCGGATGATAATGTAAATAAAAATCCACCCGGATTCCCGGTAACAAATACTGATAAAAAAATGTCGGTTGCTGGCGGGCAAAAGGACGAATTGCATCCAAATATTTTTTTGCAGGGAGAAAAATATACCGGCCGGATTCCCCTAATGCCTGTATCAAAAGATTTGTATCAAACACTGGTAATTCAGCCTTTTTCAAACATACCTGGAGTAATGCTTTATGCCGGAAATAGTTTTAATGATAACAATATCATAGGCCTGAAAAAGCGGAAACCGGGTAACAGCAGTCGGCATTTAATTTCCGCTACTGCATTCTTCTCCCCTGACCTCGTTTTCCAGAATATACACGATGATCATCCACGTTTCAGGGAAGAGGACAGGGATGAAATCGAAAAGCATGAGAAGGCTAAATTTTCTTCTACTATAGGAGTCATAATAGGTTATAATATCGTTAAAAACTGGCTGCTGGAGTCTGGGCTTACTTATTCTACAAGGGTCACGGATATTCAGCCAAAAACTATTTATGCACGTCCTGATAATAATGGCAATATAAATTTTCGATATAATTGTTCATCCGGCTATTCTTTTATTACGACAAAATCTTCCGGCTCACCAGTTTCGGGGGATAGTCTTAAAGCGCTTTCTTCTCAAAATACTTTGCATTATATCGGGTTGCCCCTGGCTATAAAACATGTGTTTACGAAAGGGAGATTTAGCCTGGCGCCAGGCGTCGGTGTCTCGGCTAATTTTCTAACCAAAGGTAAGATATCGACAACTATCGCCACCACAACAGGAGATGAAAATGCCACATCAAATGATATCCAGGGTTTAAAATCCTTGTACTTCAATGGATCAGTTGGTATAGGCGCTCAATATAAAATGAGTAAAACTCTTGCTCTGGCTTTTACGCCAACATTTCGCTTTGCCTTATCATCAATTAACAAAGATGCTCCCGTAAAAACTTATGTTAACGCTTTGGAATTGGATGCAGGATTGTTAGTAAAATTTTAAGCAAACTTATAAGATTGAGCCCGCACCAGCCATCCAAATAAAATAGAGGGTTACATTAATATACACCGCAGGCAAGTCCCGTGCCGCAACCAATGTCAAACTTATTTGCTTTTTTAATTTTATTGGTTTTGACCAGTTTTAACGAATAAGCAGTAGCCACGATATTACAAGAATAAAGAAAATGTTATTCAGTTAAGTGTATCCACCGGTGTAAAGGATCAAAAAGTGCAAGATAGCCGAATGTGGTTTTATACGCTCCGTTTCCCGCAGAATTATGGCAACTATCAATAAAACATCCAGGGCAAACGGGGATCATAATGTTTGCCTGAGGTATCCGGCTATTATCGTATTGTAATCGAAAAGGAAAGTTAGATAAACACGGTAATAGCATACACAGATTGTTTTCCGGCTACCTGCCGTTCACCACCGCTGTTAGTCATATTTAAACATATTTTTCTCTTTACCTTTTTCCAATTTACTTTGCTGCCAATAATATATTATGATAAAAGAAAAAATACTGGTAATAGGTGCCTGCGGGCAGATAGGTGTGGAACTAACGCTTGAGCTTAGACGCATGTATGGCGGGGCGCAGGTGGTAGCTTCCGATCTGCGGGAAGAAAATGAATTGCTCAAGGGCACCGGCCCTTATGTAAGTCTTGATGTAATGAACAAGGAAATGCTGCATGTGCAAATCATAAGGCAAAATATTACACAGATTTATTTGCTCGCTGCCATATTATCTGCCACCGGTGAAAAAAATCCAAACCTTGCCTGGAGCCTGAATATGCAAAGTCTCCTGAATGTATTGGAAATTGCCAAGGATGAGCAAATACAAAAAGTGTATTGGCCCAGCAGTATTGCCGTTTTCGGCCCTACTTCTCCAAAAATAAATTGTCCGCAGCAGACAATTATCGAGCCTATTACTGTGTATGGTATCAGCAAATATGCAGGAGAATTCTGGTGTAATTATTATAACCATCGCTACGGGCTGGATGTCCGGAGCCTTCGGTACCCGGGCCTTATCAGCTATAAAAGCGAGCCCGGTGGGGGAACGACCGATTATGCCGTAGAGATTTTTTATGCAGCTCTTGAGGAAAAAAAATATACATGTTTTTTGAATGATGACACCCAACTCCCTATGATGTATATGCCTGATGCAATAAGGGCAACTATTGAACTGATGGAAACGGATGCAGCTCATATCTCTGTTCGTACTTCCTACAATATTTCAGGAATGAGTTTTTCTCCAAAAGAAATAAGCCGGGAGATTAAAAACCATATACCTGGCTTTACGACCATTTATAAACCTGATTACAGGCAAAGCATTGCTGATAGCTGGCCGCAGAGCATTGATGATAGTGTCGCCAAAAAAGACTGGAACTGGAAACCGGCTTACAACCTTGGTAATATGACAAGCGAGATGCTACAAAATATGAAGCAGGTTGTGTAAAAACTAACAATAAAATACCCAATTTTGCGTATTGTATATATAAAATTATTCTTACAATTTTGTATCGTGAAACTTAATGAGAGGTTTCAGCTAAACTATTTGTCAACAAAAAAAAAGAAAATATGAAAAAGGTTATCCTGGTAATCGCCGTTACGTTTATTTCAGCTGCGGGATTACAAGCACAAAAAAAAGCTATGGTAAGCATTGCTGTTAATGCCGGAATTCCAACAACAACCGGTTATTCCTTTGCTGTTGGAGGTGATTTGCAGGCAGATTTTGCTGCAACGGAAGGATTGAAAATTACTGTGAGCGGCGGCTACGAAAATTTTTCATTAAAAAGCTCGTATGGTAGTGGCAGCTTTGGTATTATACCACTTTTAGCAGGAGCAAAATTTAATTTAGGAAGTGAAAAATTGTATGGTCATGCTCAATTAGGATATGGAGTTTCTGCATCCAAAGGAGGGGGCGGGTCGTTCGCCTACGCTCCAAGTATTGGATATTATTTCAGTCCAAATTTTGACGGGGCAATTAAATATATGGGATTTGATCATTTTGGTGTAATAGGAGTTCGTCTTGCTTATAATTTTTAAGGTGTAGAAAATTTCGTCTAAAAAAATGGCTCCGCGTTGGGGCCATTTTATTTTAAATAACTTGGAAAGGCTTATCGACGTGTTATTAAATACAACCATAATCTGTTTAAAAATTCAATACATCCTTCATGTTAAAAATACCTTTTTTATCGTGTATGAATTCTGCAGCAAGTAAGGCGCCTGCTGCAAAGCCTTTCCTGTTGCGGGCTGTATGAATAATTTCTATATCATCAACGTCTGAAGTATATTTTACAGAATGTGTTCCGGCTGCAGGATCTATTCTTTTACTTATAATTGACAATTCACCAGGCGCAATTGAAATGTTATTCACCCATTTATTTTTTGTAGTCGATACTTCAATAATTTCTTCGGCAAGCGTAATGGCTGTTCCACTCGGTGCATCCCTCTTTTCGGTATGATGTATTTCTTCCAGGCTTACATTATAATTTAGTTGCTGCTTCATAAGCTCCGCCAGTTTTTTATTTAGTTCAAAAAAAATATTTACCCCGATACTGAAATTGCTTGCGTATAAAAAGGATCCGTTGGTTTCTTTGCATTTTTGTTTGACCATATCTATTTGAGCCAGCCAGCCGGTAGTTCCGCAAACTACCGGAACACCAGCCTTAAAACATAATATTATATTTTCTACGGCACTTTGAGGGCTGGTAAACTCAATAGCAACATCCGCCTTTTGGAGATTTTCGATGGTAAGTTCTTCAAGGTTTTGATCGTGTATTCGCAATACGATTGCATGCCCTTTTTGCAAAGCAATTTCTTCAATGGCTTTGCCCATTTTGCCATAGCCTACTAGTGCAATATTCATAAAAATATTTTGTTTGAAATGAAAATAAGAAAACCTTATGGAAGTGGCAATAAAACTTTGGAACGGTTATCTTTAAAAAAGAAAACAAAAGAAATGCCGGGTCCATTATTTATGGAATTCAATCCCGGGCGTATTTTCATACTAACGTCGGGGCTTACATCAAACGATTTCAAATGTGCGTCAACAGTAGCGTCTACTACATTCAATCCCCAAAAAACCAAAAAAAACAAAACGGAGTAATCAATATTTTGCCTGTATTCATTTCGGTACGATCTTATAGATTCGAGGGAAAGGTTTATTAAAGAAGGATCTACCTGGCTGTTGTTACTGGTTACGGTATCTGAAAGAAGTACTACGGCCTTGCGCAGTAATTTATATGTTTTTAAATTATAAAAAAAGATGCCCGCCGTGGTACCTAAAGCGCCATAAATAATCGGTAGTTTCCAGTATTTTTTATTATATACCTGGCCCCATCCGGGAAACACAGCGGAGCGAAAAGTAGCGATTTTTGGATTGTGTTTTTTGCGTAGGACGGTATCGGCCGCCAATATATTTTTACCGCTTGTATCAGCCTTCACATTTTCTTTCAGCAACAAAGTATCCTCCTTTTGCTGCGCAAATATTTTTGTATCATGCAACATGAAAAGAAAAAAAAGTGTTGAAAAAAGTAAGACTGTTCTTAGCATAAGCTTAATCCACCGGAACCTGCATTTTCTCTAAAATTGAATTCAATTCTTCCATTGAATAATAGTCAAAAGTAATATTGCCTGTTCCTTTTTTATTTTGTGTCATTTTCACTTTGGTGCTGAAATGAGATGCTAAATTATCTTCAATTTTTTTCAAAGATGGAGGGAGGGTTGCTTTTACCGAATTATTAACAGCGTCTTTCGCGGGGGTATAAATTTTTCTAACGAGGTCTTCCGTTTGCCGTACAGAGAGTTCTTTATTTTTTATTTCATTAAAAATATACAACTGTTTATCTACTGTATCCACATTTATCAGCGCCCTGGCATGTCCCATACTGATGATGCCGTTTCTTACCGCCGCCTGTATATCCGGTGGTAATTTCAGCAGCCGGATGTAATTGGTAACCGTACTTCTTTCTTTGCCCATGCGCTCTGCCAATTGTTCCTGCGTATAATCCAGTTCGTCCATTAATTGTTTATAGCTAAGCCCTATTTCAATGGCATTAAGATCTTCACGCTGTAAATTTTCCAGTAGGGCCAGCTCCAGTATTTTGGAATCTTTTGTTTCCCTTACGTATACCGGGACATCTGCAAGGCCGGCTATTTTGGCAGCCCTGTATCTTCTTTCTCCTGCTATTATACGATACCTGCCATTGGCAAGTTTTGAGACAGTTAGCGGCTGAATAATGTCGTGCATTTTTACGGAAGCGGCCAATTCACTCAAAGAATTTTCATCGAAATCATGCCTTGGCTGCTGGGGGTTAGCATCAATGAGGCCCAGTGGAATGCGTACATTAACCGGGTTGAATTTTTCCGGCATTTCTTTTTGTAAACTGGTTGCCGTAGTGGAAAGATCGGCATCTATATTTTGCAACAACGACCTGATGCCTTTTCCTAAAGCATCTTTTTTATTAGGAGTACTCATGTTTATTTTTTTCAGAAATATTTTTCAACGTTTTCACGGAAGTTCCAGCACTTTTTCTTTTTGAGAAATCTTTGTCATATTGTTTCGCTGAAGAATTTCTTTGGCAAGGTTTAGGTAATTAATGGCTCCCTTACTTTCTGCATCATACAGAATCGCCGGCTTGCCAAAGCTTGGCGCTTCACTTAGCCTGGTGTTACGATGAATAATAGTGGTAAAAACAAGATCTTCAAAATGGCGCCGCACTTCATTTACCACCTGGTTGCATAAACGAAGCCTTCCATCGTACATGGTCATCAGGAGGCCTTCAATTTGTAAAGATGTGTTCAGCCTGTTTTGAACAATTTTTATAGTATTCAATAATTTGCCCAATCCTTCCAAAGCGAAAAATTCAGCCTGCACCGGCACCAGTACGCTGTCTGCAGCCGTAAGTGCGTTTACCGTTATCAGTCCTAAAGATGGAGAGCAATCAATGATAATAAAATCATATTGATCCTTAATGTCTTTCAAAATAGTTTTTAAAACACTTTCCCTGTCAGGGTAGTTGATCATTTCAATTTCAGCGCCTACGAGGTCAATATGGGAGGGCACGAGATCCAGGTAAGGAATTTCTGTTTTTAATATAACATCTTTGGCTGGTGTGTCGTTCACCATACAATCGTATACCCCCGTGTTAATATTGTGAAGGTCAAAACCGACACCGGTAGTACTGTTCGCCTGTGGATCTGCATCTACCAGCAGGGTCTTAAACTCAAGCACAGCAAGGCTTGCAGCCAGGTTTATCGCTGTGGTTGTTTTGCCTACACCGCCTTTTTGGTTTGCTATTCCTATTATTTTTCCCATATGATTCTTCCTCGTTATTTTTTTACCTTTCCTTGTCAAACATTGAAGCAGCTTTAAAAACCTGCATACTGTTCACATCTTTACTGAAGGGGCGCTAAAGTAAACATAAATTTAAGGATAGCGCCCTAATAATGTCCCAAAAAGAATAGAGTGATACTGCCGGGTTCAACTATTTCCAAATCATTCCCTCGTGCCAGATTGGCAAATTTAAATATTAGGCTTAATATTAGGGAACATTCCGGAGGTAAAAGCTGTTTTATTAATCAACTAACTGCTAACAATTTTGTTTTCAAAAATCTAAAGTAAAGCCGGGTGAATGTAAAGATGTATACCATAATCAGCGGAACAAATCGTATAGGGAGCCAGACTGAGAAAGTGGCTGCTGAATATAAAAGGATTCTCAGTGAAAAAAATATTGAAGCAGGAATACTTTCATTAATAAACCTGGATGTACTTCAGCGGACGGCAGGATTTATAAAAATCGAAAAGGAAATATTAATTCCAACTCAAAAATTTATTTTTATTGTACCTGAATACAATGGTACTTTTCCGGGCGTTTTAAAAGCGATGATCGATAACAGTGATATTAAAAAAGTGTGGTATAATAAGAAAGCGCTTCTCACTGGTATTTCAACCGGAAGAGCCGGTAATTTAAGAGGAATTGATCATCTTACCGCTTCATTGCATTATATGAAAATGCACGTTCATTACAATAAATTACCCATTTCAATAATTGAAAAAGTGATGGATACAAATGGCCGGCTTAACGAGGAAACTGTAAAAGCAATCGATGAGCAGTTAAATGAGTTTATAAATTATTAAGAGATACCATTCGAATTTTCAATGCAGTTACACGAATCAATTTGAATTAAAATCAATACTTCATGCGTACACCATTAGGGGCTTTTATTTTTGTAATTATTATGCTTTTGCTCAACACCTATGTTTTCCAGGCGATAAAGACCGTGAGCCAGGCAGCTACTCCTAAAACAAGAACTATTATTTTTTCTATTTACTGGGTTATTTCAGTTTTTGCCGTTCTTGGATTTTTAATTTTTGTTTTTACCGGTTCCGATTTTTTACCGAAAAAAGTGAGGACCTATCTTTTTGCCACCGTTATTGGTTTGTTCATGGCAGAATTTTTAGCAATCATTTTCTTTTTGATTGATGACATAAGAAGAGTAGTTCAATGGGTTGCCGGCAAACTTTATTTTAAAAACACAGAAGCTGAAGTGATTAGTGGAGATGGCATCACCCGGTCGGTATTTTTAAGCTGGCTCGGACTAGCAGCGGGTAGTACGCTTTTTGGGAGTCTCATCTATGGCTTTAATAATAAATACAATTACCAGGTAAAAAGGATTTCGCTCAAATATGATAATCTTCCGCCGGCTTTCAGGGGTATCAGGATTGTACATTTTAGCGATGTACATTCCGGCAGTTTTATGAATAAAAAAGCGGTGATTCACGGTGTTGAAAAAATAATTGCCGAGAAAGCAGACCTTGTCATCTTTAGCGGGGATCTTGTAAATGACAAAGCCACTGAAATGCAAGATTATATGGATGTTTTTAGTAAAATAAAAGCGCCACTCGGTGTATATTCTACTTTTGGAAACCATGATTACGGCGACTATGTAAGCTGGCCGCAGGATGGCATAAGTAAGGAACAGAACTTAAAAAATCTTGCAAAAATACATGCGGATCTCGGCTGGCGTTTATTGATGGATGAGCATGTTGACATTAAAAAAGATAAGGATACCATTGCTCTTATTGGCATTCAAAACTGGAGCGCCAAGGCGAGGTTTCCTAAATATGGTAATATGGCAAAAGCCTATGCTGGTACTGAAAATTATCCATTTAAAATTTTAATAAGCCATGATCCCAGTCATTGGGATGCACAGGTGCGCTCTCAATATGGAGATGTTGATCTTACCTTAAGCGGCCATACTCATGGGATGCAGTTTGGTGTTGAGATTCCCGGATTTAAATGGAGCCCGGTGCAATATGTTTATAAAGAATGGGACGGTCTTTATGAAGAAGGAAAGCAAAAATTGTATGTAAACCCGGGTTATGGTTTCATCGGTTACCCGGGCAGAGTAGGGATATTACCCGAAATAACGGTGATTGAACTGGCATAAAGTTTAAAGAAAATTTTGCAAAAAATAGAAATACCCTGACAATAAGTAAAATTCTTTTCGCGTTTATTACTTTAGTGCTTGCAAATAAATTTGGAATATATATCGGCTAGTTATACATTCATTTACAAGAACTTTCCGTACATTCAACTAGCTAAAAAATTGACAATTGAATACGACTGCACGTAGGGTAAAAAATTTCCCCGATTCAAATCTTGACTCCGTGAGAAGGCGGCCCAGGCATTATCCCTCTAAACGCTTTAAACTAAAGTACTTTTTCAGGTGGTTGAGAAAAGATCCGGTACAGTTTATCGCGTATATTTGTGCCATTATTTTGATTTACCTGACGATCTTATTTATTCAATATGGTAGAGATCAGAAAAAAGATAGTCAATATTTGAATCGGAAATCTACTATCCGTAGCGACAAATAATTCATACCTGGTCATTTAACCCTCAAGGTTTTAAACCAATGAGATGGGGCTTCTGAATGGCTGATTGCTTTTTCCCCGATGTTTTATTGAAATTTCCTGTTAAAACGTATTCTTCCACATCATACTTTCAACGGGCCTGTTAGGCTGCCCGCTATATTTGGCGTTTGCCTTGGCATTATATTTTACGGCTACTTCTCCGTCTACGGGAAAATAAATGAGCTGGCCAATTGGCATACCTGCATAGATTCTTACCGGTATTTTGCAGGATATCTCGAGCGTCCAGTTTCCACAAAAACCTACATCCCCTTTTCCGGCTGTTGCGTGAATGTCAATCCCAAGGCGTCCTGTAGAAGATTTTCCTTCAAGAAAAGGAACATGAGTGTGCGTTTCGGTGTATTCCAAAGTAACACCTAAATATAATTGCGCAGGTTGTAAAATAAATCCTTCATCGGGTATTTCAAAATGCTTGATCTCGTTGTGTTTTTTCGCATCAAGAATTTCATCCTTATAAATGGCAAGGTATTTCCCCAAATGCACATCATAACTATTGCTACCCAGTTTTCCCCTGTCGTACGGCTCAATAATTATGGTTTTCTTTTCAAGTTCTTCAAGAATGCGGGTATCTGATAAAATCATTTATTTGGTTTAATGTAATAGTTTGCAAAATAATTCATACATCTGCAAAACAAGCTTAATTTTTTTGAATGCCTTTGTTTTATCAACATACTATCAACGACACGACAAAACTGGCTGTTTGGCATATTACAGAGCGGGAGGATTTCTTCCTGGAAAATGTGCAGTTACAAAAAAAGATACATCATCCGCATAAACGGTTGCAACACCTGGCAGGCCGATACCTGCTTCAATTGCTACAGCCCGGTTTTCCTTTCCATTTAATAGAAATTGCTGAATCTAATAAACCGCTTTTGTTAAATGAAGCATTTCATTTTTCAATATCACATTGCGGGGATTTTGCCGCAGCCATTGTATGTGAAAATGAAAGTGCAGGAATAGATGTAGAATTGATAACGCCGAAGATTGAACTGATAAAAAATAAATTTTTAAATGAAACAGAACAGAAATTTTTGCCAACTGTAAATGCGCAATTGCTTACTTTGTTCTGGAGTTGTAAAGAAGCAGTTTATAAATGGTATGGAAGGGCTGGAGTTGATTTTAAAAGTCACATAGTTATTAAGAATATTTTAATAAATAACCATAAAGGGATTGTTGAATGCCAATTTGTGAAAAACCAGCAAAAAGATTTAGTCATACATTTTCAATTCTTTGAAAATCTTTGCCTGGCATGGGTTATAGGGTAAGGTAAATTATATTCATGCGAAATAACCTCTTTACGCTATTTACCATATGTGTCTTCTTTTGCTTTCCGGTTTGTACATTTTATCTTCGGGCTTTAAGTTAAATGCTGCCTCTTCATCAGTTAGAGAAAAAGTTGTTGTAATCTATGTTTGAAATTGTGTAATAATATAATTATTCCTCCAGCAAATTCTGTTCGTCTAATAAACTTAAGTTAATAGTATCCTGCCCGGCAATTCCTTCTATAGAGCCTTTTACATGAGCTGAATTCAATAAAACTTTTTCTAACTGTTTTTCTCTTGCTTTCCATAGACGTTCCATAGAATCTCTTTCTTTTTGAATGCCAACTTTCATTGCAAAAAATCCTTCCCGTATGGCTTTCCATTGCTCGCTGAATTCATTGCTCGTTAAGTAATCATACAACAAATGCATTTTATCACCTTTATTTTCCTGGCTTTTTGCTGAATTAAAAATCCGTATAATTCCGTCACGTAATACATTGGCAAGCGCTTTTACTTCAGAAAAAGTACACACCCATATGCCATCTTTAAGGCCGAAACACTCCATTTCTTTAGGCATCTTTTTTGTCACTAAAACCGCTATATCCGCCCCCGTGCTGCGCATATCCTTTTTAAATTTTTCTATCCAGTCGGCGCCAAAGTTTTCGGTACGTTTACTTTCGTAAATTATTTTACCACATTCCTGGCCGAAATTATTGCGCACCAGTTGAATGCAGTCTGCACCTTTTATTCCCTTGCCAACTTCGGTAATAACATCAAACGGAAATCCATTGCGCAGCATGTCTTCCAGCGCTGTTTCCTGTACTTCTCCCTGCAATTGCATGGAACCCTGTTCTGCCTTACGTTTCATTTCATCTGCCAATTTTTTTTGATCGTCCAGTTGCTTTTCCAGTTCCCTCAGTTTTAAATTATGCTCATTTTCTTTTATTGCGTTTTTCTCCATTTCCTGTTTCCTGATCTGTTCGCTCAGTGAGGCCCTCTCTTCGGATAATTTTTTTTGCAACCCAATTTCCATCTCTTCTTCCTTAATTTTTAATTCCTGTACTTTCTTTAAAAAATCAAGCTCCCTTTGCCTGGCTGATTTTAATTTTTCTTCACCCTCCTGGTTGGCCTGCTGTAACATTTTTACTTGATTTTCAAAATCGCTGCTGATAGATTTTCTAAGTCTTTCCTGCGTCTCCGTTTCTATTTTCAGTTTTTCTTTTTGCATTCTTTCGGCAAACAAATCATTTTCTTTTTCTTTCTTTTTCTCAAATTCTTTTTGCTGATCTTCAAAAATTTTTTGTTGTTCAGAAAATTGTTTACCGAGCTTTTGCCTTTCCTGATTTATTTTTTCTTCATATTCTTTTTCCAGGGACTTTGCAATGGCATCTTCCGGTGCAAATTCATGTTGGCAATTGGGGCATGTAATTAATGTGGGCATAAAAAACTTTGGTGTTATTTAGATAATCAAAGTAAAAATAGCAAGAATTAAAAAACCCTTATCTTTTTTGACAAGGGTTTTTTGTGCGGCAAAGGAGATTCGAACTCCCACACCCTTTCGGGCGCTACCACCTCAAAGTAGTGCGTCTACCAATTTCGCCATCGCCGCATTTTAAGTAGCTGTCTAAACAGTATATCTGCAAATTCGATTATTGAGAAATGCAAATTTAATAAAACCCCTCAATTAAAAATTATGTGTTTAAAACAATTCTAAAAGTGGTTCCCTTATGGGGCTCCGAAGATTTTACATACAATTGCCCTTTGTGGTATTTTTCTATTATCCTTTTTGAAAGCGACAGCCCGAGGCCCCATCCGCGCTTCTTTGTAGTAAAACCGGGTTTAAAAACCCTGGCCATATTTTGTTTACTGATGCCCCTTCCATTGTCTGTAACATCTACTATTATGTGGCCTGGTTGCTCTTTAACTTTAATACTGATCGTTCCTTTTCCTTCCATAGCATCCAGGGCATTTTTTAAAAGATTTTCGATCACCCAATCAAACAGCGGCCCTGAAATATTGGCAATGATAGGTTCGCCCGGGGCCTCCACTACAAAATTTACTTTATCGCTGGCCCTTCTTTTAATATAGGCCACCATTTTTTGCACCTGGTCTGTAATGTTATATGCTTCCAGTTTGGGCGTGCTTCCGATCTTTCCAAACCGGTCACTAATTAATTTTAAACGGCTGATGTCTTTTTCCATTTCTTCAGAAATGCTTGAAATGTTATCTTTTTCCTTCAACATTTCAATCCAACCCTCCAATGATGAAATGGGTGTTCCTAACTGGTGTGCTGTTTCCTTTGCCATGCCTGCCCATACCTGGTTTTGAGTAGACGTGTTTCTCGAAGAAATAGCATATAAAGTGATGATGATAAAAAGGGCGACGATAAGCAATTGTACAATAGGGTAATACCTCACTTGTTTCAATAATTCAGAATCGCCATAATAATATTTGTTGAGGAGTAAGGGTGTTCTGCTTATTTCAACTGTTATAGGGTCATGCTGTTTTTTAAATTCCTTAAGTTTTTTCCGCAGATACTGGCTGTCTTTTTTTATTAGGATGGTGTCGAGGTTTAATCCCTCCCCGGATGGTTTATCATTTTCATCAGTTTCTATAATGGGTATGTCTGTATTTTCTGAAGTGATAATATTGGTAAGATCAAGCGCCGCCTTCTCAGTAGTTTCCGCCCGTGTTTTTAAAGCCTGCACCCATACATTTACTTTTTGCCGCTCTTCAGCAGCAATTTTTTTTGCTAAATAATTGGAGTAGAAAATGGTACCGGTTACAATGCCAACTGCGATTACCGCAAGCCATGTTCGTAAATTAAGAAGTTGCCCAAGCATTCAAATGATTATCGCCAAATCTAAAATCTATTTCCGACAATTATAGAAACTGAAAACTAAAATCTTTTATGTTTGTACCGCACTAAAAAGATTTCATTGCGCTCATTACCGTCAGTAGCTGTAGTAATCCTTAACTGGAACGGGAAACATTTCCTGGAAAAATTTCTTCCGTC
>JBDTOV010000106.1:0-17895 GCA_039933035.1 Ginsengibacter sp. | reverse complement strand
GGTGCATCAGCAAATTATTATTATGGCCCCGGAGACCGCAACTTCGATTCGTTTGAAGGCAACAGGGTAAATTATAAACTTACCGGCATGGTAGGACTTACCATCGCCAGAGATAAGAACGACCATCGAACCATGATAGCTGCTTTTGGTGACTACGGTCTAAATAACAAAAGAACGATGGAGCGGATCTTTGATGACCAGGGTTATATTACTGCGGCTCTTGACCAGGGCGCGTCAAACAATTTTTACGAAGTGGAAGGTGGCGTTCTGATAGGAGAAATTCTGCGCTTAAGTACAGGTGTGGGTCGCCAGATGTATAATGAGCAAACTATTGCCTCATCAAGTGGCATTAATTTTCAAAGTACACAATTAAATTATTATTCCTCTACTGTAGGTTTTAACTTTAGAATTTCTACTGTGGCAATTGTATTGAATTGCAATTTTAATTATGGTAAAGATTACAACTCAACGGTTATTAAGCCTTCTGCGGGATTGACGCTTAATTTTTAAAAATGATTGTTGTCTGTACCATGTTAAAACTTGTCATAAAAAAAATCACTAATATAAAAAGACTTTAAAAGAGTCGGGACCGGGAACATGCAGGCTTTTTTATCCACCAGGGAAGGCCAACGTCCGGTCTCATCATCCCAATGGGCCAACCAGGATTACTTTGACTTCCGGTATGCCATTAAAATGAAATCGTTTGATTATAGTTAATGGAATTAAAGAAAAATATTCCTTACATCCCTCGGATACCTTACCTATACGATCCATAAATGGAAGCCCGTACTTGCGGACAATAATCACAACAATATAGTAGTCGGAAGCCTGCAGTTTCTATTGCAGGAAAAAAGCAAGGTGTTAAACGCTTTTATTATTATGAATAATTACATTCATCTTATATGGCAATCATTGGGAACCTTTACATCGTCCCAAAATCAAGCCTTGATTATCAAGGCTACAGCACAGGTTACCGGTCCACGCCTATTTATTTTGGCATATCACGTTAGCATGCCGCGCAACTAATTTCCATGTGCCATCCTCTTTCATCCAGATATTAGTATATCGTCGCTTCACGGTTTGTCCTGGAATGTTATCATCGCTCAAAGGTATAACGGTCTCATTTCCCATTGAAAAAACAACCTCACCTTTTACGATAATTTGCTCCACTTCACGCGTAAGGGAAATCTTCGATCTTTTAAGAACAGGCCTGTCCAGGGCAGTTTTGCCCGGAAAAACCACAACATTATCAGGAGAATTTACAACGTAATATTTATCCCATAGTTTAAGTAACATAGCTGAATCCTTTTGAAGTACCGCTTTTACTTCTGTTTGCTCCATGACTCTAATCTCATTTTCAATATTTTTATCCTGGCCATTGAGAAATTCTACATAACCGAATAAAGCTAATGTGACTATTATCTTTTTCATTTGGTTCGTTTTAAGCAAAAACAATATTTACTATGTCGAGGTAGACCTTTTCAAGCGGCATACAGCAGGTTTGGCAAAACACCGGCAACCGGGCTGTAACTAAATTTTACTACCCCTTTGTCTAAAGATATCGGGGGCGATTTTGATCATAAAGTATAGGACGGGCCGGGGTATTGGTTATTGGTGGAAATAAAATCAAACATTACAAAAATGATCAAATGCCGCATTGGGTTATTGGATTATTTAAAATTAATTGTTGTTTAAAAGGACATCTGCCCCGGCAATAACTGTTAAGAAGGGAATAATAGAAATATCTATTTCCTCGTCTTGCCCAGGGCTCGGGTTTCTTCATCATCTAGAACCGGAGTTACGGTCGCATCAAGAACGGGATTCCAGTTAAGCGCCCAATTGGAAATCGCCATGGCATCATCAGACTCAAAAATGGCCACACCGGTACCACCTGCCACATCATGCCAACGTCCTATTAGCCGGATATTATCCCCCAGATCTGCTTTATCATCCGCAGCGGTCATTTGAGAAAATCCTTTAAGGGCATCCTTCCTTTTTTCCTGGTGAAGACGCCATGTCAACATAAATTTCATAATACTTATTTTTACTTTTTAATAATCTGAATAAAAAAGAGAAAGCAAAAGTTGAACGGGCTAACAAACTGATTTTCTTTGAAGGATCCTGGTTTTCGAAACACCCTCAAATTACGCCCGCATGTTTTACATTGCTAACAAGGTAACCCATTTCATTGATATGTCAATAACCAGGGAAGACTACATATTACTGAAATCCGGCAACAACACAGAAGCGTTTAGCCTGGTAAGTACGTTTTTCATTGTATTAAATTTTAGATAGTGAAGGCATGCAGGCTTATCTCCACGCCGTTAAAAATTGTTTACAATATAAAGGTTACCGGTGAGTTTCATAAAAAATAACGAAATCATTGAATTTTTAACGCGATAAGCAGGTATGCCTTTACGTTAGCCATGCCTTTTCCTGGTGACGTAGCACCCTGCGATGTGACGGCTGGCCAGTATACAGCTCAGGATGGCGTTCCTCATGCAGAAGATTGAAATGCAATTCTTAATCATAAAATCGCCGGACTTAAAATGCTACGATGACTTTATGCATGCCGGATTTAACCGCACACATTTGACTGGAACCTGCATGTAAAAGAAATCCTTTTGCAACCATTTTCTTAATACCTACGTATACTATCCTGGTTACGACATTTTCGAACAAGCGTTTGAATGTCCTCATCTTAATTTAATGGCACGCCGGTTTCCATTGAGTTTAGATGGGCCGCATCCGTCTAAATAACCGTTTGCTGTAAGCAAACCAAATTTCTTAAGAATCTCTTTAACATTTAAAATTTAAAACAATGACAATGAAAAAATTAGTGCCCGTTTTAGTTCTTGCCCTATTTTTTACTGCCTGCAAAAAAGGGCAGGAACCACCGAAGTCAAAAGACATCAATAAAGCACCCCATGCCTTTGTTGACAGGTTCAGCAGCACAGCGGGGCACCTTTTTGTACGCGCTGGTGACAATGGCTTACCAGGTGCCAATAAACCAATTGACATGGATATGGTGCCATTCATAACCAATGGCCTTACAGCTTCCGGCATGCACACGACGTATTATAATTTTGATGTTCAATCTATGCATCCGGATGACATCTATGTTTTCTTTAAAAAAAGCAATCCTACTGTTGAGATCACCGAACAGCATCATGTTATTCCATCACTTCCCGGTGAAGGCGACTACAGCGATTTCTGGAGGGTAAATAAAGTATTGGTACCTGATTATTACGTACCCAACACCTTAACAAGTGAAGCTGAAATAAAAGCCTCCGGATTGCAAATAGAAAAGACAAATATCATTGTAAATTGCCCCGTTGTTCCTTTTGGATCGACCGCCAGTTTAAAATTTGGCGGTGGCTCTCAGCAGTTGGTGATTTGCTGGTATAATGATAAAGCAGCAGCGTATTTTAATTTTGACGAGGCGCCTCTTACTGCAGATGCCATGGGTGATGTACCGCTCGCAGATATTTTTGTTCAGTTTAATGATAATGCAGCGGGACCTTCTTCGGGGTTTAAGGCAGAGCCCGCCACAACGCAAACGCACAATGTAATTGATTCATCTCCCGGGGATGCTGATTATTCACCACTGTGGCAGGTGCATGTTATTGACAATGCTGATTTCTGGAGTGTGAAAGATTTAATGACTGCCATGAATGCCACGATATTAAACCCAAATGCAGCATTGGTAAATTGCCCGGTAGTAAAGTAATTGCCAACACCGCATTAAAATAACCAGGGATAATTTTTATATCCCGCCGGGTCTCCAGCAGGAGACTCGGTCGCGTATAGAGATGCAAGGAGCCTGCCCTGCAGCAAGCCAGGTTATAACAGGTCAGCCTTCTTTGGCGTCCCCTCCCTTTTAGCAAGCCCACATCAAAAAACGTGGGCGCCGCTGCCCGGCTTCTAACTATCGGCCAACCTTCCGAAGGTTTCTAACGGTATTCCATTTAAATTAAATCATCCGATTAGTTTAGAGGATTGAAAGAAAAATATCTTTATAAAATTATGATTTCTTCTCTCGTTCCTGTCGCACCAAAATACTTCTTGCCAATAACCCGGAATGCATCATATCTGTTTATTTTATAAATGCACAAACAAAGTAACATCATAGATAGGGTTACCGGGATATGATTCATTGACGATTGATTTTTTACAATAAGGTTTGGTTCAAACTTCAAAACATTCAGATATATTTGTTTTGCATGAGTTAGCGATAGCTCACTCGTGATGTTTAGTTTATCAAATTAAAAATATTCCCTAAAGATTTTAAACATTCTCTATCTCATGAATGGCAACATGAATTACCTGGTTATCTGGTTTCTATTACTTTCGGGCAGCGCTTTCTCACAAAATAAGCTGGAGCAATCAACTCTTAAAGAATCCTTCAATTATGGAAAGTCCGTAGCTGTATTTGGTGGCTCTGTTTCTGTAATACCTGTAAGTGACAGTGCCAAAATCCTTTGGAAGAAATACCTGGGAATGACGGTTACTAATTATGGGGTTAGTGGTGCCGGCTTTTCTTCCTTGCAGGGAAAATCTCTTCAACAACAAGTAGATGAGGCCGGCGTGTTTGACATTTATATTCTTTGGGCTTCAACAAACGATTATACCAATCACAGGGAAGTTGGTAACTATACCGATTATACAGAATTTGATGGTTATGATACAACAAAATTAATCACCCAGGCGGGAGGAATTAATTACTGTATAAAAAAAATCTACAAGATAAACCCACATGCTGTTATTTACTTTTTTACATCCAGCAAAGCCTTTACTGACAGGGGCGGATACGATCCATTTTATGAACACGGCATGAATGCGTACGTTGCGATGCAAAAAAAAGTTTGCGAGCTTCACGGGATACCGTTTCTTGACCAGTACTTTTTGGGAGGGTATAACAGCTACAATGAGCACTTGTATTATCATGATCCCATACACATGAATGCAATGGGCTACAAAAAATTAGGCGAACTCCAGGTGTCGTTTCTTGCTTTTCCGTAGTTGGTTACAAGTTCCCGCTTTTTGGAAAATTGTAATCCGGGGCATCACTTTATTTTATCAATAGCAATAGTGAAGCAGGTTATACAATCGTTGAGGCCGGATAAAATATTATGATGAGTGCATGTGATTATTATGGAAAACAACACGGTCTTTTATAAGTGGAATTTTTGTGCAGGTATCCGGTGTTTATAAGCTATTGTTTGCAAACGAAGGGCCGGGCAAGTCATCATGTGGTGTTACTATTGATAGGGTGGAATAATCATTCTTAATAATTTTATTTATGTTCTTTAAGAGAATATTGTTTAATATTGATATTTCCGGTGAGTAAATATAACCGGGTAAACAACCTGTATAGTCGGCTTTTTCATCACACGAATGAATTTGTTTTATGATAAGAAAAATACTGTTGGTTTTATTGATTATTCTTATAGTAATCCAATTTATAAAACCACAAAAAAATATCAATCCAGGTCCGCAACCTGCAGACATTTCTACGCTATACACCGTTCCTGCAGATGTTGATTCGTTACTTGTTATTGCCTGTAAGGATTGCCACAGTAATAACACGCGTTACCCCTGGTACAACAATTTTCAACCGGTAGCATGGTTTTTAGCAAATCATGTTAAGGATGGAAAAAGATCCTTTAACTTAAATGAATTTGTAACTTATCCTGTGGCAAGACAGTACGATAAAATAGAAGAAATTAAGAAGCAAATTGATAAAGGTGATATGCCTCTTTCTTCTTACACAATTATTCATAGAAATGCCAAGTTAACCGATGCAGAGAAAAATACGATTATTACATGGAGTGAAAATATCCGTAAAGAGATGGAAGCGAAATATCCGAAAGACAGCCTGATAAAAAAGCGCCCGCCGGGACCACCTGGTGCCGGTTAATATTTTAGCTTCCGGGGCTTCCCTTCCCTTTCTTAAGCCCCCATCACCCAATCGTGAAAGCTGCTACCTGGTCTAATACCTACGGCCAACCATCATAAGGCTTCTAATGTTGTTTCAATACAACTATATCAATTGATTTTAGTATAGAGGGAATGAAATAAAATATTTTTGTATCCCGCGGAATACGTCACCTTACAACTAATGTTCCTTTCAACGTGTTGAAAAATTCACCAATAGAAGTTGCATTCACTTAAACCGCTTTTGTTTCTACAACTTCTTCAATCCTTTTGCCTGTTGTTTTTCTGTTTCTGTAAAACTAATGGCATAACCGCCACCAGGTGCGCAAAATTGTGCAAGCTTCGACGTATTGGTTACCACAACTTTCTGAATGATATATGACTGGGGATTGTTTTTGTAATCGGCATCTTTTGCATCGGCATAAATGGTTGCGATATACATTTTGCCGGGCTCCAAAAAATCAAATCTGATCTTTGACATGCGGGGACTGTAACCATTCACACTTCCGAGAAACCATTGCCCTGTTCTTTTGGCCTTGCGGGCAACAGTTATATAATCGCCCGGCTCTGCTTCTATATATTTACTATCCTGCCAGTCCACAGCTACATCTTTAATAAACTGAAATGCATCAACATAGCGCATATAATGCTCAGGAAAATCAGCGGCCATTTGTAGCGGGCTATACATCGTAACATATAAGGCAAGCTGGTTGGCGAGTGTACAATTTGCATGTGATGTATTGCCGGGATTTATTTTACTAATGTCCATCTCAAATAAACCGGGCGTATAATCCATAGGGCCACCCAATAATCTCGTGAATGGAAGAATAGTAACATGATTTGGTTTTGAACCACCAAAAGCCTGGAACTCAGTTCCTCTTGCAGATTCGTTGCCGATCATATTTGGATAAGTTCTGGCAAGACCAGTAGGACGCACGGCTTCATGTGCGTTTACCATGATGTGATATTTTATGGCTTCTTTTATACAGTAGAGATAATGATTGTTTGTCCACTGGCTGTAGTGGTGTTCACCAACAGGTAGGATATTGCCCACGTAACCGCTCTTTACTGCATCATAACCATATTGCTGCATTAGTTGATAAGCACTATCGAGGTAGCGTTCGTAATTGCGGGTGGAGCCGGATGTTTCATGATGCATGATCAGTTTTATGCCTTTGGAATGCGCATATTCATTCAACCCTTTTAAATCAAAATCAGGATACGGAGTTACAAAATCAAATACATAATCCTTTTCATGACCAAACCAATCCTCCCATCCTACATTCCAGCCTTCTACCAATACCGCATCAAATCCATTGGCTGCGGCAAAATCAATATATTCTTTTACATGTGCTGTATTAGCCCCATGTGTTCCGTTAGGTGTTGCTTTTGAATAATCGGTTACGCCAAGTTGTACCGATGGAAAATCATTGGTGTAAGACCAGGTGCTTTTACCCGTGATCATTTCCCACCACACGCCCATATATTTTACAGGATGTATCCACGAGGTATTGTCAATTTTGCAAGGTTCATTTAAATTATATGTCATCTTCGAAGCAAGTATGTCACGGGCGTCATCACTTGCCATGATGGTACGCCACGGTGACGTACATGGAGCCTGCATGTGTCCCTTGTCGCCGCGTGCATCCGGCGTAAGCCACGATTGAAACACCATGGTCGTGTCATCCAGGTTAAGGCTCATGCAGGAGTAATTAATAAGCGCTGCTTCATGCAGGTTAATGTAGAGCCCGTCTGAGGTTTTCATCATCAGCGCTGTTTGTACACCTGTGGGAGAGAACTGCTCCTGGGATGCATTAGATGTGATAGCCGCTTTCATTAACTTTCTTATTTCTGTAAGCTTCGATGTGGTATAATCATATTCCTGTGTATCATAATCACCGGGTATCCAAAATGCAGTATGGTCGCCGGTCATAGCAAATTCTGTTCTTTCTTCTTTTATAATAAAATATATGAGATTTTTTTGTTCAGGGAATTCATAACGAAACCCAAGCCCGTCGTTGAACAGGCGAAAGCGGATCACCATTACCCGGTCAGGCATTTTCTGATGCAGCGTAACCGCCATTTCATTATAATGATTGCGGATGGTTGTCACTTCGCCCCAAACAGGTTTCCATGTTTCATCAAAAGAAGCCGTATCTACTTTTTCAATTTCAAAATTGTTCAATAGTGAAAGTGAATCATTTTTTAGTTCCAGTCCAAGGCGGCTGGTTTTTATAATTTCTTTCCCTTTATACGCAAGTTGGTAAACCGGTGTACCATCAGTTTGGAGTTTGAAATTCATTTCAAAATTTCCCGCGGGCGATCGGAGAACCTGGGCATAATTGTTAACGATACAAGTAAGGGTGATAAAAAGCAAGGTGATAATCTTCTTCATGATGCAATCATTATTTTTTTCAAATGTATTAAGATTTCCCCGCTGTTTGGCCTGCAACGTTAATTATTGAGTTATTGATTATCGGAAGACCAGGCGGTTCTCACGAGTGGAAATACAGTTTTAAGGCAGGAAGGTAACACGTGCAAAGGTTGGAAATTCACGAAGGCGAAGACGACGATATCTACTTTTCATACGTTCTCCCCCAGGGAGGCTACATTACCTATACTTAACATATGAGCCGTGAGTATAGATTTCATGATAATGATAAACTATATTTATTTCATTATTTCAAATACAACCGTTCACCGGGTTGATTTTTTAAAAGAGAAGAATATAGTCAAATGATTGCCGATTATCCCGGCTTTGATTCGCTCTCCATGAAACAAGATTGGCTGCCGCTCAAAAATGCAATATTACTATCAGTATAGGATGTAGAATGCAAGAAGTATCTGTTTGTTTAAATAACAATTTCGTTCGTTGGATAACGAACTGTAACGCGGTCAGGCTTTACTGGTTGGTTAAAACGCTTTTTGATATTTTCCATTGTCCGTCTTCTTTTACACAGGTATTGGTATAGTTTCCACCGAAGTCAGTATTTCCCGTATTACCCTCGTAGGTACCTGTAGTGGTAACGGAGCCATCACTTTCTGCCACACAATTGCTTACGGTTATTTTTATAGTTGGATTGTTATTGGCGAAGAAAGCAGTTGCATCGGCCGCAATTGCTTCACTTCCGTTTGTTGTTGTTCCATCCGGATTGACTCTTACCGCATCTTTTGTATAAAATTGCATAATTGCTTTTGCATCTTTTTTGTTGTAAGCATCTCCATAATTTTTAGCAAGTGTTTCCATTTCTTTTTTGTTATCCTGCGCCTTGATAGGATTAGTGAATGCAGCCATAAAAACGAACGCTGTAGTTACTATAATGTGGATTGCTTTTTTCATTTTGATTTGTTTTGAATATTTGTTTTGAATAATAATTGAAATATCAATCAATAAATTGATTGTCCCATAAAACTAAGCATAACAAATTCAGAAAACAACATTGAAAGGATAAACGATGCCAAATAGGGTTCAAACAAGGATTTTTGTTTAGCCACAGCGGCTCCATACTTAAGGCTTTGTCTGTGTTCGCTACCTTTCGCATGCCCGGATCACCCACGCGTTAGAGCTTCCCCCCTGGTCTCAGCAAATCAGCCTTCGTGGTGTTCTCTCCTTTTCGCAAGCCAACTCTGACGCTCGTGAGAGCCGCCTTCTGGTCCGACCAACGGCCAACCATAATAAGATTCCTATCCGTGTATCATTGAAATAAATTCATTTGATTTTAGTTTAGTGGAATGAAAGAAAAATATCTTTTACATCCGGCAGAACGGTTATGCTTAAAGGAATAAACAGGCCTGGTAATTGTAGCTCATTTAAAAAGATTGTATGAAACTGATCCGGCGGGTTTTTGATTTCAGGGGAACACCAATTCTTACGGCTGTATTTATAGTTTTATTTATCGCAGAATCCAGGCATCAATTGCGTAAACGAAAACAGCCTGGGAGTAAAAGAGTGATGATTAATACTACCGTGGCTATTCCATCTTTTTCACTATTGCGCTTTTTGTTGTTACCGGTGATGGTGAAACTGGCAATGAAAAACATGCAGTGGAAGTTAGGGTTAAACTACCAGTGCAATACCTCCCGGGTTATTAAAGGACTGGCAGCAGTCCTTGTGTTGGATTACACCAATTATCTGTGGCATATCCTCAACCACAAGGTTCCGTTTCTCTGGCGTTTTCACCTGGTGCATCATTGTGACCCTGATCTCGACGTAACCACTGCGTTCCGTTTTCATTTTGGAGAATTGATCGGTTCAGTTTTTTTCAGAGGCGCGTGTGTTGTTCTTTGCGGAGCCACCGCAGTGCAGGTACTGTTGTATGAAATTATGTTTGAAGCCGCAACACAGTTTCATCACAGCAACTGGAAATTGCCTTATGGTGTCGAGAAGGCATTGAATATAATAATCGTCACGCCACGAATGCATGGTATTCATCACTCCATAGTACGCGAGGAGGCAGACAGCAATTATTCAGTTATTTTTTCCTGCTGGGACCGGCTACATCAAACCACCAGGTTGAATGTACCGCAGGAACTGGTTGTAACGGGTGTTCCCTCTTATAGCAACTTCGATGAACTTACTGCGGGTTATTTGTTGAAACTTCCGTTTACAAAAATAAGAGGCTGGGACGCGGTGAATGAAGTAAGAGATGCCAGCACTCTTTTGCCCGGCAAAAATAATCTTGCAGAATAACACAATAGGTTCCCTTAAAGAATAAATTTACAGGTGTAATAAATGAAAAAAGCCCTTCTAATTTTTGCAAAGAATCCAATATATGGGCAGGTGAAAACCCGCCTGGCGGCAACTATTGGCAATGATAACGCTTTAACAGTTTACCACCATCTTTTGCAACTTACCGCATCTGTCACTACCAATCTTCCTGTTGATAAATGGGTATTTTATTCCAATACTATTGAAAAACAGGACATTTGGAATAACCAGGTTTATAAAAAGTATGTTCAGTCAGGACAGGATCTTGGCGAACGAATGGAAAATGCCTTTGCATATGCATTCCGGGAAGGCAACGAAGAAGTAGTTATTATAGGAACCGATTGCCCGGAACTTACATCAGCAATTATAATGAATGCCTTTGCATGGCTAAAAAAATATGATGTGGTGATAGGCCCTGCCAGAGACGGAGGCTATTATTTATTAGCTATGAAACAAATGCATCCCCTGCTTTTTCATCATATCAATTGGAGCACCCACCTGGTTTTACAACAAACAGTAGCCGTTTGCGAAAATGCAAATCTTTCTGTTTTTCAAATGCCGGAATTGTCAGACATTGATAAGGAAAATGATTTAAGTGAAGCGCAGAAAAAAATGTTGCGAATAAAATTAAATGAAGATGATTAGTGTAATTATTCCTACATACAATGAAGAGGAACATATTACGGAAACCGTTCAAAAATTATGGCAACATGATGAAAGCAATTTGATAAAAGAAATTATCATAACGGACGGAGGAAGCACAGATAATACCATTACTATAGCAAAGATGGCAGGCGTAAAAATAGTGAGTAGTCCAAACAAGGGACGGGCTGCTCAAATGAATTATGGAGCCTCTTTTGCCACCGAAAAAATTTTATATTTTCTTCACGCTGACACCATCCCTCCGCGAAATTTTACGAAAGATATTGCCCGGGCAATAGGCAAGGGTTTTACTACGGGTTGCTTTATTTTATCCTTTGATTATGATCATTGGTTTTTAAAAGCCAACTGCTGGTTTACGCGATTTGATATCGATGCGTTTCGTTTCGGAGACCAGAGTTTGTTTGTAACAAAAGATATTTTTCTACTGGCAGGTTGCTTTAGCGAAAAGCACCTGGTATTGGAAGACCAACAACTTATAAAACGATTAAAGAAATTAGCTCCTTTTACCATTATTAGAAAGCCGGTAATCACTTCGGCACGAAAATATCTTGAGAACGGTTTGTATAAAACCCAGGGAATATTCTTTATAATTTATGGCATGTACAAGCTTGGTTATTCTCAACAGAAACTCGTTGCTACCTATAAAAAGCTGATTGTTCGAAACAAGCTTTAGACGTAATCCGAATCATGGATGTGTTCCCGGTAAAGCCTTAATCAAGTTTCCAGGATTGTAAATAACGGGTTTTGAGTTCCGGTGCAAAATATGGCGTAAACCCTACCTTTTTTGATGCATGTATGTTGGCGCCATACCTTTCTTTTCTTTTCACGAAAACCGGTCCGGGCTAAAGGCATCAATTTTTACAGAGAGTGGTTGATGGGATGCCAACTCTGCAATAACCTTTCCTGTAGCCGGCCCGAGGCTTACACCACTCATGGCATGGCCCCCGGCTATCAAAAGGTTGTGTATCTTTTTGGTATATCCTATGTAGGGTAAACCATCGGGTGTGCACGGCCTGAAGCCATACCAGATGTCTTTTTGTTCCGGCATGGATACATTCATATTTGAAAAATATTTTGGTACAGACGCTACTATTCCCCGCACCCGGTTGAGGTTGATCCTGTCATTTATTTTTCCAATTTCCATAGTACCGCCGTATCGCATCTTTCCATTCATTGGAGTGATGGCAACACGTGCCTCGCAAAGTATGGCGGGTATATTTAATTTTTGCCCTGGCTCATCTAGCGTAAATGAATATCCTTTTCCCGGCATCAACGAAAGAGAAACCCCAGCCATCTTAGCTAGCTGTGGCAGCCATGAGCCGCCGGCAATCACCACTACATCGGCTTTTGTTTCTGAGGATGATGTAATTACTTTTTTAATGATGCCATTTTCCTTTACAAATTTTATAACCGAACTGTTTAGTTGAAATTTAATGCCTGCATTTTTGAGATGATGAATTAATTGAGGCATTAATTGATTGGGATAAAGATGGGCGTCACTCCGGTAATGCACTGCCCCCAGGATGTTTAATTCAATACCTGGTTCCAATTGCTGAACCTGTTGTTGGGTAAGCGCCTCGACATCCAGGCCCATTTGCCTGGCTTTTTCTCCCAAATGAATTTCTTCTTCCCCTGTTTTTTCTGTTCTATAATACATAAGAATTCCCTTCTTCTCCAGGGAGAAATCAAAACCCGGTTGCGCGGCTAGTTCTTCGTATAATTTTTTACTAAAAAGATTTAATTCAAGAAGAAATTCCGCTGACCTTTCCACGTGCCCAGGTGAAGCACTTTTTACAAATTTCAATCCCCATGATAAAAGTTGCGGATTTAATGAAGGCTTTACATAAAAAGGGCTTTTGTTATTAAACATCCAGCGTATGCCCTGTGATACCATACCCGGCGCAGCCAGGGGAACAAAATGGCTTGGAACAATCATTCCGAGATTTCCATATGAACAACTATCCGCAAGATCCGATTTATCAACTAGCGTAACGTGCCACCCGCTTTGTTGGAGGTAGTATGCACAACTCAACCCTATAATGCCACCACCTATTACAACTGCTTTCATTAATTTGTAGTTTATACACTTATAGCTACTCGTCATCTATATTACCTGGAAGCCAAATGCATAAGGATCATCTTCCTCATCAATGGTTATGGTATTGTGACCATAAATTCTTGCCCAACCTTCTATACCGGGTTTTATAGCCGGGTAGTTTGCCACCATGGTTTCTTCTTCAATAGTGCCCAGGAATTTTGAGCCGATAATGCTTTCATGAATAAAAACATCACCTTTTTTCAATAAGCCTTTTGCATACCATTGAGCCATGCGTGCCGAGGTGCCGGTGCCACACGGACTCCGGTCAATTGCTTTATCACCATAAAAAACCGCATTACGCGCAGTGGACAATGGATCAATAACCGCGCCTGTCCATAAAATATGTGAGCATCCATTTATGGTTGGGTTATCGGGGTGAACAAAAGTATATTTTGCATTAATATCTTTACGAAGTTCTCTCGCCCATTGAATTAAATTATCGGCGCTGTAATGTTCGAGGCCTTTAAAATTGGTCTGCACATCTACAATGGCATAAAAATTTCCCCCATAAGAAACATCTATTACAAGCTCCCCCAATACGGAACACTCCGCCGTTAGGCCTTCTGCTGCCAGGTAAGCGGGAACGTTTATAAGCCGTACACTTTTTACTTTATTTCCTTCCTGTTTGTATGTAATCAACACAAGGCCTGCAGGCGCTTCCATACGCACGATACCAGGGATTTTTGGCTTGATTAATCCTTCTTCAATCGCGATGGTAATGGTTCCAATAGTTCCATGCCCGCACATGGGAAGGCAGCCACTTGTTTCAATAAACAAAACAGCCACATCATTTTCAGCATCATGCGGAGCATATAAAATGCTTCCGCTCATCATGTCATGCCCACGTGGTTCAAACATAAGGCCTTTCCGGATCCAGTCATATTCCTCTAAAAAATGCTGCCGCTTCTCGCTCATGGAATTCCCTATAAGCACGGGGCCTCCCTCTGCTACCAACCTCACAGGATTACCGCAAGTGTGAGCATCTACACAAACAAATTTATTTGCCGCCATGGTTACTAACTGAAATTACTATTGAATTTTTTTTTGATTCTAAAATAAGCTTTTCCATTGCACCTGCCAGCAGGAGTCTTCTTTCTTCCCGGGAAAGAGCATTTGCCTCACGACAAACTTGCTGGTAAACTCTTTTATCTGCGGCGTCATAAGGAATGCTCAATGCCGGATAAACACCTGCCCAACGAATTGTTTTCATATCATATTTATTCTTTGTCAAAATTAAGCCCCAACCGCTATTTTACTTTATGCTAATTAGCTGCCTGTTTACCAAAATTAGTTGATTGTAATTTTAATAAATTGAATAGCCCTGCTGAACCTTCAATTCCAGCCAATAAAAAAATGCAATTGGATAAAATCGTGGCCTCACTAAAATAGAAAGCACGTACAACAGGTAGGAAGCCTTTTAGACATATTATTACTACGTGCAAACATTCTCCCCGGTATTAAATTGATTGAGCTTTGCGTAAATATTTTGATGAGTCTTTTAAGAAATTGTCCTCACAAAGAATTAAAGCGAAATCATTAAAACAAAAACGGCAGGCGCACCAAAAAATAGAAGTCGCAGAAAATTTACCTCCATACGCTTGTGCGCCTATAATTTCTGTGGTTACTTAAGCTGAAATTTTCGAAAATAATAGTTTAGCTTTTTTAACCTCATTTAATTAACGAAATATGAAAATATCGCCGCAATATTTGATGCATATATTTTCATACGAAACGCATAGGATATTGACGAGGCCTCAAACAGTAAATCAAAAATATTAGAAAAAATAGCCGTAAACATAAAAAGGTGGTAACAATATTTTCAGATACTATTGTTATATCGTTCTTGCAAAATTCTGAGAGTGAAATTTTCTTGACATCAGTCGAAATTAAATAAATGGTAAAGCATTTAATTAATCACAATATTCTTTGTCGGGGTGCTCCGTCTTATGGCAAACTTATATATAATGATGAAATGACTTTGGGTCAGCTTTAGTAGGAGTGATGGGAACTATAAACTGTCTCTTGTTTAAAAAAATAAAAAGAGTATAATAATGCAGCCGTAGGTTTTAAAGTATTTATAGGAATGCCTACACATTCTATCTACGACGCCTCACCCATGCTTTCAAATTTATCCTCCTTATTTTAAAGTACTTTATTCCATACGCTGTCTTTAATGCCAGGAACAGATAACCTTCCAATCTAATTGCGGTCATATCGGTCATTTCTAAAAATCCTAAACCGGACCTGAGGTAGTTTAAACTCCCGATCCATTCATTTTGTCATCGATTTAACTTTTAATGGCAGAATCGCCTTACCGTTCTATTGACTACGAATCAGCATGGCCAGGCAAAGTAGTTTTATCATAATTTGAACCTACCACATTCCTATTTCGAACGATAGAAAACCGCCATGCATCTCTGTTGTAATGTAAACTAAAAAATATCTTTCTTGCCATAATTATGAATAACTTAGTTATTAAAATAGAAAAAGCTGATTAAGAACAAAATTGTTAAACAGGATGCTTTTTAACAAGTTTTAAAACTATCAATTTATGTATGAGCCATCATGTTTTATTTTAATGCCTTTTGGGAAAAAGAAGGGACCTGAGGGTATTGAATTCGATTTTAATTATATAAGTGAAAACTTAATCAAGCCGGCAATAACAGCCGCGGGTCTGACTCCTATCCGCGCTGACGCAGAAAAAGCAAGCGGAATCATTCACAAGGCAATGTATGAAAGATTAGTTCTTTGCGATTATGCAATTGCAGATTTAAGTTCTGTAAATGCTAATGTTTATTACGAACTGGGAATGCGGCACACGGTAAAGCCATATACAACTGTTTGTATCATGAGTAATAAAACCATGCCTGCATTTGATCTTAATTTAAATAGAACCTACCCATATAAAATTGATGACAATGGATTGTTAATAAACATCGATGCTGATATAAAAGCAATAACAGAAATGTTACTCGAAGCCAAGAAACATAAAACAACTGACAGCCCGGTACATCAATTAGTAGATGGAATAAGTTTCCAAAAAAGTTTGGCGCATGAAAAAACTGATGTGTTTAGAGATATGGTAGCGTACGAAAAAGAAATAAAAGAAAAGCTTTCGGACATCAGGAATTACCCGGTAAAGGAGCAGAGAATAACACTTTTGAATGATTATGCAGATACCCTTGTACCCATTGAAAACCAGGAGACAGGTGTACTGGTAGATGTAATGCTAAGTTACAGGGCATTGAGTTGCTGGAAGGAAATGATTGATTGGATTCATAAATTGCCAGAATATGTTTTCAACACACAGATGGTTCAGGAGCAATATGGCTTTGCGCTTAACAGGAACAAACAAAGCTACAAAGCAATTGAAGTTTTAGAATCTTTAATAAAGGTTAATGGTCCCAACCCGGAAACTAATGGAATTTTAGGAAGAGTGTTTAAAGATCTTTCTGATGACAATACAATAAGCCGAATAAAACAAGAAAGCTTTGTTCGCAAATCTATTCAATCTTACCTGGATGGTTACGAAGCAGATATTCGGGATGCCTACCCGGGAATAAATGCAGTTACCTTAATGGCGCTAATAAACGACAGCCGTTACCAGAGCTATATAAGTGCGGTAAAGCTTGCCGTTGTAATAAAAATGAAAACCAGGCAACCTGATTACTGGGACTATGCCACTCTGCTGGAGTTAACCGTTTTAGAAGAAAATGAAAAGGAAGCTAAGGAGCAATTATTTAAGGCCCTATCGGAGAAAACGGAACCCTGGATGCCGGAAACTACCATAAACAATCTCAAAAAAATAAAAGTTGCATTCCAGTCACAGGAAAAGGACGTGAAATTTATAGAAGAAATTATCGGGGGACTGAAAGAATAAAAGGTTTCTATCAATTTCTCACTGCAGTGTATCGCTAAATAATTTAGGTATCGCTGGTACAAATTGATGGCAAGAAAATACAATGGTATCGAAGAGCATGGAATGACACGCAAGAAAGATATCTTGTTTAATTTTTTGAAACAGTTAGCCGCGCATTGTAAGGTGGAAATATTCGTGCAGTTTTATGCGGATGCACTTTTTATGACACCGAAGCATCTAATCAAAACAGTGAAAGACCTTATCGCTAAAACCCGTGGCGTGTTTATTGATGAGCTGGTAATAGCGGAAGTGAAAATATTGTTGGGTGATCTTTCCTACTCTGTTGGCCATTTAGCGGACGCTTTACATTTCAGCGACCAGTTTTTCTTCTCAAACTTCTTTAGAAGAAGAACAGGCCTTAGCCCGAAAGCGTATAAAAGTTCCCTTTAGTTTTGTCAGTAATATCAAATGAGGCAGGCTGCATGACTTGCTGACTCCATTTCTATATACCGGAAGTTTTGAATCCATCAATAAGTGTAAAAAAGCGTGGAAAGGTGACAGGATTTAAAAAAATAACCATTATAAATCATTTAATTTATAATGGTTACCAAGTGCCCGGGACTGGATTCG
>JBDTOV010000105.1:0-17930 GCA_039933035.1 Ginsengibacter sp. | reverse complement strand
CAATAATCCTCCTTAGCTCAGTTGGTTAGAGCATCTGACTGTTAATCAGAGGGTCATCCGTTCAAGTCGGATAGGGGGAGCTGATAATCAATGAGTTGTGGAGTTTTTTCATAACTCATTTTTTCATTTGCAAGTAATTTGCAAGTAAAACCGGAATAAGGTTTTTTCCAGATTTATTTTTACCTTCCCTTATTTTAGTTTACCAATTCTCCGGTTTGATATTAAACACTTCCTTGGTATATTTTACGGTTGGTCGCTAATGACCTGTTGTTGTCAACATTTATTAGCTTTTTGGTTATGTACTTTTACTTCAATCCCTTACTCCTTTAATTACTTCTGCGATCAGTTTCATTTGTTCTACCTGTTTATCTACGTCATCTTTTACAGCATACATCTCATCTATTTCCGTAAATGTAAAACCACGCATCTTATCTTGAAGAATTTGAATTATTTTATTGAACAGTTTTTCATTTTTGTTGAGAATACTTTTCATGTTCCTGCCTAATAGTCTTGCAGCCGCTACCGGCATTTCAAAATCATTTTCAATCAGGTCATTATGATAACCATCAAAAAGTTCATTACCGGCTATTTCAGCATAATTAATTAATAAAAAAATAAAATCATCCCAATCTTTCGCCCGGCTATCCGGTTTCTCATCAAATGCTATCAATTTCATAATACAAAGTCCTGGTAGTGTTACCACCTTATATTTATCGTGAATTACAATAGCTTCTTCCATAACTTCCTTGCATCCAAAAACAGATAATTCCATGACGGGGTTTTGCAATATTACTTCACCATTCTTTTCAATGCCGCCAAATGGTATTAAGTCTATGATATCTCCTTTAAAATAAAACCTGTATGGTTCTTTCTTATCTCTTTTAAACCCCTCTGAATGTATTAAATATTCATTTAATTGATCCCATATTTTATAGTGAGCGATATAGACTGAATAGTCAATGTCCCGGGTTAATCTCTTATCTAAAGGCAAGTGATTTGTCCATACATCCCTGGATTGAGCCCCTATAAGGTAAAAGTCAATCTCAAACTTCGCAAAAGCTTTTTCCAATACCTCGAATACAAGATGATATTGCTCTTTTACTTTATCAAAGTTTATTTGCCAATAGCTCATCGTAAATTTTTTGTGCAGTTTCAATACATCTCCTGTCACCGGTGTTAATCAAATCTGCATATACTAATAATGGGTGCACTGTATTAGTAGCTGTTTCATCCTGCTGATGCCAGAAGACTTTATAGATTTTTATGGTTCCTTTAATATCTGGTACCAGGCGGTATTTTTTAATTAAGTCATTGCGGTTTTCTGTAGTATATAATGTCAACTCTCCCGGTCTTAAATAATTAGTCAGGAGATCTCCCGCAGGTTCACCCCCCCACCAGGTTTTGCCGGTTTGCAAATTCAGGTTTTTCCAATTTATAAAATCCGTTTCTCTTATAAAGTGAAACTGTCCTATCACTAAATGTGGTTTTAATCTTGTTCCGTAAGCCCCAATCCATTTTTGTAATAATTCTTTTTTGTTTGTAAGCTTATTTTTATCCCGCGTTAGTTTTAACAGGAAACCGTCTTTTTTTAATCCTTTCATGATATTGGTTATGTTGCCAATACCGGTGCCGGTTTTTTCTGCAATTTCACGATAGGGCTTGTTTACCCATGTTTCATCTAGTAAAAATTCATACACGATTTTAAGGCCGGTTTTAGTAAAAGCCCTGTTTCCATGTTCCTTTTGAAATTTAGTTGGTTTATTAGCGTCAATCCAGAGGAATGCACCGTTGTGTTTTATATAAATATTTCCGTTTGCCTCCAGGTAAGCAATGTTTCTTTCTCTCAGTTCTTCTTTTATTTTAGGGAATATGGTTTCTGCAACCAATATTAAGGGAGGATATTTTTCAGCCATGCTTGCTATCTGTGGCAAAAGATGATTTCTCAGCTCTTTTTTTAGCTCTACATTGAATTTAAGTTCTTTGTCATTGATCATCAAGTTCAATTTGCCATCTAATTCTTTTTTGGCAAACTCTACCCATTTACCTTTGATATTTGTATTCTTTTGGAGGTTATCCAAGGCTAAATGTATAATTTCCTGCCGCTGCATGTTCACTTATAAATTAAGTTCACGTAATCGTGAACGTATTGTTATTGTGAACAAATTTAGTGATTTATATTGGATTTCAATAGTCTCCAGAAGTGTCATCAAGTTTGTCAATAAAACCTGGTATGATTCCGGACTAAGCTCTGTATATGACGATGTTGTTCTGAAATCATTTTAAGAATTAAACCTTTGTTTTTACCCGCAATGAATGAAAATCCATTTTTTTAATTTTTAAGATTGATAATAAAAATCTGCAACAAGTCAAAATACAGAAATTGCCGGCGTATGATAAATTACTTATATTACATTTTTTAACTTATTTTTTATCATTGTCTCCAGCTCATGGTAATTCACATCATATTGTTTTAGAAATTCCAAAGCCTCCATAATGTTGGTTTTCATAGTGCGTTTTGCAACTTCGATCGTGACGGTAAGGCCCAGCTTTTCAATTTCTGCAGTACTTTTATTTAGCCAATAACTTAAGGTAGATTTATGGCTAAGATTTGTAGGGATAACACCACCCATATCAGAAAAAACAGGCTTTACCACTATTGCAGACGAACTAAAAAGCGACCCCCCGCATAATAATTCACCATGCCGAAATGTAAAAGTTCTATCAGTGCCTGAACCAGCCGTGAGGTATGCTTTGAGTAAGGAAACTGGTAAGGATATGTCAGCTTCCCCATTGGTATGAGCTTCGATTCGTTTTGTTATCCCATTAGAGGTTATTTCGATAGCAGTATTTAATACTCTTATTTTTATTATGCTTGTTTTTGTAAGCTTGCCGGCTAATCTTGACAACGCAATTAGATTTTTGCTCACCTCTTTAATTGCCACAGTAAAAGAAGCTTGAATATTGTTAGCCATAGTTTAATTTTTTTGTTTGATTTGTGTTACGGTATGTATTAAGTAGCTGATAAACCGGAGGAACATCCCATACCAATGCAATTCCGACCGGATAATTTTTCAAAATACTATCCATTAGTTTGCTTACCGCATCTTTTTTCCAGACATAGCTTCTTTGAATTTCAGGTATAGCAAATACTTTTGCATTAAATTTCCTTTGTAAGTTTCTAAGATTATGGCCCTTAATTGAAAAGTCTGTCATTAATGAAAATAATATATCGTAAATTTTTGAATTTCATATTCTTTAGCCAATGTATAAAATCAATAAAGTTTAATGACTTCAGATCCAGCCATAAAGGACTTTTTTAGTGGTTAATCATAAAAAAAAACTCATCCGTTGATCACTATGAAGTAAGTCTTAATAAAAAATCTAAAAAATATGATTTTACTTTCATGAGCTTTTAGCTTTTACAATAAGTATCTCACAATTCTTACAGTTTCTCTTTTTCTGATAATACTTTGCCGGGGTCAAACCTGCCATTCCTAGGTTCAAATATATCAAGCCCTAACTTTGCCTGCCACTAACACCACTTAAATAAACTTTCAATAAAAGAAAATATTGCTCGAAAAAAAATAAAGCATAACCATCACGATTAAACGAAAAGACAGATCACAACCAAAAACAATCAAAGCAAGCTGCCGCACAAATCAGAAATGCTTTCATTGTTTTTTATCCATTTCCTTCTCCACATTGCCGCATTCATTCGCCTTTCCTCATTCGGCTGCGCCTTATTCATTCGGCTCTTTTCATGCCGCAATCTTGCTATACAAAACGATAAATGATTTTAGCTAATCTAATTTGCCAACCGCAAAACAAATACAGCCAGCGCTACATGTGCCTTCGGCGTTCATTGTTCAGCTTTTGTTCATATCCTGATCAGCCTGGCTACAAGTTGTCTCGCCAGGCTCTCATGCCGCTTTTGCCCACGCACAATGCCAGGATAAAAAGCGTCCCCCGCCTGTCTCGTTATTTTCAGCGGCTACAACTTCCACTTCGTTCCAGCCTTCGCCTTATGGCGGGCCTGCGGGTCGTGGCTGGCGGCTTGACCTGAGCACAAAAGTCACCAAGCCGCGGCGGCAGTCGTCCGGCGCTGAAATAGGCTCGCCGGAAAAAAAATTTTATAAAATATTTTTTTTTACGATTATTCAATACATTTGTTTTGTAGTCTTTGGTTTTAGATTTTTTGAAAAGCTCAGTATAATATAATCATTTTCATTTTTCTTAAACTGCAAAGGCGCTTCAGTCCGGCTTGACAGATTATACTATTCATTATCCCCTGAAAATAATTTCTTAATTAGTCAGTATTTCAGAATTTAAAGAAATATTGAATTAGCTCAAGTACCCCTATTTAGACAATAATAAATTTTTGCACGTCCCGGCGTTTTGGCAATTTTCAATAAGTAATCTTGGTACTTATGTCTACAGTTCTTACAGGGAAAAATATAGCAGATAAATTGCAGGAATATCCTCTGCCGGCGAAGCCAGGCATAACGGATTATATATTTTACTTTGTACCGGCATCTAATGGTTATGGCAAAGGCGCGAGGTATTTTTTTGACAAGTTTTACAAGAAACACAAACGAAAAGATGTAAATAGCCTGCAGGCCTTAATTGCATTTTTATTTACGGAAGTGAAACAGGGGGGAGTTACTCAAATACGGGAGATTGTAATTGTTAGTCACGGAAATGCACAGGGGCTTATTCTTCAGGCGGTAGATGATGTTTCAGATCCCCAGCTTTCAGACTTAAAATACATAACACCCATTTCGTTGTCGCTCCTGCAAAAAGATTTCCTTGCCGGCAAAAGAATGGGGTTTAACGACAACAGGAAAGAAGTCATCGCCCATCTCAAAAACGATTCATGGATTACCATCAGGGCATGCAATTTTGGCTACAGCAAGGAAGGAATGTATGCTTTGTATTCTTTTTTTGGTGGCCGCGCCAACATGTATGCACCAGCCGCTTACCAGTTTTTTGGCACTCATCCCATCATGAAGGGAATGCGCTATGAAACAAAACTAAAAGTGCACGAACATTTGGTAAAACAACGTTTCCTGCCTTCAGATATTCATACTCCCGGAAGAAAGGACAGCATCGTAGAATTTCTCAGCGATCCCGGAAAATTTTCCGACCCTTTTATTGTTGCAACCAAACTTCTTGATGACGACACCTCGGCTGGTTCGATCCAATATGAAAAAATAATAGATGATTTGAATAACCGCAGGATCAATGATTTTCTGAAAATACAGGTTAAAACCGCAGGCGGTCAGGACCTTAGTCCAAAAGCACTGGTAAGGGTTACAGATAAAGACAGTACCTGGAGCATTGATGATGTGCTGGTTCACGATAACAGCAACTATAATATTGAATATACAGTTTATGAAGTAATTGGGGTTTCAACCAGCAATAAAAGGCAGGCTTCTTTAACTGTTTCAGCAACACTGCCCGATATGTACAGCGCCAGGGAATATTTTCCTATACAATTGCTTTTTGACGAAGGGGATCACAAACAATGGAGTGGCTTTGTGTTGGTGCTGGCATCTTATACTGAAGACCCCGGTGCCAGCCCCGGAGAAAAAATAAATTTTGATACAATACTTGCGCTGCTTAACGCCGCAAATCCGCAGACAGCGCTGAGTGTCATAACTCCTTTGTTTGCCAGTAACAGTACCCCCTTGACGGCCAGTGCAAAAATTACTTTGCAAACTACGGTACCCGGTAAAAACATAAGAAAAACATGGCTGGTAAAGGATAGTATTAACTATATAATAAAATTAGAACATCCTGCTACGTCTCAGGGTATACAGGCACATTCTTTAACTGCATACACTCATCCGGATGGCATAGCGGTGTTAAAAGAAGAATACGAATTAATGGCCTACCTGGGCGTTGACGCGGATATACCAGGCACAGAACTGTTGGCATACCTGGATGGTTTTACGACAGACGAACTGGTACAATTTATTGATTACCTGCGTAGCCCTTATAAACCAGAAAACGTTGTATATCTCAACCATGCGAACCAGGCTATTAAGCGAAAGAAAGATTTCCTGAAATGGTATATGGCCAGACCGGAGATAATAGATGCCATCAATAGCGGTGCGCCATTGTATTTTGACCCATATACCGATTTATCATTCAGTGAAAACGATGATAACCGGGCAGAGGTGTATGATTTTGATACCAATATTTACTGGAAAGAAGTAAAAGCTTCCAATCCAACGGCTACGAATTTTCAGACAGATTTATTTACCGAAGAAATCTTACAGCTTACCCAGGATCTGCTGGCGATGGATAACCCCGAAAGCGATTCTCCTTATACAGATGTTGATGAGATAAGAGCACTTGAATCAGCAGGCGTCGAACATTTTTTTTCTACGGATAAGTTTGTGGCAGATACGCCTACAGTCAATGCAGATTGTACAGAATTTGCGGACGCCCTGGCAAAAATAAAAGCGCTTAATACAACGGATATTCAGACAATAAAAGACACGCTTAAAACATTTCCCATGCAGGGCCCGGGCACTTTAGGTGAATACCTTTCTGATCCGATGACCGATCTGAGCATAGTAGTTGACCTGGTGGGTAATTTTGAGGTTTATGCAGGATCGTCCAACCTGGTGGCTTCCACACTTGCACGTGTTGCCGGCAGTGTGGCGGTTGAATTTCTTGGATATTTCTTTGCTGTTTATGGGCCCATTGCTATGATGATTGCTTTTGTACAAGAGGAAGAAAAGGCAGATGCAAACTGGGAGCAAAAAGCAAAAGCAGTTGGCATCCGCCAATGGGCGCGCAAACTCATAACCCTTACATATACCAGTAAAACCAGTTTTCCTACAACGCTTCAGCTGGACCGCAGCTGGCATGATGCATCCGGCAACCCTTATTATATCTCACGTTATTACGATGAGCAGGTGGAGACCTGGGGTGTTTATTTTTCTTTTGTGTGGGCGCCCGAACGTATGAATAAGGGCTTTGACGAAGGCTGGGATTTAATTGAAAAGGCTGGCAATGAAATGTTATCAAAGGTTGATTCCATTTTTGATCAGGTGCTTACGGAAAGTGGCCTGGATCCTTGTAAGATTCAAGCGCTGAGAGATTCCGGCCTGGTTGATGAGACAAAAATAACGGATGTCATAATGCGCGAATTTGCGATGAAAGTACTGGAGAAGATTCCCAAACCATAATAATTATTTAAATGTTGAATCAACTTTCATATTTGTACCTGGCGGTGAAAGATTTTATTACACCGCTGAATAAATACTTCTCTTCCGCGGAGGGCATGGAGTATTTATTTTACCGGTATGGATGGGATGCCCCGGTTGATGATGATTTATTTCTGCAGATAAACAAAGTAGTAAGTTTAAAAAAACTTTCAGATGATTGCATTCAGTTTGGTGAAACGCTGGAAGCCAAAATTGAAAGCGATTCCAATACCTCACTGAGTGAAGCAGATATTTCTTCAATGGCGAATTTTGCTCAGAAATTGTATCAGGAACTTTCTGCATTCAAACTCTCTGATTTTACAACCCTTCCGGAGCCGTTGAATGATGCAGGCTTCTGGAGCGATTTTGGTGATCAGTTGCTGGATGATTTGCAGGAAACATATATCCGGGTTTATTATCCAAAGGTCTATGCGTTCCTGCATCTTTTTGGTGTTATCACGTATGAAAGTGAAAATACAACCAGTCCGCACCGGAATAATTATACCCGTACAGTGGTCGACTGGGGGCAGATTGTGGATATTGCCGGCGACCCGCTAAAAGCATTTAAAAAAACATATCATTGGGACGATACCGCAACGCCTTTTGATTATGCGCAGTTATTAAGCGCATTGCAAAAAGTAATAAAAGCAATCGGTTTATCTGCAAAACTTGCCGCGCCGGATAATAAAAACCTATCCTTCCTTCCGGGTGGCGGTTCTTTTTCTGTAAAAAAAGATACAGATTCACTGAGGGTATTATTTTTATACGCGCTGTCTGTTGTTGACAATACCGTTTTGGAAGCGGGTCTGCAGGTTTACCCGGCTATCAAGACGGGCGAAACAGTTCCATCGGGTCTTCTTATAACACCGGTGCTGAGGGGTGGGATGGAAACTACTATTTCCCTTGGAAAAGATTTTCAAATAAAAACCAGCGGTGCCATAGACGCAGGCAGTGGCCTCGGTGTTATCATGTTTCCCGGTAATACGGGTTTGACAACCGGCACGGTAACAACTGCCGCAGGTCTTGAATTTGGACGTATCAATACAACGGAGCCCTGGTACCTTATCGGTAATAGCAAAACCTCACGTGTAGAATTGTCGGGCATTTCTGCGGGCATTTCTATGGAAGGAGCCGTAACCGATCCGGATATAAAATTTCATTTTACCATTGGCGTACCCGGAAGCGGCAATGGTTGCAAAGTGATCATTCAGCTTGATGAATCAGACAGTCTTGTGAAAACCAGTACCGGAAAAAATAATATTGAATTTGATTTTGATGCGCAAATGGTATGGTCAACCAAAACAGGCCTGCAATTTAACGGCGACGCGGCACTGGAAGTTCAATTACCGGTACACATCAAACTCGGCGCGGTAACATTACAAAACGTGATGGCCAGGCTGGCTGCAGGAACAAAAAGTACCAGTGTGCAGGGGATTGAGCTTCAATTAACAGGAGGGTTGAAAGGAGCGTTTGGTCCTGTAAGTTTTGAAATAGACGGTTTGGGCTTAGGTGCTAACGTTATCCCTTACTCGAAAGACGATTTAAAGGCCATTCCCGCGGGATCAAAACCCCCGCTTTTTGGAAAGTTTGATCTCAGCCTTTCATTTGTTCCGCCGAAAGGTATCGGCATAGAAGTAAACGCCAACGCTATTACAGGCGGCGGGTATTTATTTTTTGATCCCGAGAAGGGTGAGTATGCCGGTGTGGCACAGCTAACCATACAAAACAAGATCGTCGTTAAGGCAATTGGGATTGTACAAACCAAACTGCCCGATGGTAAGCCAGGATATTCATTTTTACTGATCATCACTGCAGAGTTTCCTGCTATTCAGCTGGGAATGGGGTTTTCCCTTACTGGCGTGGGCGGTTTGGTTGGCATTAACCGCAGCATAGACATGGCGAAACTGGAAAACGGCATATTCAACAATTCTATTGATGACGTGCTGTTTCCGGCAGACCCTTTGCACAATGCCTATGCGCTGATTAATTCCATTAACCAGATTTTCCCCGCTACCAGCAATCAATATATAATTGGGGTAATGGCACAGATAGCCTGGGGAGCTGCTAATATTGTAACTATTGAACTGGGTTTGATTCTTGAATTTCCGGAACCGCTGACTGTTGTACTGCTGGGCGTAATACGTGCAGAAGTAAAAAAGAAATTATTCGGGAAGGAAATTACAGCGCTTCACCTGCAGGTCAACTTCAGAATCTCCATTGAGTTTGACAGGAAATTTATTAAGATGGATGCCGCTCTCTATCAGTCAAAACTGATAGGAATGGAATTGACCGGGCAAATAGCTGTACGTGTTAAATATGGCAGCAACGATGATTTTGCTATCTCAATTGGCGGATTTTTCCCCGGCTTTCAACCACCTGCATTGGAATTGCCGGCAAAAATTGACCGGTTGCAGATAATCCTCAATTCCGGTAATCCCTATATAGCAGTAGGATGTTACCTTGCAGTTACATCCAATACCATACAGTTTGGCATATTCGGCACTTTTTCCCTGGAAAAATATGGCTGCAAAATTCTGGGCGATATATCATTTGATGCGCTTTTTCAAATAAGCCCTTTTCATTTTGAAGTGGACATACATGTGTTTTTTGGCGTTTCCTGGCACGGCTATGATTTGGCAAGTATTAAACTGGACGGCAGTTTTTCAGGTCCATCGCCATGGCACATTACGGGAACTATGGAACTTTCTGTGTGGATATTCAGCAAAACAGTACATGTTAATGAAACCTGGGGTGATGATGATGACACTGCATTAGAGAAAGTGAGTGTGTTGCCTTTGCTTGCACAGGATATTGGTTCTGTTGCCAACTGGGAAAGGACCAATGGCAGTACGGCCACGCTGGTTACTTTGAGGAAAGATTTAAAAAATGAGCCGGATGCGGAAATGCTGATGCTGCATCCCAACGAATTGCTTACTGTGCGCCAGAACACTGTGCCGCTGGGGATAAGTATAGATAAGTTTGGTGCACGCAAGCCAATGGGCGCAAATAAATTTGATATTCAGTTAATAGACAAGAACAATGCGGCAATGCCTGCGGGTAAAGTGCAGAACAGGTTTGCACCGGCACAGTTTATTGACTTGACAGACGATCAGAAACTGAATGCGCCTTCTTACGAATTGTTTGACGCCGGTATAAGTTTTGATGGCCTGGACAATGTGATGTTTGATAATTTTATTACCATACCGGTTACATACGAAAGCCGTATAATTGACGACCCCATGTTTACCCCGACGCCCCCTGTTAAAATAATAGAAATCAATTCTAATTTTATACACGGATTGCTTAACAGTTCTCTTTCCAATTCTATACTGGGGCAATTGCCAAAACCCAAATCCATTGTTGCCCAAACCATACGTGAACAATACCTGGTGGCCGATGCGGTTACAATGAAGGCGGATGCTGTCACTGCAGTTTTCAGCAATAATATACAGGCCATGCAAAAATTAAAAACAATCAGGCAAACAGATTTTTATAACAACCTCCATCTTACAGTTTTGCCAATTGAAGAGGCTTTGGCCTGAAAAAAAATAATTAATAAACTTCTGAATTAACTAAATAAAATATGCCAGCTGCCAACGATCAAGCTCAATATTCTTTTCTTCCGTGGTTGCGCCGTGGAATAATAGGACAGGCTGTTGCAAGCGGAATTTCGGACAAGGATATGGTGTCGGTTTCTCTTATACTGGATGTGACCGGAGAGGGAGAAGCGCCGCAGAAGGTACAGCATAATGTACAGGTATATGGACCGGGAAATATAAGCAGTATTGATAATCGCGTAGTGGTGAGAACGCTACCACGCGCAGGTGTACGAAATTTTGAGCCCAATTACCTTTGTGGAATAGAATTTTATGATGAAGATTTTGCATGGCGCTACACACCTGCAATACCAGCATCGGGAAAATTGCAACCCTGGTTATGGCTGATTGTCCTGAAAAATGATGAGTTTACCCGGCGTGATATAGTGGAGCATGGTTTGTCTTCCATTGAAGTAACTGCTGTTGCCGTGCAATCTGCACTGCCAGATCCGTCAACAATATGGGCCTGGGCGCATACCCATCTTAATTTTAAAGCGGAGGGCGCAACGCCGGATGCTGTCGGCCAACTGATACAGGCGCAACTGGATGCCAATCCCAATCTTGGTTGTTCAAGAATTCTGTGCCCGCGCAGGTTGCAGGCAGAAACAAATTATACAGCCTTCTTAGTACCCTCGTTTGAAAAGGGCCGCCTGTCGGGTCTGGGTAAAGAGGCTGATGCTATTAATGATATCGCCAATACACAGGCGTCATGGTCAAAAACTAATCCCGTCGCAATTGATTTTCCTGTTTATTATGAATGGGAATTTGGCACAAAGGCCGATGGTGATTTTGAATCGCTTGCGGGTAAATTAAAACCTATAAGTGCAGCAGAAGCCAAAACGCTTGAAACGGTCAACAGGCTGATTGATGCCCGTGATCCGGGGTGGGGTCTGCATTATACAGGGGCCACGGGCGGCGTGATGATGCAAACAGCATTGCAGCCTTTTAACCAGCCACCTGATATTGCCATCACCGACAGTCCTGTTGCTGAGGATAAAAGCTTTATAAAAAACCTCGCTGATTTAATAAACCTTGGCGCTTATCCATATACGGTAGCGGCTGCAGCCAGCGCACCCAATCCTTATTTTGCTGACAGCAATTCGAACGACGATCCTTTAGTAGTGCCGCCGTTATACGGAAGTTTTTACAGGGACAGTGTGTTAAATCCAACTTCTTCTACGCCTGCACAAGTAAACCCGGTTGCACTACAAAAAGACTGGTATAATCAGCTGAATTTAAACCCTGCCCTGCGCATTGCAGCGGGACAAGGCACTGCTGTTGTTCAAAAAAATCAGGAAACCTTAATGGATCGTGCGTGGGACCAGCTCAGTCAGAACCATGAAGTGCACCAGCTCGTTAAAAAATGGAATTTCTCTTTGGCCATATCGCAGTCATTTTTTAATAAACGGTTTATTCCGGCTTTGCAGTCAACCACGCCACAAACAGCAGATTCGGTGAAAGCATTTATGAACCTTGCTTTTATGGCGCCCATGCACCAGGTGCTCACTATCAACAATCAGAGCTTTGCGGCTTCCATTCAGCAAAAATATATACCATCGGCTTATAGCCGCTCCTTTACAAAGCTCATCCGTCCCGGAGGGCCGCTGGTTAAAAGACTAAATACGAAGGTAGCACCGGGAACAATTTTTATTATAGCCACTTTTACTCCGATTATCAGCAATGTGCTGTATAATGCGGTCAATACTATTATTAATTACTTAAATAATTTAAACAGGCTGTTAATATTTCCAAAACTATCTGTTACCAAAGACCTTTTTTTAAAAACCCAGGGATTTGCGGGCTACGTACCGGTGTTACAGGCATTGAACGGCCTGTTACCTTATGTTCGGATAACTACCATCATTGTAGACCCAGCACGGCCGCCTGCAAACGATGTACTATATGGTACAATTGCAGATCAAGTAAACCCGCAAAAAACATTTACTGCAAAACTGCGCGCCATGTTGCCTGCCGGCCCGGTAGTTTTTGGAACAATTTCCAGTCCCCTGGCGCCTGCTTTTACAATACCTGAATTTCCTGAAGCCATGTATAAAGCGCTGGCAAAAAGTTCAACAGATTATATTTTGCCCGGCCTTTCAAAAATACCTCCCAACAGGGTAGCCCTGTTTTTGTCCAACCAGTCTTTTATTGAATCTTATATGACTGGCCTCAATCATGAACTATCGCGCGAGTATTTATGGAGGGAGCTACCTGTGCCCTTGAATGGCACTGGTTTCCGGCAGTTTTGGGACAGCAGGGATAGCCAGCAGGCTACCAATAACCCGGAGATTTTTAAAGATATAACTGCCATCTCGTCCTGGGGCGGCACTGCCATAGGTACACACACACCACAGGGTTCGGCCACGCAGCGGATGGTGATACTGGTAAAAGGAGAGCTATTGCGCAAATACCCAAACACAGAAATATTTCTGCAAAAAGCCGAATGGAAAGATCCGCATAATAAAAGCCGGGGGCCTGTAACAGTTACCACTGATGCCACTTTGCGCCAGCCTTTATTTTTTGCGCAAATAGATCCCGACTATAAGTTTGTTGGTTTTGACCTTGATAAGGCACTGGCAATTGGTGGCGGCCCGGATCCCGGTTGGTTCTTTGTGCTAAAGGAACGTGCGGGAGACATTCATTTTGGGCTGGATATTGATGCCAGCAGTTCGGATCCTTCCTGGCCGGCATTGAGAGATACAGCTGAAAATAATTGTATTGATGCCGGTTCTTCAGGTTTTAAAAATCTTCCCGGCTACAGCGGTGATCGGGCAGACAGGATTGCTGCGATGTTTTATCAACAACCATTTATGCTTTTTGTTCACGTGTCGCGAATGGTATCTTAAAACTAAACAATGGAAAATATTAAGACTGTTCAACAAAGAGTTAAAGATAAACGTGACGCTTATTCCGCGGCCGATAGTGTTTATTATAATGCATTGCAGCAGTATTCACTATCTCAGCAGGGCATTGCTACTGGTTTCGGTACTGCGTCCACGGTTGACCAACTGATGGCAATGCAGGGAAACCGCGCAAAGGCGTTGGCAGATTTAAATACAGAAATTAGTACGCTTGCCAATGGCGGATCTCCGCGTGACTGGGTTGCGCAACTGACTGCTGATTTGCCTTTTCTTTTATTACCGGTACGGCTGGAAGCGCGGTATGTAACCATACGCCATATTGTTAGAAATCTTGATAACACCGATGCAATAGATGTAAGCAGCATGACGCCAATAATATCTACGCATTACAGCACAATTGGTTTTGAAAAAGATGAGGAATCGGTCATGACTTACCGGGTAACTTCGCTTCATTTGGGTGGACCTCTTACTAATCCTTTACTGCAGAGTATAATGAGCGGAAGGTTGAAGCCGCCAAGCGGTAGACTTATTAAACGAAAAAACGATAGTAAGGAAATACGCATACGCATTTATCCCGATGAAATATTTTTAGAAGGTTTGGAACGCAATCTTCAGCCCGGAGAATGGGAAGCCGGCGTACAATTCTGGCAAAAAGTATGTGCCGGAAATGATCCACAGGAGCAGTGGCTGCAGTTGTCAATAGCTACTGCCGCCACCCGCGCAGCATGGATTGTACATGTTACTGCGCCTACCAATTTTAAAAACGGTCAGCCGCTTCCGCAAGCGCCGGTATTTGCTGCAGACAAACCGTTGAAAGACGGTCCGTTTACTACGCCGTTAAAAACCCATTTGCTTCCGGAACGTTTTGTGGTAAGGTTATACAAAGGTGATGTATTCAAAGACTTTACAGGAAACCCTATACCTGAACCTGTATTGCTGGGCCTTGATCCCACTAGTGATCCTTTTAATAAAACACCCGCTGACTCTGGATTTACCGATAACGGCACCAGCATGCGTACGCCGGGTTATATCAACTGGATTCACAATTTTGAAGCAGCAGAAAGCGCAGGCATGGCTATCAGGATTGATCTTTCGCAAAACCCCGAATACAGTACCGGGGTAGATAAGATAATTGTGCTTGGAACAAAAGTTTCGGTTAATGAGACTGACGGCACAACGCTGCTGGGTCGGCAACTGGAAGACCATTTGTACCGGGAAAATGGACTGAGCGTGATACCGCAGGGTACACCTACCAATAATTATGGATCACCCAAAACAACATTTACGCAACGTGAAGAAGACGCGCTTTCGTATTTTGCTTCTCAGTGGAAACCTGCGGCCGTTGCTCCACTGGCTACAGATGAATCAAAAGTAATGACTTCACTGGGGCTGGGAAATTTATTGCGGTTGCCGAATGGCGGATTAATGGATGTTAGTGAAGCTTCACTGGTAAATGAACTGCTGTGGCCTGCTACCCTGGGTTATTACCTGCTGCAGTTTTTCACACCAGATCTGGATGAGCCAACGCGTGAACTGGCGAGGCAGTTTTTTATTCAGCACGTGAGTGGCAGGGGCACCATTCCTGTACTGCGTTTTAACCGGCAGCCATATGGAATTATTCCGGTGAGTTCTTTTGCGAACTGGCAATACCAACCTACGGGAATTAGCAAGGAAGAAAGTTTTTTATCACAGTTGTGGTCACTATATTTATCCAAATTGGATGCGCAATGGAAAACACTGTCTGCCGCCGTTAAAAATGTAACCAGCGTTAGTAGCCAGGGGCTGGATGATAATTTTTTTAAGATGATTGGTGTTACCGCATCTTCCGGCAAACTAAAAAAACAATGGGTAGCTGGTACGCAGTTGCTGGATCTGTTCACGGCTGCGGGCCCGGGAGCCGGAGCAGCGCCTGTTTTTAACGATCCGGCATTTAAACCAGACACGGCAGAAAGTGATCTCCTCAAACTTGGCATCAACCCAGCGCTTTTTAGGCAACTGACCGCCGCTTACAATTCCCAGCAACAGGATGTACGACGCATATTTATGGATGGCAGGCCTTTATCGGAAGATCAGCCGCTGGAGCTTATCACCGGCAAATCATGGAATTTTCCACAATGGCTGGCACAATCAAAAGTGCTTGATATCTGGAGCAATGATTTCAGCAAAGCTCCTGCCGGTGACGGATCAGCGCTGAGTTCTGCAACCTTGTCCGCTTTCGCAATACTATTGAGGCAGGCTGTGCTACGTACTTATCTTGAAACAGGCATACATGCCATTGAACCTAACAATGGTTTGTGGTTGTTGAAAGTAAAAGATTTTCCCGCGCAAAACTTACTGCATACCACCATAAACATTAATCCTGCAAGCCTTTCAGCAACTGATAAACTACAACAATCCTATAAACCCGTCATTGATCTGTTTAAGATAACCGTCCCTTTTTCACTGGAGCCGGATCGCAGGGTGTACTTTACCAATACATTTGCCGCTACCGGTCAGCAAACACTGGCAGACTGGATAGAAACAAAAAAAGTTGATCCGGCTTTTCAACCGTTAAATAAAATGATCTCTGGCCTCCGGTATATCAGTAATGCTCCTACTGCAAGCCTTAACCGCTTATATACTGAACATATGGATTTGTGCAGCCACCGGCTTGATGCATGGATGATTGGAATGGTGAACCAACGCCTGGTGAAACAAAGAAAAGCGAAACCAACAGGCATCTACCTGGGGGCATTCGGATATTTACTGAGTTTACAACCCAATGCCGCAGGCGCAGTAATTTTTAAGGAAGAAGCGCCGGAATATTTACCATTTCTGCCTGCAAACGTAAACAGTGCGGCAATACCCATTACTAATAAGGATGCCGCAAAGCAAAACGGGCTTGTGTTGTCTGGTAACGGGTGGCTCAACGCGTTCTTTTATATAGGCGAAAATGCTGCCGCCGGCGCCCGGCTTAATACAATCTCCGGCAATATAGAACCCGATGAAAGCATTAATCTTTCCGCCACCGACGGATTTATTCACGCCCCTTCAACAGCACATGCTGTCGCCGCTTCCATTTTAAGAACCGGTTACCTCAATCACCAGGCAGACAATCAGACTGCATTGCTGGCACTGCAATTAAATTCTCCACGCACCAGGCAGGCACTTCAGTTGCTGGAAGGTATACAACAGGGTACATCCCTTAACGAATTACTGGGGTATTATTTTGAACGGAAGCTGAAAGAAAATAATTTAAGTGCCAATCTGTATAACCTGAGGTTGGCTTTTCCGGTGCAGCGTACGCAAACACCCGGAAAAAATATTTCGTATTTGACCACTATTGATGGGATGGCTTTATTGACACGGCGGCGTGGCAACCCAACGGCATGGCTCACAACGGTGGCAGGCATCAATCCCACCGATTTTGCTGCAATCAGTAAAGTGGCGGATATAATTGAAGATTATTTGGATGGATTGGGAGATTTGTTACTGGCTGAAAGCGTGTATCAATCTGTAAAAGGAAATACCGTGCGGGCTGCCGCAGCATTAAAGATTATGAACGGGGGAGGCCAGGTGGTAATGCCTGAATTTGCAAAGACCCCCGGTAAAGGAACAAGTATTACACACAGGGCAGGCGTTGTTTGCCAGCCCGGTGCCAATGCTAACGGAAAGGCATGGACGAAAAACGGAACACCACGTTCTTTGCTGATGCCAGACCTGAATGCATGGTTAAGCCTGCAGTTACCGAAACCGACAACAATAAGCATACAAATAATATTATCTGGTGAAAAGAAACAGTTGAGCCTTGCCGATATCGGTATTGAGCCAATAGATCTTCTGTATGTTTTTCCGGAATCATTTTCACAGCCTGCACTAACTGCTTTGGGCCTGCATGCACAAATGGCCGGACGGCAAAAATTTGCATTGGATATTCCGGCAGATGCCACCGCATTCGCCATCGATTTTAAAGATAGAAGTCTTTTAACTACCGGACAATTAACTATTTTTGAAGTTAGTAGTCTTGTATTAAACCTGCGGAAACTTATCAACCAAAGCAGACCGATCACTGCAAATGATTTTTTATTGCCTGAAAATGGCGCAGCAGGCCCGGACAGCATCAACACTTCCCGTTTAAAAAGTGCAATCAATAACCAATTGACCGGAAATGGTAATGCCGCTCAGCTAATTCAAACGCTTCGCAGCCAGGCGGCAGCCGTAAATGAAAGCATTGCTCAAAATCAACCCGATGCAACTTTACAGACACTTATTAAGCC
>JBDTOV010000104.1:0-17965 GCA_039933035.1 Ginsengibacter sp. | reverse complement strand
AAATACTAATTTTTACTGTTTGGAAAGATGCAAAATTTGGAACTATTGCCAACATAATTATTCTTGCTGCTATAGTATTAAATTGGGGGAGTTATCGTTTTGAAAAAAGCTATCAAAATGATGTAAAAGAAAATCTGCGGCGCACGAATACTTTGAAAACGGATTTGCTTACTGAGCCGGATTTGCAGCCATTACCCGGGCCTGTGCAACGTTACCTGAAATATGCAGGCGTACTAAACAAGCCCAAACTAAAAAATATGCGCATTGTATTTGAAGGGCAAATGAGAGAAAAAGGAAAACCTTTCTTCCCCTTTACCTGCGAACAATATAATTTTTTTGACGAACCCACCCGGCTGTTTTTTATGAAAGCAACAATGAAAGGTTTTACCGTTCCGGGTTATCATAAATACAGCAATGCAACTGCTTTGATGGATATAAGACTTTTTGGATTATTCCCTGTTGTAAAAAAAGCAGGAAAAGATATGGACCAGGCAGAAACCGTAACACTCTTTAATGATATGTGTTTGATGGCTCCCGCTACATTGATTGACAAACGAATTACATGGCAAGCCATTGACAGCAATTCGGCAAAAGCCACTTTTACAAATCATGCAATTACAATATCAGCCGTTTTATATTTTAATGAACAAGGGCAATTGATTGATTTTGTTTCAAACGACAGGGATGTAAATCACTATCCGTTTTCTACACCGGTGAGTAATTATAAAAATATAAACGGCATAAACATCATGACTTATGGTGAAACTACCTGGGATTACCCTGATGGAAAATTTGTTTATGGAAAATTTAATTTTAAAGAGATTGAATACAATGTTTCAGAATTAAAGTAATGTAATATGAAACTTAGTAAATAATGTCATTTGACTCACCCCATGCCAAAAAACCCAACATTGGAACAACGCGTTGCCTGGCATACTGAACATGTTCAAACATTGCGCCTGCAGGGACATACCTAATAAATTGAAAGAAGAAATAAAGAGAAGAAAAAGAAAAAATTAAACAAATGAATAAATCAATATACAAAATAGGTTTCTATGCAGGAATTGTTGCATTTGCTTCTAATGCTGCATTCGTATTGGTTCAATTATTACAACTTTTGGGCGTGCTTACTTATCCGTATGATGAAATATTAATTTATGGATTTTCTCTTTGTATAGTTATTCCTTTTTTAATTGAAATGCTGGCATTGTATTATGCAACACCCGGTGATAAGAAAATCTGGAGCCATGCAGCACTGATATTTACTGTTATCTATGCTGTATTTGTTACGGCTAATTATGTTGTGCAACTAACTACTGTAATCCCCCTGACACTTAAAGGAGCGGCGGATGAAATTAAAATCCTCAGTCAAACTCCACATTCCCTTTTTTGGGATTTTGATGCAATAGGGTATATCTGTATGGGTTTAGCCATGTTATTTGCTGCGCGTGTATTTGATAAACAGGGTTTTCAAAAATGGGTTAGAATCGCCTTTCTGGCTAATGCGGCTGTCACACCTTTGATTGTATTTGTTTATTTCTACCCAACATTTTCTGAAAAGTTATTGCTGCTTGCCCTGCCGTGGACAATTACGGCACCAACGGCAATGTTAATGCTTGCAATTATGTTCCGAAAAAATATCAAAGAAAATAATTTGATAATTTAAAAAGATCATGATTAATGAAAATTTAAAAATCAGTTTTTATTTATCGATAATCGCTACCTTCTTAGCGGCTATTGCATCGGGCATCGGGCTTTTTAATAATGAAATTTACCACGACAACACCTTTGTAAAATCAGCCTGGTATGCCAATGATTGGGTGACATTGGCGGTTGTTGTGCCTTCTTTGATCATTGCTTTGGTGATATCAAAAAATGGCGATTGTAAACCCAGGCTTATATGGGCAATGAGCTCTTACAAGTTACGGGGCAACATGAAACCGTTGATATTTGGATGGTGCGTAAAAAGGATACCATACATATTATAATTACCAACTGGGCTCTGCCACGTCATCCCATAAAAACAGAATGGGTAAAAGTGCAAATAGATAACATTAAAAAAGTAAAAGCTTCCTTTATAGAAAGGCTTGATGACAATCATGCCAATGCAAGAAAAACATGGACAGATATGGGCAGCCCCGGAAGCCTTTCGGCTAACGACGTGTACGCATTGGAGTTAGCATCCGCCCTTGTAATAGAACCTTTGACAACCAGGTTAGAAAAAGGTTCGGTATTTGTTGAGATAACAATACTTCCGCAAGGGGTAGCGTATATTACAGTAGAAACCTAATGAAACAAAAAGTAAAATCTAACGAAGCACATGATACAAATCCATTAGGCCCGGATGATGAAATGCTTGATGTTCTGCAACGGGAAACTTTTAACTATTTTCTAAAAGAGGTGAATGACCAAACCGGGCTGATAGCCGATAAAACCCAGCCGGGATCGCCGGCAAGTATTGCTGCAACGGGCATGGGGCTTAGCTGTTATATAGCAGGAATCGAACGCGGATTTATAACAAGAGATGAAGCGATAAAAAGAACGCTGACTGTTTTAAAATTCTTCTACAACAGCCACCAGGGCACCGAAGCGGATGCAACAGGATACAAAGGATTTTATTATCACTTCCTTGATATGGAAACCGGGAAGCGTGCCTGGAAATGTGAACTATCAACGATAGATACTGCCATACTTTTAGCCGGGATATTGACTGCAAGATATTATTTCACAGGTGAAAATAAATCCGAAATTGAAATAAGAATGTATGCCGATGAACTCTATGCCCGGGTAGATTGGCAATGGGCATTAAACGGCAAAGATACTATTTCACACGGCTGGAAACCAGGAACAGGATTTCTTCGTTCCCGTTGGAAAGCAAAATATTGCGAAGCGCATATTATCTATATACTGGCACTTGGCTCACCTACTTTCCCAATTAGTCCTTCCGGGTATAAAAAATGGACTTCAACGTTTGAATGGGAAAATCTATATGGTATCGAATGCATTTATGCAGGGCCGCTCTTTATTCACCAGATGTCGCAAATATGGTTAGATTGCAAGGGCATCTACGATGATTTGAATAGAAAGTTTGGTATTGACTATTTCGAAAACAGCCGGCGTGCTACTCAAATCCAGCAACGATATGCCATAGAAAATCCATTAAGATTTGCCCATTATGGAGAATATGGATGGGGATTTACGGCCAGCGATGGACCCGGACCCACTACACGCATGATTGACGGTATTAAAAGAAAATTTTATAACTATAAAGCCAGAGGCGCGCCATTCGGCCCGGATGATGGAACCATATCACCGTGGGCCGTTGTATCTTCTCTCCCGTTTTTGCCAAAAGTTGTACTAAGTACGATGCGTCACGCGATTGAAAGGCTGGATTTTGAAAAACATCATGCCTATGGTTTTGATGCCAGCTATAATCCCACCTTTCTGGAGAAAAATGCTAAGTCCAATAGCTGGATCTCTGCATGGCAATTTGGGTTAAACCAGGGCCCGGTAATTCTAATGATTGAAAATTATAAATCCGGCTTGATATGGAACACTATGAAAAGATGTCCGCACATTATCAATGGTCTCCGCCGCGCAGGTTTTAGCGGTGGCTGGCTCGACCTGGTATCATAAAATAGTAAGATACTTTTTTGTTTGAAGCATTGTCGCAGAGATGGTCCTGCTTCCTATATAATGAATAATATAACTTTTTCGCAGAATTGCCAAGATACTAGGATAGGATTGAAAGAAGAACGTGACCTTTGTAATAGAACGAAATGCGGCATTTTATATTAATGCATTCAAAGAAAAGAAATCCGATGATCTAATACCGACCTGCTTCAACCGCAAGAAAGTTTAGAATTAGTAAAAAAAAATATAAATAAAATGGAATCAACATCAAAAGTAAATCCAACTATCATAATTATCCTGGGCGCTACCGGCGATTTAACCTGGCGAAAATTAATTCCGGCGATCTACAATCTCTGGTTAGATCAATGGATACCGGGTGAATTTGCTGTTATCGGTATCAGCCGGATTAAAATGACGGAAAAAGAATTTGAAAAACATTTGCATGCCGGCGTTGATAAATTCTCCCGGAGGGGAAAATCAAAAAAACTTGAATGGGATGATTTCGCAAAATGCCTGGCATACCAAACTGGAGAGTTCGATGCAGCTACTACTTATACTACATTAAAAAAACAAATAGCCGCTTATGAAAAAAAATGGAAGGTCGCGGCCAACCGGATTTTTTATCTCGCTGTTCCTCCCAATGCGTTCAAAGAAATTTCAGTTAAGTTAGGGGTTTCCGGGCTTGCTGAAAATAAATTACTAAGCCGCATTGTGATAGAAAAACCTTTCGGGCACGACCTGGAAAGTGCAAAGCAACTCAACAACCTGTTACATACCATTTTTGATGAATCACAGATTTATCGTATTGATCATTACCTCGGGAAGGAAACGGTGCAGAATATCCTGGCATTCCGGTTCGCCAATGCCTTGTATGAACCTATCTGGAACCGCAATTATATAGATAGCGTTCAAATAACGGTATCAGAACAATTAGGTGTGGAGAACAGGGGAAACTATTACGAAACCGCCGGGGCACTACGGGACATGATACAAAATCATTTGTTGCAATTGCTTTGCCTGATCACGATGGAACCGCCAGTTTCCTTTGAAGCCGATGAAGTGCGCAACAGGAAGGTAGATGTGTTGAATGCCTTATTAAAAATTTCGCCTGAAGAAGTATATCAATTTGCTGTACGCGGCCAATATGGTGAGGGCTGGATAGAAGGAAAAAAAGTGAAGGGCTACAAAAACGAACCGGATGTAAATAAAGATTCTAACATTGAAACATTTGCAGCTGTGAAATTGTTTATTGACAACTGGAGATGGCAGGGCGTTCCTTTCTACCTGCGAACCGGTAAGCGCATGGATGAAACAATTTCAGTTATCACAATTCAATTTAAACCGGTACCACATCAATCTTTTCCGCCGGAAGTTATTGGTAACTGGCAACCGAACAGGCTTGTTTTACATATTCAACCGCACATGGGAATCAGCACGAGTATCCAGGCTAAACGACCGGGACTTAAGATGTTATTGTATCCCGTTGATATGCATTTCGATTATGACGAATCCTATACTTCGGGAACCCCGGAAGCCTATGAAACTTTATTATTGGATATCATGGAAGGCGATGCCACTCTTTTTATGCGTGCCGACCAGGTAGAATCGGCATGGAGAGCGCTAATGCCTATCATTAATTCATGGAATACAAATCCCCCTGTTAATTTTCCAAACTACAAGGCGGGTACCCAGGGCCCGGAAGATGCCGAAACACTTATTGCAAAATATGGACATAGCTGGATTTAATGCACCGGGAAATATATAGCCATTTAATCGCTACCGTGAATTTTTTATGCAGAGAAAACGAAAAAATCAGTAATGAACGTATCACCATTAGCAGGAAAACCCCCGGAACAAAATATACCGATTAGTACTGCGCGCCTTGTCTCCGCCAGCTATACAGGAATACCTGGCGCAATGGTCCCTGGTGAAGAAGTAGCTTTTGGAACCTCTGTTAATCGTGGTTCTTTTTCCTTTTACACGGATCGTGACCCGCATAGTATTTTAACAAAAAGTGCCGGGTTATTACATCCCGATCGTTATTTACAAGTTGCAATTTTGTTCCTGCTTCAAAACCAAGCACTATTGGCAAAAACATCAGCAGTGGGTAAGACGGTTAATACCAGGCAGCTAATCGATTGCATAGCAGCAAAACCGAACCGGAAGATGTGTAATGTTCATGTTGAATCTAAACGGTTCGATGTTGGCTTGCCTGGTGGCTCACTTTGTTTTGGCGCCGGCGAAAGTGCAGGCGTTTCTTTTCCAGGATTGAATGTAAGTGTTTGGACCATAGATAAAAATCGATTTATCCACCCATTATTATCTGCGGGATTCGCCGCTACAATAGGAATGGATCCCGGGAAATTATATATCAACCCCACGAAAGAATATGTTGAACCATTTTACGATCGCTTGGAAGCAAAAGCTACTCCTGGACAAAAAGAAAAATTAAAAAACCTATCTTCCACTGAAATAAAACACAAGGAACTGGCAGATGAAAATATGGACAGCATACTTATAAAGGCGCCGGGAAATAATACTCCAATCGGTGGCGTGAAAGTTGTGACCATAAATACATGGGTTGCGACCGGCCCTTCGGGAACTGAAGATATTTATGAAATCTACGCTGAAAGTTTTTTGAAAAAAGATTATTTGAAAAGAATAAATAATGAGGTGCAGGCTATTGTTTATGCCCCATTATATTTGAATTAAACCAACCTATGCAATTAAAATTAATTCCGGCAGCGCATGAACTCATATCTGATATGAGGGCGTTTTTTCAGGCAAGTGATAAGACCAGTTACGAAATTGAAGAACCGCTCAGGGAGGAATTATTCAGTAGTGAACAGATGGAGCGCTTTGGTAAAACGCTGGCGGCGAGGCATCACTTGAGTTCAAAACCTGCAAAGGACCATCTACTGAAGAGGCTGGCGGACAATGAAACCACTTTGCAGGAAGTGCGCAAACTCCTTACAGATTCGATAAAAAGAAAAAACCAGGTTTCACCCGCGGGGGAATGGCTGATAGATAATTTTTACCTGGTTGAAGAACATATCCGTATTGCCAAAGCATATTTCCCTAAAAATTACAGTGAAGACCTGCCCCACCTGCTGGATGGTACCTCAACAGGTCAGGCACGTAGTTATGATATTGTTCTTCAGATAATTTCTCATAGCGATGGAAGAATAGATTTAGGAAGCCTTAGTAGTTTTGTGAAGGCTTACCAAACAGTCACATCCCTGAAATTGGGAGAATTGTGGTCAATACCCCTTATGCTGCGCCTTGCACTGATTGAAAACATCCGGAGGGTTTCGGCCCGCATCGCCGTAGATATGGTAGATAAGAACCTTGCTGACTATTGGTCGAAAAAAATGATTGAAACTACAGAGAAAGCGCCTAAAAATCTCATCCTGGTGATAGCGGATATGGCCAGGTCCAATCCCCCGATTGTAAGCGCATTTGTTTCGGAATTAATTCGCCAGTTGAGAGGGAAGGGGCCTGACCTTGCGTTAGTTCTTAACTGGATTGAACAGCAACTATCTGGTAGCGGGCTAACCAGTAATGAATTGGTCAACGCCGAAAATCAAAAGCAGGCTGCCGACCAGGTCTCGATGAGTAATAGTATTGGAAGCCTTCGTTTGCTCAGTGCAATGGATTGGCGTGATTTTGTTGAAATCCACAGCGTAGTTGAACAGACATTACTTAAAGACCATGACGGAATATATGGTTTAATGGATTTTGCTACCCGTGACCGCTACCGGCATGTGGTAGAATCGATTGCAAAAAAAAGTACATTCAGTGAGCATGAAGTTGCTGAAATGGCTATACAATTAACAGACGAAAATATAACAGAAAAGAGTACTGACCAACGGGCTGCACATGTCGGCTACTACCTCATAGAACAGGGACTGCCGCAAATGCAAAAACTGGCAAAGATGCGGGTAACGGGTGTTGAAAAGATGCGACAACTTTTTAAGAGACATGCCTTTCCGATTTATTTAATATGCATTTTATTAATCACGTTCACTATCAGTGCAGGTATTTTATGGATAGCAGATTCGCATGCAACAAATGCCTGGTTACTGCTGGTGATTGCGTTGCTGTCAACCTTATGTGCAAGCCAGTTGGCCATTTCGGTTGTCAATTTTTTTGCAACACTTTTGGTAAAGCCCCATTTATTGCCGAGAATGGACTACTCGCGTGGCATTCCGGATAAATCAACTTCATTGGTTGTGATTCCGGCGATGCTTACAACAGTCGAGGAAATAGAAAACTTAGTAGAATCGCTGGAAGTTCGTTTCCTGGCGAACAGGAATGCTAATTTACATTTTGGTTTACTAACGGATTTTACAGATGCCCGGCAAGAAACGCTGCCGGGTGATCAACTGCTGGTAGATACCGCACAGAATGGAATTGAAGCGCTCAATAAAAAATACCAAAGAGAAAATGATGATTTGTTTTTTCTTTTCCATCGCCCGAGAAAATGGAATGTGGTTGAGAAGATATGGATGGGATATGAAAGAAAACGCGGTAAACTTACTGATTTGAATAACTTGTTAAGAGGTATTTCGAAAGAAAATTTTTCATGGATTACAGGTGATCAATCCATTTTCCCCAAAATAAAATATGTAATTACATTAGACGCTGATACGCAATTACCCCTCAGCTCCGCCTGGAAGTTAATCGGAACCATGGCGCATCCGTTGAACCATGCGTGGTACAATGAAAAAAAGAAACGCGTAACCAAAGGATATGGAATACTGCAACCCCGGGTAGACGTTAGTTTACCAGACATAACCGGTTCTTTATATGCCAGGATGCATGGAAATGAGCCGGGCATTGACCCATATACCCGGGCGTCTTCTGATGTTTACCAGGATTTATTTGGAGAGGGTTCTTATATTGGTAAAGGAATTTATGATGTGGACATTTTTCGAAAAGTGCTGGATGGCAAATTTTTGGAAAACCGCATCCTGAGCCATGATTTGCTGGAAGGCTGTTATATCCGTTCGGGCTTACTGAGCGACGTACGATTGTTCGAGAAATATCCAACCACTTATAACGATGACATGAAGCGACGCGAGCGTTGGATTCGGGGTGACTGGCAAATTTTTTCGTGGATTTTACCGTTGGTTAAGGGGGCGGAAAAACGCTTGCATAAAAATCCAATCTCCGTGTTATCAAAATGGAAAATATTTGACAACATACGGCGAAGTCTCGTGCCTGTGGCGCTCACAGCCTTGCTGCTGCTGGGATGGATAGTATTGCGTTATAGCCTGTTCTGGACCATTACCGTTTCAGGAATTATTATTTTCCCGATTGTTATTACTTCAATTTGGGATGCGATCAGGAAGCCCAAAGATGTTGCTTTAAATTACCACATTAGGGATGCTGTGCGAAACCTTGGTGATATTATAGTAAAAACATTATTTACACTGATATGTCTTCCGTATGAAGCCTGGTCGAATGGTAAAGCAATATTGCGCACCTTATGGCGCATGCTAATTAGCAGGAAAAAATTATTGGAATGGAACCCGTTCTCCCACAATACAAATGCAAATAAAACAAGTTTATGGATATCCTATGCTGCCATGTGGATTGAACCGGTTTTATCGATCACTATTTTTGTTTTTTTATCAATTTACTTCCCGGAAAAATTGTTGATAGCCGGGACGGTTCTCGTGCTATGGTTGATTGCTCCCTTTGTTACCTGGTTTACAAGTAAACCTTTAGAGAAACAGGCAGCCAAACTTAGCGAGGAACAAAATATTTTTCTTCAAAAACTCGCCAGGAAAACCTGGAGTTTCTTTGAGCGTTTTGTTGTGATTGAAGATAGCTGGTTGCCCCCTGATAATTTCCAGGAACAACCTGAAGAACAAAAAGCACACCGCACCTCCCCTACTAACATCGGGCTCTCCCTCCTTGCCAGCTTAACGGCCTGCGACTTTGGTTACATAACTACAAGCCAACTGATTGAACGGACAACAAATACCATAAACACCATGCAGAAAATGGAGCGGTATAAAGGGCATTTTTACAATTGGTACGATACAGAATCATTGGATACTTTGTTTCCAAAATATATTTCCACAGTTGATAGCGGAAACCTCGCCGGACATTTACTGGTATTACGACAAGGCTTGCGCGCCATACCCCACCAGGAAATTCAAATTTTACAATTGTTTAAAGGGTTAATGGACACTTTGCGGGTACTGGAGGATACGTCAAATGCAAATGATATTAAATTGCTGCGACAAATTAATATTGACCTGCAAGAAATTAACGGTAGTAAGATCTATACGCTTATCGAAATAAAAAACAAGGTTGAATCAATGGTAAAAAGTTTCAATTTTATCATTGACAAATTTGATAGCGATATGGAAAGTGAAACATTCAGGTGGAAGGAGATATTTTATACACAACTGAATGAGTTGAATCAGCATGTTCAAATATTTACGCCCTGGTTTTTGTTGCAGACTGTTCCTGCTGCATTTACCAATATTACTTCGCCGGTTATACACATTACCTGGATTGAATTATTGCAAACCGCAAAGGAATTACAGGTTGAAGTGAGCGGTAAACAAAAGGAGACAAACACCGCGGAAGAAAAGCATTGGCTCGAATGTATGCAATCAGCATTGACAAGATCTATTCAGCAGGCAACTGATTTAATTCTGGCAACAGAAAACCTTGCGCAACAATGCAATGAACTGGCAGATATGGAATGGGATTTCCTTTACGATAAATCAAACAACCTGTTTACGATTGGCTATAACGTTCACGATCACCTGGCAGATTCGAGTTATTACGACTTGCTTGCATCGGAAGTGAGGCTGTGTATATTTATTTGTATTGCGCAGGGAAAGCTGCCGGAAGAGAGTTGGTTTGCATTGGGACGCTTACTCACCAACGTTGATGATAAACCCGTTCTTTTGTCATGGAGCGGATCCATGTTTGAATACCTGATGCCGTTGTTGGTAATGCCCACGTATGACAATACCTTGCTCGATCAGACCTATAAAGCGGCCGTGGAATGGCAGATTAAATATGCTAAAAAAACGGGCAAACCCTGGGGCATTTCAGAGTCGGGTTACAATATGATCAATGCGAATTCCAATTATCAATACCGTGCCTTTGGCGCTCCCGGGCTTGGATTGAAACGCGGACTTGAAGAAGACTCCGTTATTGCTCCCTATGCATCCGCATTGGCACTAATGGTAGCGCCCGAAAAGGCATGCGAAAACCTGGAACTGCTTAGCAAAAAAGGAATAGAGGGAAGATTTGGGCTTTATGAAGCCGTAGATTATACACCCTCACGATTGCACCGTGGGCAGACAAGTGCGATTGTTTATTCATATATGGCGCATCATCATGGCATGAGTTTATTGTCGCTCGCCTACCTGCTTCGCGACAAGCCGATGCAAAAATTATTTGAAGCGGAACCCCAATTTAAGGCAACCCTTTTATTACTACAGGAAAGAATTCCAAAGGCGACTTCCTTTTATGCGCACACGACTGACATAGCCGATATTAATTATGTAGCAAGTGGCCGGGAAACACGAATCATCAAGAGCCCGAACACTTCTATACCCAGGGTACAATTATTATCGAACGGAAGATACCATGTAATGATAACGAATGCGGGCGGAGGTTACAGTCGCTGGAAAGACATCGCCGTTACACGCTGGCATGAGGATGTTACCTGCGATAATTGGGGAACTTTTTGTTACATCCGCGATTTGGATAGTAAAAAATACTGGTCCAGCACGCATCAGCCGACACTTACAATGGCTCATAAATATGAGACAGCTTATTCCCAGGGTCGGGTAGATTTTAATACAAAACAAAACGGGATAGTGACCCATACCGAAATCGTTGTATCCCCGGAAGATGATATCGAAATGCGGAGATTACGGGTGACAAACCGATCCGGGATTCGTAAGACTATTGAAGTGACCAGTTATTCGGAAGTAGTGCTGGCATCTCCCGCTTCAGATCTGATGGCACCTGCTTTCAGCAATCTTTTTGTACAAACCGAAATCATTCCTCATCAACATACAATCATATGTACCCGGAGGCCCAGGTCGGCGGAAGAACAATCCCCCTGGATGTTTCACCTGATGGCAACAGAAGGAAAAGCCCCCGTAGAAATTTCCTACGAAACCGATAGGATGGTATTTATCGGTCATGGCAACTCAATTGTGAATCCCCTGGCCATGAATACTCCGGGGAAACTTACCGGAAGCCAGGGTTCAGTGCTGGACCCTATTGTTTCCATCCGGTATAAAATAATACTGGAGCCCGAAGAAACAGCTACCATAGACATGGTTACAGGTATTGCTGAAACGAAAGAAATATGCCAGGCAATGATTAACAAATACCAGGATAATATACCTCATAAAGACCGTGTATTTGAAATGGCCTGGACACACAGCCAGGTGGTATTGCGGCAAATCAATGCTTCAGAAGCAGATGCGCAACTGTATGGACGTTTGGCCAGCTCCATCCTTTTTACAAATGCTTCCTTTCGTGCGGCTCCCGCCATTCTAATCAATAATCACCGGCAACAATCTGGTTTATGGGGCTATTCTATTTCCGGAGACCTACCCATTGTGCTTTTAAAAATTGAAAGCCAGGCAAACATGCATATGGTAAAACAAATGATACAAGCCCATGCTTACTGGCGCCTGAAAGGCCTGACAGTAGACCTGGTGATATGGAATGAGGCGCATGACGGATACCGGCAGGTTTTCCAAAATGATATTGAGGCCCTGATTCCGCTGGAACTTAAGGATCGCCCCGGGGGAATTTTTGTAAGAGCAGCAGACCAGGTTTCCAATGAGGATCGAATTTTATTTCAAACAGTAGCCCGTGTCAATATTTCGGACAGTGGAGGAACATTGGCTGATCATGTGAACCGGAAATCGATTGCGAAAGTGATCATGCCTTTGATAAACAAAACGGAAACATTTCCCCCTTCATTACTATCACTTCCCTTACCAAAAGATCTTATCTTCTTTAATGGGTTGGGAGGTTTTTCTCCTGATGGTAAAGAGTATGTTATGGTTGTTGATGGTAAAAATAAAACACCAGCTCCGTGGGTAAATGTAATTGCAAACCCAAATTTTGGAACCGTGATTTCAGAAAGTGGATCAGCATACACCTGGACCGAAAATGCTCATGAATTGAGACTTACATCCTGGAGTAATGATCCTGTATCAGATGCAAGCGGCGAAGCATTTTATATAAGAGATGAGGAGACCGGCAGCTTCTGGTCTACTGCATTGCTACCTGCCGGAGGAAAGGCGCCTTATATCACGCGTCATGGTTTTGGTTATAGTGTTTTTGAACACATGGAGGATGGCATATATACTGAGATGACTGTGTATGTTGACATGGAATCTACTATTAAATTTTCTGTATTAAAAATACGTAACCAATCAGGAAGATCAAGAAAACTGTCCGCGACCGGTTACGCAGAGTGGGTGTTGGGTGATAACCGGTCAAAAACTGCGATGCATATCCATACAGGAGTGGATCCTGAGAGCGGGGCGTTGTTCGCAAAAAATCAATACAATACAGAGTTCAACAACAGGGTAGCATTTTTCGATGTAGATTATTTGAAAAAAAGTTTTACCGGTGACCGAACTGAATTTATGGGACGCAATGGAACTTTACAAAATCCCGATGCGCTAGCACGAACAAAACTTTCCGGCAAAATAGGGCTCGCCCTGGATCCCTGTGCTGCCATACAGGTTCCGTTCTTCGTGGCAAATGGGGAAGAACAGGAAATAATTTTCAGATTGGGGGCCGGAAAAGATGCCAACGAAGCAAGCGATCTCGCTAAACAATTCAGGGGATCGGCGGCAGCCAGCGAAGTATTAGAAAAAGTAAAAAAATACTGGTCGAATACAGTTGGTGCTTTGCAGGTAGAAACGCCGGACAAAGCTATTAACCTCATTACTAATGGTTGGCTAACATATCAAACCCTTTCTTCAAGGCTTTGGGGCCGTAGCGGATTTTACCAGTCAGGGGGTGCATTTGGTTTCAGAGATCAGTTACAGGATGTCATGTCCCTGCTCCATACACGACCGGAACTTGCCCGCGAACAGATATTACTTTGTGCGTCGCGACAATTTAAAGAAGGTGATGTGCAGCATTGGTGGCATCCGCCAATAGGCCGTGGAGTTCGCACGAGGATATCGGATGATTACTTATGGTTGCCTTTTGTAACGGCTCATTATATTAAACATACCGGTGATGCCGCTGTACTGGATGCATCTTCAAATTTCCTGGATGGACGCCAGCTAAACCAGGGAGAGGAATCCTATTTTGATCTACCGTTGAATTCACATACATCCGCTACACTCTATGAGCATTGCGTAAGGGCCATAAAACACGGACTCAATTTTGGCGTACACGGGTTACCGTTAATTGGTACCGGCGATTGGAACGACGGGTTTGATAAGGTAGGTCAGCAAGGTAAAGGAGAAAGTGTTTGGTTGGCATTTTTTCTTTATGAAATACTTACCCGGTTTGCCGATATAGCACGCTTACATAAAGATGCTGCATTTGCAACCGAATGTAAAAGCCAGGCACAGCGATTAAAACAAAATATTGATAAGAGCGCCTGGGATGGAGAATGGTACAAGCGTGCCTGGTTTGATGATGGAACGCCGCTTGGTTCCAAAAACGATGAGGAATGTAAGATCGATTCCATTGCTCAAAGCTGGTCGGTATTATCAGGAGGAGGAAATGCCAGCCGGGTGCATACTGCCATGGAATCAGCCTATAAAAACCTGGTACAAAAAGACGTGGGTATCATTCAATTATTGGAACCCGCATTTGACAAGTCTGATCTGAATCCCGGTTATATAAAAGGATATGTGCCCGGCGTAAGAGAAAATGGCGGACAATACACACATGCTGCCGTATGGATGATCATGGCTTTTGCAAAATTGGGTGATACTAACCGCGTGTGGGAATTACTGAATATGATCAATCCGGTTAACCACGGAAAAACTGCAGAAGAAGTTGCCATCTATAAAGTAGAACCTTATGTGTTGGCGGCCGATGTATATTCACGTGTACCTCATGCGGGCCGTGGCGGATGGACATGGTACACCGGCTCGGCAGGTTGGTTGTACCGTTTAATTACAGAATCTTTCCTGGGCCTGCAACAGGAAGGAAATAGGCTAAGCATTGTCCCTTGCGTTCCCAAAGAATGGGAATCATTTAAAGTGCATTACCAATATAAGAATACCATGTATCATATTGAAGTAATGCCAATCAATATTGCGGAAGAAATTATTATTACAGTCGACGGAGTGGGGCAACCGGATAAAATGATCACGTTGGTGGATGATGGCGTCGAACATATCGTTCGTGTTGCCAGCGCCGCTTTGATTATGAATTGACAAATTGGGTACATCATGTATCCTCATCGTGACATAGAACCGGACTTTTAAATAACTTCCCGCAACCTCATTTTGTACATAAAATGGATGCAAACATTATTTCATTTTGCGACATTAAAGCTATTTATTTTTTGACAAACCCCAAATTTTTAAACATTGTATTACAACACCCCGAGGAGAAAGAAAAGGAATGATACAAATTTTTTTGTCATCGTTAATTCAAGGATTGTATAAAAAACGGGTTCAACAGAAAAGCGTATTCAACAGGATACGATAAAATTTAATAATAAAAACGTTTACTGCCAAATACATGTCGCTGAAGGTATTTGATTTTAGAACCCATCACGTTTACTGCTATAATTTATGCAGCCCGGTTTTTACCGCATACAATGCCAGGGCCACCCGTGTCTTCACATGTAATTTTTCAAACAAAGAATCGCGGTAGCTTTCAACTGTTCGGGCACTACAATACATTTTTTCCCCTATTTCTTTATAGGTTAATTCGGTACAACTGTATTTAAGAAATTCTATTTCCCGCTGGGTAAGTTTAATACCTGTGTCTGCCAAATGATCTCCTTTTGCCAATGCATATAGTACCCTGCTGGTAGCCCAATCCGGGTAATAAAATCCCTTTGTGGAAATCCCGTTAAGCGCTTTTTCCAATTCGGACGGATGAACATTTTTATTCAGGTAACCCGTAGCCCCCGCTTTGATCATCTTAATAAGGGACTCATCATCGCCCTGCATAGTTAGTGCCATCACCCTGATAGCCGGATAATGCTGTTTCAGCCATTCTGCAGTTTCATAACCGTCCATCACAGGCATTGAAATGTCAAGTAAAACAATATCCGGAATATGCTGTTTCATCCTGAAATGCTCAACCAGGTCGCTGCCGTTCTCAGCTTCGTACAACACTTCGTAGCCTTCGAATTCATCTATAATAGAAGATATCGCTTTGGCAATAAGCAAATGATCATCAACTACAACGACGGTATGCTTCGTCATGACTTCAGGAATTAATTTGATCTAGCGGAATAGTTATCCGCATCTTTACGCCTTTATCTATACCGGTTTTTAAAATATAGTCACCCTTAAGCATCTTGACGCGACGGCGGATGTTACTTAAACCTATACCTTCAGCCGGAGCCATATTCATATCAAACCCCTTTCCGTCGTCTTCGATGGTAACACAAAAAGCCCGGTCAGAAGCGTGTAAACATATGGTAATTTGCCTGCAGCCGGAGTGTTTAATGCTGTTTTGTATAAACTCCTGTATAATACGAAACAGTGAACTTTTAACCGTAATGTTAATGGATGGCAAATCGTTTGTCTCGAAGCCGGCTGAACAAATACCCGTTGCATTTACCCGTTCACATTCCATTTTAACCAATTCCGGTAAACCGGCGTTTTGCATTTTATTATCCGTAAGGCTTTTAGAAAGTTGCCTTAATTCCAGTAACGAGTCACTAATAATTTTACTTATAGCCGCAAGTTTATCCGTTACACCAGATTGCCGGTTACTATCAAACTCCATACGTTGCGTATAAATAGAAGCCAGTGTTAACTGCTGTGCTACGCTATCATGAATTTCCTGGCCGATAAACTGCATGGTTTGCTGCTGTATCTGTAATTGGGTGTGCAGTAAATCAAGCTTGTGTTGTTTCTCAATCTCGTCTTTTTCCCTTTCATAGTTAATTCGTCTTTTCCTGTATTGAAAAACAAAAATGATAATACCAGCGATAAATATCAATAGTATTACACTGCTTAATATAAGAAATATCGTTATTTCGGCTTTCCCCATATAAATGCAAAACAAAAAAATAAATACATAATACAATTAAGACACATGACCACTATCCAGTAATTATTAAAAACGTTCGGATAATTAACAACCAATGTATTCCATAAAGCATAGAACGGCAAAGAACCCATGTAAAAAATTAATAACCCGGTACCGGTCCAAAACATCATGCTGGATCGATAGTGTAGTATTTCATGGCTATTAATAAACGTGTTAAAAAACAAAAACTCAGCTACCAATAAGACGACATTGCCGATGGTATAAGAAAAAGAAAAAAACCAAAACCTTGTTTCACTCAAAAACATAATATCAATTACAAACGATACGATATAAATAACAATACAGGCTGCAATCCATAACCTGGTTTTTCGTTTGTCAAACCAAAAATAAAATAACAACAGGAAAAACAAAAACTCAAAAGGTATGATGAAATACAAAGAAACCCTGGTATTAATTTCCCTAAGATCCAGCACATATCCCAAATATTCTAATCCAATTTCAGCCAACCCTATTATGGCCAGGTACAATACAAACCATTTCCAGATACTTTGTTGTAATCTTTTCCAGTGCAAAAAGCCGGTTACACATGCCAAAAGTTCGAATACATTAAGCAGGATCCGCAACAATAAATATTTATCCATGGCCACTTTCAGTTTCAATTGGTTGGTAAAGAGCCGCCTGATGCCGGCGGAGGCATAAGGCTACCATGATTCTGCCCTTCTTCAACAGATACTATCTTTGGGATAATACCCCACACTCTGCCTTTTATAGTGTCAATCGGCATAAAAGTGCAATTGGATTTTATGTTTGCCGGGTCGAAATCCACATTTAATTTTTTGACAGGATCCCAAACGGTTGGAACCAAAAACAACGTGTGTCTCCGTGCATAAATTCTTGGTACTCCTTCAAGATCGGGGTAATGGTCCATATCGGTTACGCCGGGATATTTGGCATAGTAAAACCTGACACCAAGCCTGGTAGTATCATTACAACCATTTCGGCAAAGGCTTTGCTCCACATAAGCAACGAACGTTTTTATTTTTTTCAAATCAAACCAAATTGAACGTGCATCAAGCGAATCCGTTGCAACGTTGCCTTCCCACACATATTTTTT
>JBDTOV010000103.1:0-18253 GCA_039933035.1 Ginsengibacter sp. | reverse complement strand
GTGTGGCAAACAGTTGGCTGGATGAGTAGCTGGCTACTCTATTTTCCGGGCATACTCTTTATTATGCTGCTAACCAATGAATTTAATTTCAAAACACACCGGCAGAATATTATTGACGGATGGACACGCATGCAATTTGTTTCTGTAAAATTTGTATTTGCTGTCTTGTTTTCTGTTGTGGCAACCTTTTTTAATTTCCTGGTTGCATTGCTTTTTGGCTCACTTACTACCGGCTCCGTATTTAGTTTCCAGGGAATGGAAAATATCGGTTACATTTTTATTCAAACAGTGGCTTACATAACGTTCGCCATGTTTATGGCAGTGCTTTTCAGGCGAAGCGGCGCCGCAATAGCCGTATTCTTTTTATATGGCTTGATATTCGAGTGGCTTATAACAGTCCTTATCAATTTTAAACTGGATTTTTCGCCAATAGGATACTTTTTACCGCTGCAGGTAACCGACGTGATGTTGCCGATTCCCTTTGGAAAATCAGTAATTTATAAAGACACACCTGATCAATATATTCTCGTGCTGGCCAGCCTGGTATACATTTGCGGCTATTTCTTTTTTGCAATGAAAAAATTTACCAAAGAAGATTTGTAGGTAGTCGTACGCCACGAGCACTGCGAAACAACCGCTATAAACATAGAATTTTTTTTGTTGAAGGATGCAAAATTGAAACCTACTTATTTATTAATTCGTCCAGGGCCGATTCAATTGTTGGATATAGAAAAGTGAATCCTGCCAACTTTATTTTTTTGTCACTTACTGTTGCACTTTTCAAAATTTCAACGCTTTTTTGTCCCAGGAATAATTTTAAAAAAAATGTCGGTACATGAATAGGAATATAAAATTTATTCCTGAGTTTTTCTGCTGTAGCTATAATCAATTTTTTATTCGTAACCGGTAAAGGAGCAACGGCATTATACACGTTGCGAACGCTGTCATTTTCCATTGCTTCTACGTACATGCGGCAAATGTCATCAATATGGATCCAACTAACCATTTGTTTACCATCGCCCAGGATGCCCGCAACACCAAAGCGTAAGGGCATTTTAAATTCCTTAAAGGCACCGCCCTCATTACTCAACACGATGCCTGTACGAAGTTTTACCAACCGTATGCCCATTGCGGCAACAGGATCAACACTGGATTCCCACACCAGGCACGCATTCCCCAAAAAACTTTTATCTGCGGGGTCGGTTTCAATAAAGCCATCTACATGCAAAAGCGGCTCACTATCTGGCCCATACCAGCCGATGGCAGATGCCGAAATAAAGGATTTCACCTGGTTGGTATTTTCTTTCAAAGTGTTTACCAACAATTCACTGCTTTTAGTGCGGCTTTCGATAATTTCATTTTTGTATGCCGGTGTCCATTTTTTATCCATTACTCCTGCACCTGCCAGGTGAATAATGTGGTCTGCTTTTTTTAAAGCATTAATATCAATTATTTGTTTCTTAACGTCCCAAAAACTGTACGTGATTTTTGGGTTGCCTGAAGATTTATTTTTATTTCTCGATAAAATAATTACCTCGAAATTATTCCCGGCTAAATAGGTTGTTAATTTTGTACCAATTAAGCCGGTGCCACCTGATATTAGAACTACAGACATTTTTTTTATCGTAAATTAGTAATGTATTCAAAAGTAAATGAATTCATATTTGCGTAAGTTAAAAGCATTTATTTATTTTTATTATTCAACAAATATAAACATGAAGAACATTTTCGTATTTTTTATCCTGGGTTTATTTTCATGCCGGGCCATGTCGCAACAAATAACCTACAGCCAGCCTGAATCTGATGATATCCGCACACTCGATTTTGAAATTGTAGGAAAAGTAAGTGGGAATTTTTTAGTATACAAAAGTGTAAGAAATAAATATACTGTAAGTATCTATGAAAATGACATGAAGCTAAAAGATAAGGTAGACCTTGATTTCATCCCTGATAAAACTATTAATGTAGATTTTATTGCTTATTCCAATTTTGCCTATGTAATTTACCAATATCAGAAAAGAAATATTCTTCACTGTATGGCTGCATCAATCGATGGCAATGGAAATTTAGTAAAACAACCCATTGAACTCGATACTACTTACATTAGTTTTTTTGCGGACAATAAAATTTACAGCACGATCAACAGCGAGGATAAGTCGAAAATTATGATTTATAAGATCCAGAAAAAAAATGACAAATATAATTTCACCACGGCTCTTTTTGATGATAGCCTCCGGCTCTTGCATATATCCAGGATAGCAACACCTTACGAGGATCGAAAGGATATTTTCAGTGATTTCTTTGTTGACAATTCGGGAAATTTTGTTTTTACAAAAGGTGCTAAACTAAATTCCAGGGATTATCTTCAACAATTATCCCTGGTAACAAAGGCTCCCATGCAAAACAACTTTATACAGAATGACTTGAATCTTTCAGGAAATTACCTTGATGATATAAAATTGAAAATTGATAATGTGAACGGTCAATACCTCATCAATTCTTTGTTTTATACCAGGAGGAATGGCAATATAGAAGGATTATATACTGCAGTGTGGGATAAGAAAAATGAAAAGCCGGTTTCGGAAAATTTTGCGCAGTTTAATGATACGATCAGAAACGAAGCAAAAACAGAAGGAGGCACAAGGCTCGCTTTTAATGATTATTTTATAAGAGATGTCATTCTTAAAAAAGATGGCAGTTTTATTTTAACGGCCGAAGATCATACCACCCAATCGCGGGGCAATCCCTGGAACCGGTACGATTATTTATATGGCTATCCTTCGTATTCACCTTACGATTCCTATTATCTTTATTCACCGTATTCCTATTGGAATTCGGGTCGTTATAGAAATTATAATAGCGGGCAGGTAAGATATTATTATCAAAATATTGTTATACTTGACCTGGATCCCACCGGTAACCTTGTATGGAGCAATGTAGTTCACAAATCACAGTATGATGATAATAGTGATAATTACCTTTCGTATTCCATTATGAAAACCGGAAGTGAATTGCATTTTTTATTTAACGAATTAGAAAGGCGTAACCAACTCATCAATGATCAAACAATTTCGGCAGACGGAAAAATTACCCGGAATCCTCCATTGAGAAGCCTTGACAGGGGTTATGAATTTATGCCGCGTTATGCAAAGCAGGTAAGTTCCTACCAAATTATAGTGCCTTGTACTTACAGAAATTATGTTTGCTTCGCAAAAATTGAATATTAATTTCTTCGCGCCATCCCTCTGCCCGGGCAGCTTCCGGGACAGAGGGATAAAAATTACCCGCCGTTTTTATTAACCTGCCAATAATCTTCTCAATCCTTCTTAATATTTTTCTTTTATAAAAATAATTTTCTTTACAACGATGTTATATGGTTAGCCGCTATTAATTTTTTATTTTTGCTGTTCAATTCAACTCTCACTTGTGACGGGCACTTTCAGGGCTAACAATCCTTTTAATACTTTCATGCTTCTGATATATGGCTTGCTTTTGAAGCTGGTATGGTTTATCACGCCACAAGTTCCCGTTATTCAAAAATCAGACGGTTTTCTTTTTAAAGAAATTCTTGTTACACTCAAACCCTTACTGGACAGGTATCCCGTCAGCTATTCCTTTATAACTTTTATATTATTATACACACAGGCCATAAGTTTCAACAGGTTGCTTAATAACAGGCGTCTCATGCAAACATCCAATTACCTGCCTGCAATGAGTTATCTTCTTATTACTTCATTTTTTGCAGAATGGAATGTATTAAGCGCCCCCCTGGTAATGAATACTTTGCTTATCTGGGTTTGGGCAAAAATGAGCACGTTGTATAATAATTCCCATGCCAAGGCAACATTATATAATATCGGCATGGTAATAGGCATTACCACTTTCTTTTATTTCCCTTCGCTTGCTTTTTCCCTACTCATCATTTTTGCCCTTGTTATAACAAGGCCTCCCGGGATCGCGGAATGGGTTATTGCCGCTTTAGGTATTGCCACCCCCTGGTATTTATTATTTGCATGGCTATTTCTTACCAATAAATTATATAGTTTCCAGGTGCCGGGTATTGCAGTGGATTATACTTTGCTAACTCAAAATAATGCCCTGTACACCGGGGCTGCTTTGATACTAATTGCTGCTGTAGCCGGTGCATTTTTTGTGCAGTTGAATATAAGAAGGCAAATAGTGCATGTGCGTAAAACCTGGGGCCTTATGGTATTGTATTTAATTGTTGCTTTATTTATACCCTTTACTAACAGCTCTCAAAATTTCCAATACTGGATTTTAGCCATTGTTCCACTTTCTGCATTTATAGCCTGTTTCTTTTTTTACCCAACCAAAAGATGGATTCCTGCAATAGTGCATTGGCTCATGATCATTTTCGTTGTATATATGACCTGGCTAAAAAAATAAAAGCCGGCAGTAGTTTGTCGCTTACTGGCGCCATAATCAATGCGGATAATTACCTGGCAAGGCAAAATACCAGCAGGTAAAAAAAATTGACATATGCCGAACGCAGGCACATGCCGGCCAGTTTATTCGCCAACCTACGTTAATGTGTTTCAGATAAAAATAAAACACAGTATTTTTGCTTTACAAATTTTTAAATAATACAAAATGAAGTTTGGAGTTGTTGTTTTCCCCGGTTCTAATTGTGACAGGGATATGATGGGCGCTCTCGGAAATGATCTGCAGCAGGAAGTAATTGCCCTTTGGCACAAAGATAAAGATCTCTCGATGTTTAGTACCGACGATTGCATTGTGTTGCCCGGTGGCTTTAGTTATGGGGATTATTTAAGATGTGGCGCCATTGCAAGGTTTAGCCCGATGATGCAAAGTGTAATTGAATTTGCAAATAAAGGAGGGAAAGTTCTGGGAATTTGCAATGGTTTCCAGATACTTTGCGAAAGTGGCCTACTGCCCGGCATTCTTTTAAAAAATGCCAATATGCAGTTTGTGTGTAAGAACGTTTTTATTACCGAAGAAAATAGAAATGAAAAAGGAACTCCCTTAAAAATACCAGTAGCGCATGGCGATGGCAGGTACTTTGCGAGCGAAGATATTCTCAATAAAATGGAACACGGGCAGCAGGTTCTTTACCGCTATTGCAATAACGAGGGACTGTTTGACGTTGATTATTCACCTAATGGCTCCATTAATAATATTGCGGGCATTTGTAATAAAGATAGAAACGTTTTTGGAATGATGCCCCACCCGGAAAGGGCCTGCAGCAAACTATTGGGCAATACCGATGGTAAAAAAATATTCTCATCGTTATTTTCTATAAACTAAAGTTAAAAAGGTTTATTGAAAGTGGGCTGAGCGGGGTTATCGTTTATAATATTTTAAGTTTGCATAAACAGGAACTACCATGAAAAAAATATTTTTTACATTTCTACCCGCTTTAATCATTCATTCATCATTTGGACAAATATTGAATCCTGTAAAATTCAGTTATAGTACAGTAAAAAAAAGTAATAATCAATATGAAGTGCATATTAAAACAGCAGTAGAACCTAAATGGCACATATACTCCATATTCAATCCTGACGGCGGCGCACAGGCTACGGCGCTTAATTTCACAACCGGCCAGTCTGTAGGGAAAGCAAAAGAAGCCGGAAAAATGAAAACCGTATTTGAAAAAGAATTCAATGTAAATCAAAAGTTTTTTGAATCAAATGTCGACTTCATCCAAACAGTAAAAGTAGCGCCCGGCACTAAAAAAGTTTCCGGTACCATTGAATATATGGTTTGTAACGATCACCAATGCCTGCCTCCAAAGACAGTGGCATTCGACATAGCTCTTTAAAATTAAATTGATACACTAATTTTTAATAGGATAACCAACTGTTATCCTATTTTTTTACTCTTTAATCATGAAGATTTTTAGAATATTTATTACGGGCATTTTGTGTTTGGTTGCTTTGTTTTTTTTCGGTCAAAGTGCCACCGCGCAAGCTGTAACGGACGCCCATAAAACCTTAAGCCATACTTTTCTTGACGGACTTCGTTGGGGATTTATTTCCGTATTACAGCCATGCTTATACGCAATGTTTCCTGTCACCGTCACGTTCTTTCTAAAACGAAGCCAATCGCGGGCCCAGGGAATAAAAAACGCCACGCTATATTCTTTATCTATCATTGGCATATTTACTGTTTTCGCCGTGGTGCTTACAATCATTTTCGGGAAAGACACTTTATACCAGATATCAACCAGCGCGGCCTTCAATATTTTTGTATTTGTGTTGTTTATTGTTTTTGGTATTTCATTTCTTGGTGCATTTGAAATTACGCTACCGTCTTCCTGGACAAACAAAGTGGATTCAAAAGCAGGTACCAACAGCTTTTCCGGAATTTTCTTTATGGCGCTCACGCTGGTGTTGGTATCGTTTTCCTGCACGGCGCCTTTTATTGGAAATTTATTGGTAGATGTTACACAGCAAAAAGAAAGGCTGGGACCTATCATCGGGTTCCTTGGTTTTTCGATTGCCATCGCGTTGCCATTTGCTCTATTCGCGTTCTTCCCCGGGCTGCTTAATAAAATTGCGAAGTCAGGCGGCTGGTTAAATACGTTAAAAGTTTCTTTTGGATTTATAGAAATTGCCATGGCATTAAAATTCTTATCCAATGCGGATCTGGCCTATCACTGGCGTATCCTCGACAGGGAAGTGTATCTTTCCCTGTGGATCATCATTTTCGGATTGCTGGGCTTCTATTTGCTGGGTAAATTAAAATTCAGTCATGATGATCATTTACCATTGAATGATTATGGTCTCCCTTATCTTTCTGTAACGCGATTATTTTTCGCTATTATTCCCCTTGCGTTTACCGTATATATGATACCGGGTTTATGGGGCGCTCCCTTAAATGGCATCAGCGGCTGGCTCCCGGAAAATAAAACCCAGGACTTCAATCTTGAAAAGCTTATAAGAAACGGCCAGTTTACCAATGCGGATACATCCAATAACGGCGCAACGATTTCTTACATTAAGCCAAAAAAATATAAAGATATACTTGGCTCTGAAATCGCGGGAGTTGAAACATTTTTTGATTTTGATGAGGCCATTGCTGCGGCTAAATTGTTGAAAAAACCTGTGATGATAGATTTTACGGGACATAGCTGCGCCAATTGCCGTAAAATGGAAAGTGAAGTTTTATCAAAGCCGGAAGTAAGTAAAAGACTGCATGATGATTTTGTTGTTGTCTCTTTATATGTTGATGAAAAAAGAGGCTTGCCTGACGATGAAAAATACATTTCAAAATTCGATCAGTCATCTATAAATAATGTGGGCGCCAAAAATCTTGATTTCGAAGCAACCATTGCTAACTCCAACGCGCAACCGTTATATATTTTTGCAGACGAAACAGGGAAGATCATAAAAAATGCAGGCGGCTATGACCCCGATATACAGCGCTTTATTTCAATACTCAATGAAGTGAAAGCAGAGAATGTAAAGCGGTTCCCCTAATTGAAAGATGAGAAGATTTCTGGTCTTTTGCCATAGCTTACTACAATCTCACAATATTATTAATTTTTATTGACGGTGTAAAGTTGGTTTCATAATCCGGTTGCTTGTGAATATCTTTTACCACGTGCATTCCTTCTATCACCCTCCCAAACGCCGCAAAACCCTGCCCGTCCGGGTTGGCATCGCCGCCATAGTCATAAGCTTTCTGGTCACCGATAACAATAAAAAATTCTGAACTTGCCGTGCCCGGTGCCAGCCTTGCCATGGAGATGGTACCATCCTTATGCAGTATGCCCGTTTGTTTTGTTGTTTCGTGCGGAATACCAGGCAGGCTTATTTGCATTTTATTTTTTGTTTGCCAAATGCCTCCCTGGATCAAATCGGATTTAAAGGAACTGGACGGCTGATCTTCTGCTTTTAAAACACGATAGAAAGAACCTTCTTTATAATAACCTGCATCAACATAAGAAAGAAATGCCGCAACCGTTTTTGGCGCTTTGGCCGGATACAATTCAACAATGATATCGCCAAAATTGGTTTCAATTTTGACGGTCGGTTCATTGTACTTTTTTTGATTACACGAAAAATAAAAGCATACGGTAATCAAAAGAAAAATTCTAACAATCCTGGTCATAACTTTTTAATTCAAAGTTCACCATTTTTATCAATGAAATGGGATACATACGCGTATTCATTTTTAATTTTTAATTCAGTGTCTATTGGTTCCTGCAATGCAATCTTATTATTTTCAGGATCCGGCATGTGAACCACCAGTAGTGACTGGCCAGCCGGCACAGCAAAAGCCGTGAGCTGCAACGAAGTATTAACCATGACAATAAGGAATAAAAACCGGCAATACTACATATTTACGCTACAATGATTTGATCAGCTGCTTTAATAAAAATCCCCGGCAACGTTGTTGCCGGGGATAAACAAAAATAACAGTATACACAACAACGAAATTTATGCCTGCGGTAGTGAACCCTGAACTGTGTGGTCTTTCCGGTTCAAGACCCATTAAAGCATCCTTCCGGATTTATCAATCTGGTTTTTTCCCTTCCAGGAATTTATTAATAGTACTTATTTCAGCTTTGTTATTTTCACCGGACTTAACGGTATAGTTGCTGTAAAAACTTTCTACATCAGCGATAGAATTGTGCAATTCCATATCGCGGCGGAGGTAAGCAGGAACCGACTCAAACTCATTGTTAGGATCCGCAGCGTTAACGTTGAATGATAGATTCCTCAACTTCGCAATGCGCTCCATAGCCCGGCGCTTTAATTCTCCTGTTTCGTCCCCTTGTGGCGGCTCCTCAACAGAAGACATCATGATAGGCAGTGCCTGGTGTACTTTCGGTTCATCCTTTTCCTCCTCCGCTTCATGGGAGTTTTTAACCACCAAATGCATTTCAATTACAGGCTCGTCTTCCTGTTTTGAAATAGGCAAAGGGGCTGGTTTCTCTTCAGTTTTGGATTCAGTTGGCTTAGTCTCTGCATAGATCTGCGAAGGCTTCGCCAAATAACCGCCTGACGTTTGGACGGTGCTAGCTTCTTTTATTTTTACATTAGATTGATTGCCAAGAATGGGGATTTCGGGCTTCCTGGAATTATGTTGATTTGTTTCAGAGGGTACCGAATCGGAGCCCGAAGATAGCGTGAAATGAACGATAGTTTCAGGTGATTTATCAACAGTAGTTGTATCACTTTCTTTTGGCAAGTTTACGATAGCGGGGCCCGGTATTTCTACGATTCTCGGCGCCATTTCATTTTCAATTTCTTCCGGTGGCATTGAGGCGTACACATCTTCCTCTTTTAAGGACCTGAACCCTTTTTGCTCAATTATATTTTCTTCCTCTGTTATTTCATTGGCCGGTTGCAGATTCTCCTTTTTTTCATCAAAAATAAAAACCGGCTGGCTGTATTTCTTTCTATCATCTTCCGGATGCTGCAATACCATTACAATTTTTTCATCCGGCACTTTTTCAACCTTGGGTGCTTCTTTTTTATCAAACGGATCTTTATGTTCAAAACCGGTTGCTATTAATGTGATACCTATTTTATTTTCAAGAGTGTTATCATAACCCAATCCCAATATTACATCGGTATCTTCCCCTGCCTGGCCCAGCAAATGATTTTGTATGGTTTCCACTTCGTCCATAGTGAATTCATTTTCGCCTTCTGCGGAATTGATATTGATCAGGATCCATTTTGCTCCGCTAATATCATTATCATTGAGCAATGGCGAATTAAGCGCCTGTTCAATGGCAAGCTGGGCCCTGTTTTCCCCATCACACGCAGCGCTGCCCAGGATTGCGACACCACCGTTTTTCATTACGGTGCACACATCCGCGAAATCGACATTGATCTGGCCGGTACTGTTTATTACGTCTGTGATACATTTGGCGGCAGTCGCCAACACATTATCTGCCTTGCTGAAAGCCGCCTTCATGGTAAGGTTGCCAAACTGGTGCCGCATTTTATCATTACTGATAACAAGAAGCGTATCTACATGATCTTTTAATTTACTGATTCCAGCTTCCGCTTGTGCAATTCTTTTTTTGCCTTCATATGCAAAAGGAGTAGTAACAATGCCTACCGTTAGAATACCAAGATCTTTGCAAATTTTTGCAATAATAGGTGCCCCACCAGTACCCGTACCGCCACCCATACCCGCAGTAATAAAAGCCATCTTTGTATTTACTTCAAGTATCCGTTTTATTTCATCAAGGCTTTCTTCCGTTGCTTCCCTGCCTATCGCAGGATTGGCGCCGGCGCCAAGACCTTGTGTAAGATGTGGCCCCAATTGCACTTTGTTAGGGACATTACTGGTTGCTATAGCCTGCGCATCCGTATTGCAAATGATGAAGTTTACGCCTTCTATATTCTGGTTATACATGTGGTTGACTGCATTGCTGCCACCACCTCCTACACCAATCACTTTCAGGATGGATGATTGTTCTTTAGGCAAATCAAAATGTATCATGTTTTTTTAAATTAAATGGGTTATGCGTTTTTATTATGTTGGTTAGTATTTTGTCAATATGTTATCTCCCACCGGGCTGAAGAGGTTTTGGTGCAGGTGTCACAATTCCGAATCGCCTTCTTCCTTAAACATCTCTATCAAACCATTCTTAAATGAATCCATAAATGCTTTTAAGGTTTTTCTTGGTTTAATGACAACGTTCCTGTGCTCTGACACATCTGCCTTAACTTCGTCTATGCTTGGCTGTTGTAAACCGGCCGGAATGGATATTTTTTTATATTCCAGCTCAAATTGTTTGCGCTTATTTTCATAATCATTATATCCTTTTAAGATGAGGCCAAGGCAGGTAGAATACATAGGCTTGGCCAGTTCTTCAATGTGCCCGGCAGCGAGGTGTTCATTTGGATAACCAATCCGTGCATTTAGCCCGGTTACATATTCTGTTAGCTGGATAAGATGCTTCAATTGTGAGCCGCCACCTGTAAGAATCACACCACCATTCAGCATCCTGTTATCAAGTCCCACCTGTTTTAAATGATAGGAAACGAAGTCCATGATCTCGCTCATACGTGCCTGGATAATTCCGGCAAGATTCTTTACACTTATTTCTTTGGGCGCCATACCACGAAGCCCGGGAATGGTGATAAAAGCATTTGATTTGGCTTCATCAGCAAGGGCACTTCCAAATTGCACTTTCATTTGTTCTGCCTGTGTCTTTAAAACACCCAGTCCTGTTTTAATATCATTCGTAATGTTTTCGCCACCGAACGGAATTACGGCTGTATGTTTCAGGATACCCTCATAAAAAACGGCCAGGTCCGTAGTGCCACCGCCGATATCCACTATCGCTACACCAGCTTCTAAATCATGATCGCACATTACAGCGGCGGCTGAAGCAAGTGGCTGCAGCACCAGGTCCTTGGTTATCAACCCGGCTTTCTCCACGCTACGATTAATATTTCTTATGGCATTTTTGTCACCGGTAATTATATGAAAGTTAGCGCCCACCTTTACACCGCTATACCCGATTGGATCAGGAATATTTTGAAAATTATCAACCGTAAATTCCTGTGGAATTACATCAATAATCTGGTCGCCGGCAGGTATGTATGTTTTGTACTGGTCATTTACCAACTGGTCTATTTCTGATTGCATGATCTCGTCGTCTGTATTCTGCCGCACAATATCTCCCCGGGTCTGAAGGCTTTTAATATGGTGACCGGCAATACCTACATACACTTCCGAAATAGGAAGATTGGGATTGCTTGCATAGCAATTTTCCAACGCCGTTTGGATAGCCTTGATAGTTTGATCAATGTTCAACACCATTCCGTGTTGTACACCGTTGCTGTTTGCACGGCCAAAGCCAAGAATTTCGAGCTTGCCGAATTCATTTTTCCTGCCTGCGATGGCTGCAATTTTGGTGGTGCCAATATCAAGGCCTACGATGATGGGTTGTTCGCTGTTCATATTGTTGTTGTTTTAAGCGCCTTTCTTTTTACCATGCTATTTACAAATGACAGCATTTAAATAAAAGACTTTGTTGCGTTATATTGTTTATACTCTATTAATTTTTAAACTTGATTAACATTTTAATAATCCGTTTTTGAAGGCATTACAGCCTTCAGTTTTTGATTTACCTTTTGTGCCTGCTTTGAAACTCCCGGTTTATTCATGTTTGATTTTAATGGAACAGCATTCGGTTTTTCAGGAACATGAATGGGGGGTGGTATAGAAAAAAGACTTTTTCTATTGTCATTTATATCCTCTGCAGGACTATTATTCACTTCTTTAGATGTATGTACACTGCTGTTATCGTCATCATCCGATTGCTCGAGCTGTATGTGTGTAGAATCGTTGGTTTGCTTTTGGGCTTCATTAATAATGGCTTTCATTATTTGAACAGAGCGCAACGAATCCATTTTAATTTCATCAGCACCTCTTCGAACACCCACTACCTGGCTGTTAAATTGTACATCAATTGATGAATAACGGCTCCACCCGATCTTTGACAACACCTGCCGGTAAAAGCATAATAGCTTACTGAATTTTTCATCATAATTTTCTGCGTCGCCAAAATGAATAACCTGGTTTCCTAATTTTGGAATCAAGTCAAAAGTACGGCCAGGTGTAATGTCTACCTGGTCAACTTGCGCCATCCAAAAAGGATCGTTACCAATAAATTCACCAAGCGTTTTTATATCTTTTATAAGGCCGCTATCCTGTGGTGATAATACAATTACATCGGTAGGGAAATTAGTAAACACAGGGAGCCTTGCCGAAAATTTATCGCTCAGGGGTAGCCTGGTAAGAGAGCTGTCAAGATAAAATGACAATCCCGAAGTGGTAAAAATTCTTGCGATCGGTTCCCGCTCCGTTATTTTCACTTCAAGCACATTATTATTATCGAAGAACAATTCAGCCTTTTTTATCCAACGGCTTTTTTGTAATTCCGTCTCCATTAATGCAAGGTTAATAGCATGTAAGGGTTTCTTCTCCAACCTCCCTCCATTCGTTTTTTCTAAAATTGATATGACATCCTTTTTATCAATAAAAAAATTATTCTGCACGCCGGTAATACCTATTTCAACCTTAACACATTTTTCATTGTTTCTTTTCTCTATTGCGGCCACCAGCAATACGACCGTTCCTGAGCCCAGCAGAATCCATGCGGTGGCTACAAGAATTTTTTTAATGGTGTATTTGCGGTTTATTGACATCGAGATTATAAAATATAATTAATCAAAATTTCACTTATAGGTTGTACGAGCTGGTCAATATCACCAGCCCCTGCAGTAATAAATACATCCCCGCCTGTGCCCTTATTAATAGTTGCCGGGTACTTCTCCTGTATATATTTCATCAATTCTTGTTTTGTGACAACTCTTGCATTTTTATTTTTCATCTCTTCCAGGATTAAATTACTGGTTACTCCTTCCACCGGCAATTCCCTTGCAGGATAAATCGGAAGTATTAATATTTCATCTGCCTGGTCAAGGCTTTCCGCAAAATCTTTTGCAAAATCTTTTGTCCTTGAAAATAAATGAGGCTGAAAAACAATCGTACATTTCCTGTCGCTGAACAAACTTTTTGCCCCCGAGATCAATGCGGTCAATTCCTGTGGATGGTGTGCATAATCATCAATGAAAACTATCCTGCTTTTTACGCCATCATTTTGCAATGGGTTAATTATATATTCAAATCTTCTCTTTACACCTTTAAAGTCTGTTACGGCATCTTTTATTTTTTCGTTGTCAATCCCGAGGTTATGGGCAATAACAATGGCGCCAACAGCATTTTCAATATTATGCATGCCCCCCATATTCAATTGAATTTTCTCCAGCGTCCAGTTTTTGGTAACTATATCAAACTGGTACCCGCCGTAGCTTATGCTTATATTTGCAGCAAAGGCATCAGCCATATGATCCTGCAGGCTATAACGGAGATGATTAGCCGCAGTAAAATCCTTCTTAGGCAGATCATAGCTGGTTAACAAAAGACCGTCCATCTTTAGCCGACCGGCAAATTCAATAAATGCTTCTTCCATATTTTCTTTGGTGCCATAAATATCAAGATGGTCGGCATCCATGGCGGAAATCAAAGCAACATCAGGACACAATTGTAAAAAGCTACGGTCGTATTCATCTGCTTCCACGACAGAAACTCTGTGATCGCCGCCCAGGAAATTCGTATTATAGTTCACAGATATTCCGCCGAGAAAGGCATTGCACCCAAAGCCTGAATGTGTTAGCAGGTGAGCTACCATCGTACTGATGGTGGTTTTTCCATGCGTGCCTGCGATACAAATATTGAAAGATGATTTTGTTATTTCGCCGAGCAATGCACTCCGTTTTATTACTTCATAATTGTTATCCAGGTAATAATTAAGCTCTTTATGATCTTTAGGAACTGCAGGCGTGTATACAATTAATTCCGCTTCTTTATCCAGTTCGTCAACTTTATCTTCATAGTGAATTTGTATTCCCTCGCTTTCCATCTGCCTTGTTAACACTGTAATCGTTTTATCATATCCGCTTACTGAAGCATTTTTGGCGAGGTAATACCTGGCGAGGGCGCTCATACCAATGCCGCCAATCCCGATAAAGTAAATGCGTGATATGGTTGTATAATCTTTCATTGCGCCTTACCCCGGTAGTCTTCACCAGGGTTTTACAAATTTTATTTTCCAGTTAACAAAATCATTGTCCTATCGTTTTTAAAATTTCTTTCGCTATCGTTTCATCAGCATTCGCATTACCGTTCTTTAAAATATTTGTTTCCAATTCAAGGATCTCTTTTTCATTTGCAACCAATCCTAAGAGAGTATCCATTAATTTCTGCGGTACGTCAGCATCACGAACCATTAAGGCCGCCCGCTTGCTAACCAGGGCCATAGCATTCACGGCCTGGTGATCTTCTGCAGCAAAAGGGTACGGAACAAAAATGGCAGCTTTTCCGACGGCGGACAATTCGGCGATAGTCATGGCACCTGCTCTTGACACTACTACATCAGCGGCCGCATATGCATAATCCATCCGGGTAATAAATGCATTCGTCCAGATATTGTTTTGCTCTTCCTCTGCTTTTGCGGCTTGCGCTGCATACAACTTCCCTGTTTGCCAAATCAGTTGCAGCCTGTTCTTCTTAAACACTCTGATATTTTTGTCTATTGTTTCATTAATACTTTTCGCCCCAAGGCTACCTCCCATAACAAAAACTGTTTTCGGTTCTGCTTTAAGCCCAAAGAAAGTAAGCGCTTCCTGCCTCGGAATTTTTTCCAGAAAAATATTTCGTACAGGGTTACCCGTTATAATAATTTTATTTTTTGGAAAATACCTTTCCATCCCTTCTGTAGCCACAAAAATTTTTGTTGCTCTTTTACCCAGCATGATATTACTTTTTCCCGGAAGTGAATTGCTTTCGTGGATAAAGGTTGGAATGTTACGTGCCTGAGCCAGCCTTACAACAGGAAAGCTTGAATAGCCGCCAACACCTATTACAGCTAATGGTTTGAACGCGCTTAATATTCCTTTTACCTGGAAAAAACTTTGCGCCAGTTTTAAGGGAAGGGAAATATTTCGTATCAAAGAACTCCTGTTGTAGCCCGCTATGGTAATTCCAATAATTTTATATCCTGCCTCAGGTATTTTATCCATTTCCATTTTCCCTTTGGCCCCTACAAATAAAATATCTATTTTGGGATGCTGCTTTTGTAACGCAGCAGCAATTGCCAAAGCAGGAAAAATATGTCCGCCGGTTCCCCCACCGGCGATGATTACGCGAATCTTTCCTTCTGTCGGGGGAACCAGTTTTTTTACATTTTCAATTATGTTGTCGCTGCTCATATATTATCATTCTCCCGTTTTTATTTTAATTACGATACCACTTGTTCTCCTTCTACGGGAATTTCTTTCCCTTCCATTTGTTCTACATTTCGTGCAACACTTAAAATGATACCAATAGAAAAACAAGTAAACCAAAGGCTGCTACCGCCCATACTCACTAACGGCAAGGTGACACCTGTGGTTGGAAAAAGGTTCACATTCACCGCCATATTCACCATGGCCTGTATAACCAGGGTGAAGCTTAAAGCCACTGCTAAAAAGGCACCAAACGCATACGGGCATCTTTGAAAAATTCTTATACTTCGAAACAAAAAAAGCAGGTAGATCAGTATTATAATGGCGCCGCCAATCAGTCCATATTCCTCTATTATAATGGCATAAATAAAATCGCTGTAGGGATGTGGCAGAAAATTCCGCTGTTCACTTTTACCCGGACCCTTGCCTAACCAACCCCCGTTGGCAATAGCGATTTTTGCCTGCTGTATTTGATAGGATGCATCTGATTTATCATTATACATAAAATCCTGTACCCGCCTTACCCAAGTGGACATTCTTCCAAACGTTAACACACCAGGTAAATCCCTTGCGGTATGGTCTTCCTTATTGTAATAATGTGTCGCCACCAGGATGAGTATTAAAATGGGAACTAATGCAGAAGCTACCACGAGGAAAATATGCCTTAATCTAACCCTTCCAATAAACATAAGCATCAGGGCAGTCCCCCCGATTAACAGTGCCGTAGATAAATTAGCCGGAGCTATCAGCGCACATATAATTATAACGGGAACGATTAAAGGAAGGAAACCTTTTTTGAAGTCTTTGATTTCATTCTGCCTGCGGCTTAATTGCCTGCTCAAATACATGAAGAGTGCAAGCTTGGCAAGGTCAGATGTCTGGAAGGTCATGTTTATTACCGGCAATTTGATCCAGCGGTTTGCTTCATTAATACTGCTCCCAAATTTCAGGGTATAAAACAAGAGCGGTATAGATATTAAAAACAAAATCGTTGCTACACGGGAGTATATCGTATAATTAACGCGATGGGCAAAATAAATAATAAGGACACCCAAGGTGATGAAACCAATTTGTTTAAACAGGTAACTTTCAGTGCTTTTATTCATTTTATAAGCGAGTGAACCAATGCTGCTGTATACAACAAGGATACTTACCATTGTAAGCATGATCACAATAGCCCATATTACTTTGTCGCCTTTGGTCCGGTTAAAAATATTACCGGTAACGCCCTGCGCGGCAGAAGCAAATGAATTGGTCAATATATTTTTTGTGTCGCTCATTGTCTGATCCAACTCCTGGCCTGCGAGAGGGAATTAAATTGCTCAGCGGTTATTTTATTTTTTTTATTCACAACGGATTTTTCATTTTCACTTCTTATAAATCCTTAACAGCTTCCTTAAACTGGTTTCCCCTGTCTTCATAATTTTTAAACAAATCGAAGCTTGCACAGGCCGGTGACAGCAATACCACATCCCCTTTATCAGCAAAATGAAAAGCAGCCTGTACCGCGTCCTTTGCATTGTCCGTATTTACCATTAGTCCCACTTCGTTGCCAAATGCTTCGTGAATTTTCCTGTTATCTACACCCATGCATACAATGGCTTTTACTTTTTCATGCACCAAATCTTTTATGAAAGAATAATCATTGCCTTTATCAACTCCTCCCAGGATAAGAATCGTTGGTTTCGTCATACTCTCCAGCGCATACCATGTGCTGTTGGTGTTGGTAGCCTTACTGTCGTTAATAAAGTCAACGCCCCGGATGGTAGCTACCGTTTCCATCCTGTGTTCCAGGCTCTGAAATGTTTGTACCGCATCTCTTATCTTTTCCTTCCTGATATCCATCACGACTGCTGAAAGTCCCGCTGCCATGGTGTTATATTGATTGTGTTTGCCTTTCACTGCAAAGTCTTCGACACTCATATTCATTTCCTCGTTTTGCCATTTTATATGCATTTCTGCGTTCATTATGTAAGCTCCCTGTGGTAGTTCTTTTCTCATGCTGATGGGTAGTGGGTTAGACCGTTTTAAAAAATTGTTTAAATATTGTATAGTTATTTCATCGTCTGCGTTATAAATAAAAACGTCATCTTCTGTTTGATTTTTTATAATATTGAATTTGCTTTTTATATAATTTTCAAATTTGTATTCATACCTGTCCAAATGATCTTCGGTTATGTTAGTCAATATGGCTATCTCCGGGCGAAACGTTTTTATATCATCCAGTTGAAAAGAACTTATCTCCGCGACATATATTTTTTTTGGATCTGTCGCTACCTGCCGGGCAAATGAATAACCAATGTTTCCCACCATCGCGCAATCCACTTCCGCTACTTTACAGATGTGAAAAACCATAGCTGTTGTCGTTGTTTTCCCATTGCTTCCCGTTATAGCAATAATTTTACTGTCTCCTTTGTACCGGTAAGCCAATTCTATTTCGCTTATTA
>JBDTOV010000102.1:0-18604 GCA_039933035.1 Ginsengibacter sp. | reverse complement strand
TTCAATATCCTTGTAGGCAAAAGGTGCTTCATCCAGTCCGCCGCCGAGCAACTTTACATTGTGTTTGGCGAGTTCTTCTTTCATTGCATTGTGCGTAATGTTTGCCTTGGCTTGTGTCCGGCTCATCTTACGGCCAGCTCCATGTGATGCAGAGTTAATGCTGGCTTCTTCGCCCTTGCCTTTTACAATAAATCCGGGCGCCGTCATGCTGCCGGGAATAATGCCCAATACATCTTTGCCGGCAGGCGTTGCACCTTTACGATGCACAATTACTTCTTTACCGTTGTGTGTTTCTTTCCATGCAAAGTTGTGATGATTTTCTACCATCTTCACTGCTTTACGACCCAATTGTTTTGCAATCTTTTCATGAATTATATGGTGACAGGCACTCGCATAATCACCCGCAAGATTCATGGCCAGCCAGTATTCTATTCCTTCTTCCTCATCCATCGAAAGCCATGCAAGATGCTTTGCTTCCTGCGGCAAACGACGTTTGCTCATAGCAACCCGTGTGTAATGATCCGCAATGTTGGCACCCAATCCACGGGAACCGCTGTGTGATAAAAAACCCACATATTTTCCTGCAGGCACATTGAGCACATCATCCGTTTCATCAATTTCAATAATGCCAAACTCTGCAAAGTGGTTGCCGCTTCCTGAGGAACCGAGTTGCTTCCATGCACGGCCATGCAATTGCCTCAGAAGCGGGAGTTCATAGAATGCTTTATGCTCCATCACCTCATGTTTAGATGGTTGTTGAAACATTGCCCCGCGACCAAACAAAGTTGCTGCATTGAGTTCACGGACAAAGAATGCTTCACGTTGCGTGAGGTCTTTTACATCAATATCAAAAATGCTCAGGCACATACGGCAGCCAATATCAACACCAACGCCATAAGGTATCACCGCATTCTCTGTTGCCAGCACACCGCCGATGGGCAAGCCGTACCCGTGATGCGCATCGGGCATCAATGCACCAGCAATTGCTATTGGCAATTTGGCCGCCTGGTACATTTGCTGCAAGGCACCTTCTTCAATTTGTTCTGCACCAAAAATGTTGAAATGAATGGCGGCGCTGTTCAGTGAAATTTCTGCACCTTCTTTTTTTTCTTTGGGCAATAATTTTTCTGCAATTGCTGAAAGCACTTCATCGGTCGCATAATCTTTTGGTGACTGCAGTACTGCTTTCAATATGTCAAACGCTTCTTCTTTTGTATGATGTTTAAAATGTTTTTCCATGACGTTCATTGCCACTGGAATCACCGGGCTTTCGGGATAACCGAGCGTTCGGAGTTCCCTGGCTGTGATCTTTAATTTGTTCATGTTATTTGTTTTTTTTGAAACGCAAAGCACTAAGATGTATTGATGCCTTTACGGTAATTTATTTTTTTTATTATTTTCTTTCCTAACTATGCGCCTTCTTTGTATAAAATTAATTTCGTAAATTGCTTCTATATCTTTTATTTATGCCTCAAGTTGTTAAACAAAAGGAATTCCACGAATTACCGGCTTCCTACTTTCATGAAAAGGCAAAGCAGGTAAACGGTCCAAATAAATTGCTCGTAATGCTTGAGATGAACAAGTATATCAGGGCAGCCCGCGAGCATGGTTTATCATTAGAAGAACTTGAAAAAGCAGGTTTTAAATTTGCAACCTTACCAGATATCAAGAATTAGTGAACGTTCCTATTCGTTTACAACAAGCAAAGATTGTGTTTATCTTTGCTATTTCTTCGATTTTAGTTCAGTCTTTAATGACTATCCTGATTTAGTTTCTAAAGTTTTCGGTTTTAATCTCGAACTAAAACACAAACCAACAGGTAAGATTATAGGTCTTGATAAGCGCATTGGAATAACTGTTGCCACCATACTAAAAGCATTTCTTCATGAAAAAGAAAATGTTGCTGTTTACGTCTGCGATTCCAGCGACAATCATGAAAAAGCCCGCTTTCATAAATTCACCAACTGGTTCAGAATGTATAACGATGGTTCGTTTATCCAACTGAGAGGCGTTATACGAGCAGGCAACACCAATATTCTCAATGCAATGCTCATTCATAAAGAAAATAAACTGCTAAATGAATTTATTGAAGCCTACGAAATACTTACCGGCATTTATACCAAACCAGATGATGATGAATTGAATAATATTCTTAATGATCCGGGATGGTAACCCCTGTAACTATTTATTAATTTCTACAGCTACTTCCTCCCCAACTTCCCACTCATTCCTCATCATTCTTACCAAAATCTTTACATCATCAACCAATATTTCCACTTCATGAAAACCTCCCCAAAAACTTATTTTTTCTATCGTCCCTTTTATACCATCACTAAAGGTTTTGCTAACACTAAAGCTTTCAGGACGTATCATTACATTTTCATTCGTCTGGATTCCAAACAATTTAGCCTGTTCAGGTTTTAATAAGTTGTATTTACCAAACATGCCTGCCACGTATTCATTCACAGGTTGATGATAAATTGTTTCCGGTGTTCCCTGCTGAATGATCTTTCCTTCCTTCATTACGATGATTTCATCCGCCCAGGAAAGTGTGTCATGCGGGTCATGCGACGTTAGCAAACAGGTGATCTGCAAACGGTTCGTTATGTTTTCCAACACAGCCTTCAATGTGTTTTTATGAATCGGGTCAAGATTGGAAAATGGCTCATCCAGCACTAATAACTTTGGATGTTTCACCAATAACATACATAACACGATCCTTTGTTTCTCTCCGCCGGAAAGCTGATCTGTTCTGCGCTCCAGCAAATGATTGATCCTGCATATTTCAAATAACTGTATTGCCGCTTCTTCATCAACTTTAATTTGAAACCAAATTAAATCTTTCACATAGTAATTATTATGCAATTCATAATGCTGCGATAAATAAGCAATCTCTTTATGTCCCGCTAATAATTTTTCTTCCGGTCCGATTACTTTTTTACCATTAAACATTACTATCCCGCTGTCAGCCTGCACATGCCCGGATATAATCTTCAGCAAAGTTGATTTACCCGCACCCGATTCTCCCGTGATAGCAATCTTTTGCAATGCTTCTTGCTGAAAACTGATATCATCAACAATGATCCTGTCCGGCTGATGCTCGCTGATATTTTGTACTTCCAATAATGCCATGCTTAAACACTTTATTCAAAAATACAATTGTATCAACCGGCTCAGGCATTTTAATAAACTACAACCCTGGGCTGTTCCTTTCATTTCTGTTTTGTAAAATCTAAATACAATATTTTCCCTGGCTGTTTTCGTAAAAAGCTTTTTATTTTTTCTATTAAATTGAACATACGCATTTTTTTTTAAGTTTTTCTGCCCGGGTTGAAGGATTCGAACTTTCGCTTACGGTTTTGGAGACCGGCTTACTGCCACTACAACAAACCCGCAATTGCGGTACCTTAAGGAATCGAACCTTATTCTCTGGATTTTCAGTCCAACGCATACACCATGTCTGCCAAAGCACCCGATGCGGAGAGTGTAAGAATCGAACTTACTTTGGTGTTACCCAAACCCCGGTTTAGTATACCGGTGCCTTACCGTTTCGGCCAACTCTCCGTTAGAAAATAATCAACGCGGAAGGAAAGAGATTCGAACTCTTGATCCGCCGTGGCGGACAGAACGTTTTCGGGACGCCATCCTCAACCTTCCGGATTCCTTCCATTGTGTGAGTAATAAGATTCGAACTTATTCAGTAAATAAACAATGGTGTTACAGACCATCGCGACTCTCCCGCTTCGCCGTACTCACAATTGCGGAAACAGAATGATTCGAACATTCAACCCTTTGCTTAACAAGCAACCGTTCTGCCATTGAACTATGTTTCCATAACAGGGTTATAAATCAAAAAGAGGCTGTGTCATTGCTCTACCCACTGAGCTATCCCGGTAAAATACAGGGAGAAGGACTCGAACCTTCGACCTATGCATCCTGGCGAAGTATCTCTTTTTTACGACACCTGTTGTTGGCCCGGAGAGACTCGAACTCTCAACCTCCGGTTTAAAAGACCGGAGCTCTTATCCAATTGAGCTACGAACCAATATTCATTGATGGCATGAAGAGACTCGAACTCTTATCTCTGCGTTCGTAGCGCAGTGTTCTGTTCCATTGAACTACAAGCCAATAAAAAAATGCAGGGTAAAAATCAATAAAAGTATTGCTGCTCTACCACTGAGCTACCGGCCCATTTTTCTTTGTTGCGGACCGAAAGGGATTCGAACCCCTGACATGCCGATTAACAGTCGAAGTAACTTTTATCTACGATCCCGATGGCTATCGGGACTGGTTGACTCCGGGTTTCAAACCCTGTTTTTCCCGTTCACAACGGGACACTTTACCAATTAAGCTAAAGTCAACATTTGATGTTGAGGTTGGGCTTGAACCAACACCATCAGTGTCAAAAACTGATATGCGGAACTATTACACTACTCAACAATTTTGTTGGTTCGGTGAGCCTCGAACTCACAACCCTCCCGATTAAAATCGGGATACTCTGCCAATTGAGCTACGAACCATTATGCGGTGACTGACAGACCCGAACTATCAACAACTACCGTATCAGGATAGCGCTCTAACCGATTGAGCTAAGTCACCCTTGTTGCGACCTTCAGAGTTGAACTGAAACTTTCACTTTATGAGAGTGATGTGCTGCCTTTACACTAAATCACACTACCAGATTTTGAACCCGTGACCTTCCCGATCGTTACCGAGCTGCTCTGACGGAAGTAACACTGCTTTACGGCATCGTTCAAAAATATAATGAAAGGGCAAAAAGCAATAAGAGGTCTCACCCCCACTAAAATATTTATTAATAGAAATGGTTAGAATCGAACTAACGGTATGCCACGAAGTATCTCTCATTTACGACACCTTTCAAAAAATTTATTAAAGAGTAACATGCGAAATAAGAACCGGAGCTTGCCTTGAGGATTTGCACCTCTTCCAAATTACTTTGGACCCTCGCTCCTAAAATGGTGGTGAAGTATCTCATCTCTACGACATCTTTAATTTTATTTTTACCAATGAGCCTCAAGACTTCGAATCCTTTTTTCGCGTCTTCGGGTCTTTGTGCCTGATTATTTTTCAAAGAACTTTTCAATTTAAAAAAGCAGCCCCTACATTTTCGGGGCTGCCTTAACCCGACCTAACACGTACTATGTTAATTCAATAGCATTGATCATCTTCAGTGCATCACCTCCATTCCCAAGTGCATGAAGCACATCAAATACCTTGTCGCTCCATCCGGCGATCAAATACACATCATCCCTCATCACATTCAACGGGGTGTTTCCGTAACCGGCGAGGTCAAACAGGTACAACTTTGCACCCGGCGCCATTTGCTTATATCTCTTCCATACACCGGCAATGTGTGCATCCCCTCTGCTGTTCCACAACTGGCAGTCAGTAAACATCATCACCTTGTCGACAATCGCCTTGCGCTTCAGCAAATCCCCGATTACCTTATAACCGTTAGTTGCGTAACCCATTTCTCCTTCCCGGCGATGGAATTCCATTACATTGCCAAGAATATTTTTCTTTGGTACGTTGATGATCTTCCAGCTATCTCCGAACATCCCGGTTATTACATTAGCACACTTGTTTTGTAACAGCATTGCCAACATCAACCCGATATCGAAACGTTGTACCTTACTTTTTGCACTCACCGGCGTTTGCATACTTCTGCTAACGTCAGCAGCAATTACCACCCTAGTGTTCTCACCATAACCAGTAATGTTAGACGCAGTTTGCAACACCGCATTTTCCAAGGCATCCAGTACCATGCTTGCTTTACCACTCTTCAATTCTTTCAACTCCCGGTAAGCGCTCAGGAAACGGAAAGGCAATTGCCTGCTCTTCGCCACAGCGTTTGCATTGCTTATGTTGTTGCACACCTTACTCAAAGCTTCGTTACTCACTTTTGCTTCAAGGATATTTCTTAAATTCCTCAGCAAAGCCATATAACCAATCTTATTGCTGAAGATGAGTTCTTCCCACTTTGCCTTCAACACTTCCCTCTTCAACTCAATGCTGTCATACTTTTCCCGACCCAACGCGCTCAACTCAACTTCCCAGGTATAAGGAGTTTGCAATTCATCCATTACAATTTTATCAAACAAAACCTGTTGTGCTTCATCTTTTGCCTTCGGGTGAACCAGGAACAATGCATCCTTCAATTTTACGGCTGCGTTGCGGTTGTACTTGGCAAACTGGTATTCATCAAAACGATTGAAAGCCTCTGCCAAACCTTTTTGCAATTGGTTGCTCAACCTATTCAATTGCTTTGCACCCTTACGCTCATTGCTTTGTGCGTAATGAGCAAGCAATTCGGTGATCTCATCTGCACGCTGAACAATTCGTGCAGTTAATGCGCTTACCAGGCCATCACCATTGTGTTGCTTTGCCAACTCAATTGCCAATACCAAAGGCACACTGCGCAAATACATTTGTTCCCTTGCATACACCGCGAGCTTTGCAACAAACTGTGCTTCATTCTTTGCAATCAATTCAAGGATCCTTTGCAATCCTGCATCAGCCTTTTCATAAAAGTTATCGGTGAGTGCAGCATTGGCAACGGCTGCATACAACTCCATTTGGGGAGTCAATACAAAAGCTTCTTCTCCTTCATAATTGGTTTCTACGTTTTGCATCTTATTTAATAAATTGAACCGCATGTTTACCTCCTTTTTTATTTTTAAGCCTAATCCTCAATCCCTCTTCAGTCGGGAGGGAGGCCAAACTTTAGTTATTAATCAGCCTTATCTTATCACATCATCGACAGAATTTCTCCAGCAATAAAAAACCCGGTCAGATTGTTCCGACCGGGCTTTGCTATTCGTCATTCCTTTTACCAGGAATAAGTTTGAGTGCACCACGGTCGTTTGTATAGATATAGTTTGCCCATCACAAAATCAAAGCGAACTATTTGCTGCTTTACTTTGTAAGAATTGAGTTTACTATGTATCCCTGAAAATTGCATTTTGTTTTTATTTTTCTTTTTGAATTTGATTTAATGAAAAAGCCCCGCATTTGGTGCGGGGCTTTTAATATGTTGAGTGTTATTTTTATAAACTATCCAACAGTTTTACATGCCCCGCAAAATGTATAATCCATTGACGGACTAAACCATTTCATTGTTTTAATATGTTGCTGATTGCGTAGCATCTCTTTTTATTTTTTTAAATTATTTCGGATGCAAAGATGGAAATATTTTTTTGATATTGCCAAATGTTTTTTTAAATATTTTTTATTTATAAAATTATATAACACTGAAATGCCAGTAAAATCAATAGTTTCAGGGGAAATAAAAAATTTAAAAATTGATTCCTTCTATGTGTACATGATAAATTTCCCAAAATCCATAATCATCAGCTTCGAATTCAACCAGCCAACTTCCTTTTATGTTAACTTCTTCCGAAGGCAAACTAATGTTACATCATAAATACCTTTTACCTGGCAATTGGCATCAACAATTTGGCAACCGGTAGCTGACAAATTGTTGGGTTGTATATCCTCATAAGCTTCTTTAAACCGTTTAACAATATTGATATATTCCTTTTCTGAAAGAGGGTAATGATCATTTATGCGTAAATCCTCTTTCTTTAACATGGGCATCCAACTGAAAGCTGTCTTTTTCAAAATGCATTGAATGCAATCTTCTAAAGCTGTCCTGGTATTATCATAAATATGATCCGGATGAAATTCGTAGTAAGTAAAGCAGGTTATGCCGCCCGGGATAAAAATATCGTTCATCTCATATTTAAATAATTCTTCTGTTGCAAAGCGATATAGGTCCCTATTGCTAATGTTTGGACTGCAAACTGCTAAATCAATATGGTATTTATTTAAATAGCTATCCAGGTCATCCCATGCGCTATCTATTTCCTCATCGGTTATTTCATTCACAGGTTTGAAATGAGTTGGTCTTTCGAGACGATCAAAAACCTTTATCATTTTTCTTTCCGCCGCCTGTTTCTCATAAGCCATCACATAATTGAGAAATTCATTTTCCACAGTGACGGGTAATTCTTTTTCAGTTGGCACATTCCCAAATTCAGCGCCGTGTTCAAGCATGAGTTTCATTTTTAAAAACCCGTTTTCGTTTTTTAAATTTTCATCGTCATCTTTTTTGTTGGGATCTTCAAAATTTTCATTCATAAAAGGGAATTAAGGAAGCCAATTTATTGAAAGTTTTAAAAAGATTTAGTGTAAAAAAGTTCGTCGGTCTTATTGCAATCAATGAAAGCAAAATAACATTGCGTCGAATTGCTAAAGGGCCGGCAGGGCCGAAATTTTGGTAACGTCGCACTCGACATGTAGAGGGAAGCAAGCCCCATCGGGGCGACATTCCCAATCAATCATAAAACTCAAAAAGATATATATCATCATAAGCCACATCAAAATCACTAAGCATTTTTATATATTCCTCTTTAAATGATTTGGTTCTATGATGCTCTTCCTGGTTCATGATATATTTAATTACGATATCGCGTTGACTTCTTGCATAAGAAAAGGCTCCATAGCCTGCTTGCCTTTGAAACTTACCTGTTACGAATTGCTGTTCATTTATCCATTTGCTACTGTTTGCTTTTACCGCACTCATAAAATCTGCAATAGATATTGTTACAGGCATCCCAAACAAAATATGGACATGATCTTTCCATCCGCCTACCGCTAAAGATTTGGCACCTTTGTTTGTGATGATTCCGGAGATATATTTATGTAAATCAACACGCCAGTTTTTAGTTATAAAATTCTCCCTGTGTTTAACAGCAAAGACCGCATGGATGGTTATTTGCGAATATGTATTTGGCATAAGAAAAAATGTCGCCCCTACAGGGCTTGGTTTATGATTGGATTGATTATGTTACCAGAATTTCGCCCCAATGGGGCTCGCATATTTTCTTAATTAACTTGTGTTACCAGGTACCGCCCCTACGGGGCTTGCGTTTCTTCGTTATGCTTGTTACCAAAATACAGCCCCCATGGGGCTAAATTATTTATTTTAGTTACTAAAAATATGGCCTCCGCCGGGCCTTACCTGTTATTTACATTTTCGTCATTACCATCCAACATAGTCGGGAGGTTTTATTCCATTTAAACGAATATAGACTATGAGTTGACCGAGATGATGTGTTTGATGATCATGCATTAAAATCATTATTTGTCTTCTTGACATTGGGCCTGCAAAAAATGGAACTACTTCATCAAGTTGTTTAGCAGAAATATTTTTGTGCGCCATCATTCCCATATCATAAGCATCACTTAATATTTTCATTACTGCAATTTTGCCTTGCACTGCCGTGTCAATTTTATTTCTCTTTGGAACAAAAAGATAAGAAGATGAGAGCCATTCTATATTATCCGCGATATGCAAAAGCTGTTGTTTAAAACCCATCTCTTCCGGAACCGGTTTAAAATCATAATATTCTTCGGGCATCAGCTCCGCCATTTTTAACGCATATACTTTGGCGTTAGCCCACTTACGTGATAATTGAGCAATGAGGCTGTCGTTCCCTGCCTGCGCTGATAATTTAAAAGGAGTGGCAAAGAAGATTAAGGCAATAAAAATGTTTGTAGTTTTTAATAGACTCATTTGAAAAGTAATTGAGGATTGAAATTCGCAACCTTGAAAATCCAAAAATCCTACTTTAGATTTTCAAGGATGATTAAATATTGCTATTGTCGTTTTTATACGACCGGCATTTCATCATAAGTCATCCCTGCCAGTTCCCTTCCTGCTTTCTTTTTATTAATACCCCCCCATTGTTTAAAGAAGAAAGCAACTTCCTGATCCCTGCATTGTTCTTTAATATCCCAAACCCAAAGTTCATTCATAGGCGTCGCTTTTCTTCCGCTTTCTCCGCCAACAATTGCCCAATCAATATTTTTGAGATTCATATTACGTAGTGGGCCAATCAAAGGTTCGCAGGAAAGAAATTTTGTTACCGCATCCGTCTCTCTTAAAAAATCAATTCTGTCAATTACTCTTCCATCTTCTACTGAAACGCCCATCCAAATATTTTTTGTCCAATTTAAAAGATGATGTAGCTCATACAACCTTTCTGCTCTTTTTGTAAGCACCTGGTAAGTGTGCTGAGGCGTACTGTTCATCACTTCAAAAACCTTTTGTATAAATTCTAAAGGAACTTCCGGATGAAATAAATCACTCATCGAATTTACAAAAACAACCTTTGGCTTCTTCCATGTGTAAGGAATATTCAAAGCATCTTCATGTGTTCTTACTTTAAAGCCATCTTTATATTTTTCAATACCCATTGCCTGCAGGCGTCTCGTCATAACTTCTGCATAACAATATTTGCAACCTGCTGAAACCTTGTTACAGCCTGTTGTTGGGTTCCATGTCATCTCTGTCCATTCGATACTTGATTGTGACAAAAAAATAAATTGAAATCAGGAATTTTGAGTCTGTGTATTTTTTATTAACGCTTAGATATCGGTTTTTTCTTAGTAGTAGGATTATTTTTAAGTTCTTCATTATTAAAATCCAATGGGCTGATTGTTCCGTTTCTCTTTAAAATATCTATATAATCATCAACGGAAAGTGGACAATTAGCCAGATCGAGAAATTCGCTTTTTTCAAGCTTACACTGCCTTTTCATCATACCAATATGAAATTCCTCAAGTTCTTTTTCTCCATGACTTATTTTCGTTTGAAGTATGTATTTTCCTTTATAATAAAATTCAAGAAATTTATGATCTCCTTTTCCTAATTTAAAGCCTTTGCTTAATAAATTATTATATGTCTTTTTTGCGTCTAAAACAGTCATTATTCCTCGATTTTAAAAACGATTGAGTTCAAGATATTTTTAATGCGTCTTATCCTATCGCTCATTTCATTTTCCGAAAGCTCATTATATCTCTGGTAAATAAAATGAAACTCTTCAGAAAAATTTTCTTCGGCATCATCAATTGTTAATCCGGTGCCAACAATACCCAGCATCTCAGATTGGATAACATAATAATTATCCTCCTTTTCAATTTTACAAATCAAAGGAAATGAGAGCAGATAAGTTGTACTATCATTTACAATAGTTTCCATGCTATAGGCAGTTTCAGCATGTTTTCCAACGAACATATCTTTTGGTATTCGTTTTATTAATTCTCCTCTTTTTATAATTTTAACCCTGGCAACAGCATCGTATTCCTCTTTTAGTTCTTCGCTAAGAGTTATTTTAGTAAGTAGTTTGTCCTTTATTTCTGTTTTAAATCTATGTATCTTATATACCGGAATAATTCTTTTTCCCTTTAATTCAACAACGCTAAAAGGCGAATTGCCAAAAGTTGTGGTAAAATTGTATAGATCTTGAACAATTATATTTCTAGTTTTCGCCTGAGGTACTAAACTTTTTATTTCGTTATAATCTCCTATATTAGCAACCTTGAGGAACTCATCGAATTTGTTATTAACAAATTTTCTTTGCTGAAGGACATCTCCACTTGTTACTGTTTTAATTCTAGGAGTAAATTTAAATTCAGGGATAGCACTACCAATTTTAAATCCTGACAATTCGATTTTAAAATTACTCAAATCTATAGCCCCGTCAACTTCAAGTTGATGTTGAGCAATGTCTTGAAGAAATTGCTGAAGGTTCTGGGCAAGTTTTACTAAGTATTCAACAGGCAATGTATTGTACTTACCTATTTCACCCTCAACCCTAAGATTCAAACCTTCTGATAGGTCAATCTTCATTTTTGTTTTTTGTAAATATAATAACACGTGGCAAAATATTAAGTTATTTCATTCCTCAAAACAACCTCCCCTGTTCTCCCGGCCTTCTGAAAATACTACTATCCAGTTCCCACCGGTCATTATTCATTCCATATAGCTTTCCATATTTTTTATATTGCATGTTTACCATTTCAGCAATGCCACCTTCGCCACGCATCCTCACGCCCCAGCGGCTGTCGTTCACTTTACCATCGTGGCTGCTACCGATCAGGTGCCACACTTTATCGGCGCGGTCAGGAAAATTTTTATACAACCAGTCTTTAAATAAAAATTGGATGGCTCCATTCAGGCGAATAAAAGTATAAGCCGTAAACTTTGCGCCGGCTTCTTTTGCGGCCTTCATTATTCTTTGCATTTCATGTTCATTTAATCCGGGTATCATTGGTCCCATCATGATCCCCATGCGTATACCCGCATTGCTTAGTTCTTCTATTACTTTCAATCTTTGTGTGGCGGTCGCTGTTCTTGGCTCCATTATTCTTCGGAGGTCTTCATTAAATGATGTGATAGAAACCATGGCTGTGACTAAATTCTTCTTCGCCATTTCCTGCAACACGTCTTTGTCTTTTATGATCCATGAATTTTTGGTGAGGATACCAACCGGCTGATTGAATTGATTGCATACTTCAAGCAAGCTCCTGGTCAAGCGATATTTTTGTTCTGCAGGCTGGTAACAATCCGTATTGCCACTTAACATGATCGGCGTGGGATCGTATTTTTTATTCATTAGAAATTTACGCAGCATTTCAGGCGCATTCATCTTCACAATAATCTTTCTTTCAAAATCGAGTCCTGCGCTGTAGCCCCAATATTCATGCACATTGCGGGCGTAACAATAAATACAACCGTGCTCGCAGCCTGCATACGGGTTCATACTGTACATCATACTTAAGTCGGGGCTTTCTACTTTGTTTACAATACTTTTTACCTGCTGCTCTATATATTGTGTCGCAGCATTGGGTACTTCCCAATCATCTATAGCTTCAACATGTTCCCGTACATTTTGATTTTTTAAAAATTTATTTTTTGTATTGAATTGCGCGCCACGACCGGCCAGGTACTGATCGCCTTCCTCTTTTTGTTGTGCAGCAACTTTGAAATGATCCTGCTTTAGTTGGTTCGACATGGTAAAATTTTTGTGGAATATGATGATAAAACCCGGTCTTGCATTCCGGAGTACAGAAATCCCCGGAGCATATAGGTGTCTCCTAAAAAAATTGTAATGAGACGGGATAGTTTACACAAATAATGCTCCCTGTTTTGTAGTAACAGGCAAATTCATAAACTCAAATCGCTGAACAATTTGATAGGCTTTATCTCCCACTCTTCGTTTTATGAGCAACATGCCATCTGCAATAAAACGCCCGGTGAAATGACGGTGACTATATTCAAGCCAGGCTTTTTCATATTGCCATGGCAATAATTTTCGTGCAACATTTATATATGGGTTATCAATAAAATGTGGTTTGTTCTCTTTATTTAAAGTCATCAACCGTCGTGCAGGTCTTAATTCCTTTGTCAAGTTCTGCACCTGTTGTTTGCTTTCAATATTTATATAAATTGTATGACTTGGGAAACTTCCAAAATCTTTCAACTCAACTTTGAATGGTGTATAACCCATGGCAATCGTTTTCAAACGGTTCACCAGTTTTTCTTCCATCATTTCAAACTGTACAAAGTTTATGAGCGCAATATGTGGCTTGCCCCACTTTGCCTGCTCAGATTTATAGTTTTCTGAAAATTCATCTTTTACTTTTTTTATTTTATGCCACAGCTCTTCATGCGGGCTTAGCACCAAAAGATATTCATTGTAGCGATAACCGGGAATTTGTAATAATGATTTTGTATCCATAGATAAAGCTTTATATTTTAAGAATTAGTTGAACCGTTCATTTCTGCCGGCTGAAGCCCAAATACATTTATAGATTTACAGGTATCATATTGATGTTTTCTTTTCAGTAATTGCAATTCGTTTACCAAAAACGTTTCATGGAATGACTTATGGGCATATTGTATTAATGCTTTAAAAAAAATCTCTTCAGGTAGACACCCCGCAAGGGTTATATATGGCTTCGAAACAAATTTCACAGGGGGGCACAAACAATCACTAACGTATGTATTTATAACGTGCAATTCTTTTGCCAGGTGTTGAAAGGGCTTTACATTTTGAACCCGCAGGTAAATAGTTCCGGGAGGAAACCCACTGTAATTATTTAACGTAACAGCAAAGCCTTGTTGCTTCCCGCAAATGCGTTGCACCCATCGAATGATCGTTTCCTCCATCTCTTCCCGGGCAAAAAAACTACTCACTGCAATATGTGGTTTCGTGTTACCGGCTGCCCCTTCTTTATAAGTATCATAAAAGATTTGTCGCTCGGTCATCACTTTTTCACACACGGCTGCGTCAGGTTTTGCCGCCAGCATGTATTCAAAAAATTCATGTTCTCCATAAGAGAAAAAGTTTCCTGGTTTCATAATAATTAATCTCCTGTAGCAATTATTTTAGCATAAATTTACTAACTAATTTAGTATTTAACAAAAATATCTATATGGACACAAATAACTTTTTTTCTCCCAAAAATAAGGGAAGCAATGCATTCAGTCAATGGGACATTTACTCCGCAAACACTACCGGGTTTACTGCCGCTCCCGGCCATTATAAAGAAAGAAGCATTGACCTGAATGAGGAACGGGTGCGCAAAAAGACTGCAACTTTTTTTATGAGGATAAGCAGCGATACACGGACGGGCACAAATGCCGCTGAAATATTTAAGGTGGCTTAAAACTATCAAACCAATAAAATAAGCGCCTTCCCTATTTTAAAATCTCATTTTATATTGTATTTTGGAATTCCGATTGAGTCTTCCTTTTCGGAAGCACCCCAGGAGTTATATTCTTTATCCTTTTTATAGATCGTTTTTTCGCAGGTAACAATTTTTTATATGGCCAAAGTCTATAAAATATTTATTTGGAAGAAAGCGCCCTTCCTCCGTCTATTGCTTCCCGTTATAGCAGGTATTATCGTCGAATTCTATGTTAAATTTAAAATTAGCAGCATAATTATTGCGGGCGCCACAACGGCTTCAGCATATGTTATTTTCAGGTTCCTGCCATTCGCTTACCGGTTTATAGCCCGGGCGGTCAACGGTATTATCATTACAATTTTTATGATAATTGCCGGGCTTTTCCTTACCTGGAATAAGGACATACGAAATCATTATGATTGGTATGGAAACCGGTATGACACCAGTTCTTATATCCTGGCAACTGTACTTGAACCACCGGTCGAAAAAAATAAATCTTATAAAGCTCTTGTAAAGGTCGAGGCAATTATTAAAAAGGATTCAGCCTATTCTGCTACCGGTAACCTCTTAGTCTATTTTGCCAGGGATTCTGCAATGAATACTATTCAATATGGCACCAGGATTATTATAAAAAAGGATTTACAGGAAATAAAAAATTCAGGGAACCCTGCAGGTTTCGATTATGTACGGTATTGTTCTTTTCAACAAATATTTCATCAATGCTATCTTAAACAGAATGAGTGGGCTTTGCTACAGGGCCCGCGCACAAATTTTTACAAACGATCGATTTTTAAAACACGGCAATTCGTTATAAATGTGCTTAACCAATACATAGAGGGAAACGATGAATCAGCACTTGCCAAAGCGTTGCTTATAGGATATAAGATAGACCTTGATAAAGATCTTGTACAGGCCTATAGTAATGCAGGTGTTGTGCATTTAATTGCCATTTCCGGGTTGCACCTCGCATTGATTTATGCCATACTTCTTTGGATAACCGGTAAAATTCCGTTCTTAAAAAGATCAAAACTTTTACGCCTGGTTGTTATACTGTTTTGTTTATGGTTTTTTGCATTGCTTACCGGCGCATCAGCTTCTGTGCTTCGTTCGGCCGTGATGTTCAGCTTTATCGCTACCGGATTGACTTTCAAAAAAAATTCCTCCATTTATAACTCATTGGCAATGTCAGCTTTTATATTGCTATGCTACGATCCTTTTATGCTGTGGGATGTAGGCTTCCAGCTATCATATCTTGCCGTTCTGGGTATAGTAATTTCGCAACGGTATATTTATAACTGGTTTTATTTCAGCAATAAATTATTGGATAAAACATGGAAGCTTGCTTCAGTTTCTTTAGCGGCGCAGGTATTTACATTACCAATATGCCTGTATTATTTTCACCAATTTCCTTTATTATTCCTGCTATCTAATATGATTGCAATACCGCTTTCAACTATTGTTCTTTGGGGATGTCTTCTTCTAGTATTGATTTCTCCGCTGCGTTTTGTTGCAATTTATTTGGGCAAAATTATTAGCGTTTCCATTTGGCTGTTGAACCACACGGTTTTAATGATCAATAAATTGCCTTTTTCTGTGTGGGATGGCATTTCGCTATCAGTAACGGGAACCATTCTATTATACGCGGTTTTTACGGGTATTCTTTATTGGCTTATTAAAAAAAATATTACTGCTTTTAAATTCGGCATATGCGCCATGTTCATTTTTATCGGTTTAACTGCTTTTAAAAAATGGGGGTTTTCCCAACAGAAAAAAATAATTGTCTATAATATTCCGGCTCACAAAGCAATAGATTTTGCAAGTGGACATGAGTATCATTTTATCGGGGATAGTGATCTTGCCGCGGAGGGTCTGTTGCAGAATTTTCATTTGAAGCCCGGGCGAATTTCATTAATGCTTCGTCCTGCAAGATTGATTGGACGACAATTATACCAACACAATAATTTCTACCAGTTTTATGGAAAAAGAATATTGTTGATTGACTCGGCCATTACTTATGAGCAACCCGCAAGTAAGGTGGATGTTGACTATATTTTGGTGTCAAAAAATCCCAAACTATTTATACCAAACCTGGCAAAGGTTTTTAACTGCAGCCTTTATATTTTTGATGCTTCCAACCCGATGTGGAAAATTGATAAATGGAAGAAAGACTGCGAAGAATTACATTTGCGTTTTCATTCTGTTCCTGAACAGGGTGCTTTTGTAACAGATCTCTAAGCTTAATTTTCTCCAAAGTCTTATGCAAAAAAAAATACAATCTGCTCTCATCTCGGTTTATTATAAAGATGGATTGGAAAACATCATCCAGCTTTTGAAGAAGCAAAATATTACCATATTTACTACCGGTGGTACTCAAGAATATATTGAAGCCGCGGGCATTTCCTGCGTAGCTGTTGAATCGCTCACAGGCTTTCCTTCCATCCTCGGTGGAAGGGTTAAAACCCTGCATCCATCTGTATTTGGAGGTATCCTTGGAAGGCGGGAAATGGCATGTGATTTGGAGGAAATGAAGCAATATAATATTCCTGAAATAGATCTAGTGATCATAGACCTGTATCCATTTGAGGAAACTGTACGATCAACAAATGACGAGAAAACCATCATCGAAAAAATTGATGTCGGCGGTCCGTCTATGATACGGGCGGCAGCCAAAAATTTTGCAAATGTCCTGGTTATTGCCGATAAAAGTAATTATGCGGCTCTTGAAAATATTTTATCGAATAACAATGCAGAGACATCGCTGGAAGAAAGAAAACAATTTGCAGCCAAAGCGTTCGATATTTGTTCAGGATATGACATAGCCATTTCAAATTATTTCAATAAAACGTCATTTTTAAACCCATTTGCTACCGAAAAAAAGGAATTGCGTTATGGAGAGAATCCACACCAACAGGCCTCATTTACCGGTTATCTCTCAGAAGTTTTTGAGCAACTTCATGGTAAAGAACTTTCTTACAACAATTTAGTTGATGTGGACGCAGCCATCCAGGTTATCAATGAATTTAATGTTGAAGAGAACCACAGCGTCACATTTGCTATTATAAAACACACGAATGTTTGCGGTATAGCACAAAGGCAAAATACAAACGAAGCTTTTAATGCTGCATTGTCAGGAGATCCGGAAAGCGCCTTTGGGGGTGTATTGGTTGTCAATAGCACCGTTGATAAAAAAACCGCGGATACGCTAAACAGTTTATTTTTTGAAGTGTTGATGGCGCCTGCCTTTGATGAGGACGCTTTGGAAGTTCTTCAGTCTAAAAAGAACAGAATTCTTCTTAAAACGAAAAATTTTCCGGGAAAAGAACAAATGTCAAAAACTGTTTTAAATGGAATTTTATCGCAGGATTTTGATAAAGGCAATTTTGCCGAATGGAAAGAAGAAGGCGGAAGAAATTCTACTGAAGAAGAAAAAGACAATTTGAAATTTGCCAACCTTGTTTGTAAACATTTAAAAAGTAATGCAATTGCGATTATAAAAGATAAACAATTGATAGGTAAAGGTTGCGGGCAAACTTCACGTGTAGACGCCTTGAGGCAATCAATCGCCAAAGCCATTCAATTTAATTTTGATCTGAACAATTCAGTTGTTGCCAGCGATGCATTTTTCCCTTTTGATGATTGCGTAAAGATTGCACATGAAGCAGGTGTTACCGCGTTTATACAACCCGGGGGTTCCATACGTGATAAAGATTCTATAGCGTATTGCAAAGAAAATAATCTTGTGATGGTGAATACCGGCTTGCGGCATTTTAAACACTAGGATTATTCTATTTTAATTTTTCTTTGTCTTTCCACATTTCGTTAAAAGTCTTTTGGCTGAACTCAAGTGGTGAGCGATGTTTATTCCAGTCCTTAAATAACTTATTAACCACCTTCGATTTCAGGTGCCCGTTTCCCATATTCATCATTCTCCTTTTCAATGAAGACATTTTCCATAACCTCCATGCCATCCTTTCTGAAAAAGAAGTCATTCCTTCTTCAACACTTTTATTCCGGTTTGCCAATAATAATTCATGCAGGTTTATTT
>JBDTOV010000101.1:0-18641 GCA_039933035.1 Ginsengibacter sp. | reverse complement strand
CTTGCGGAAACATTGATAGGATCTGAGATAGTGCGCCTGGGTGGAGAAATAAAGGAAAAAATTAAACAAGGCGATACCATTTACAATTTTACTATAGGGGATTTTGATTCATCTATTTTTCCAATCCCTCAAAAGCTTGAGGATGAAATAGTAAATGCTTACAGGAATAAATTCACCACGTATCCTCCAGCGGATGGGATTCTCTCACTCAGGGAAGCGGTTTCTTCATTTATAAAAGAAAGGGAAGGGCTGCAATACGATACCAAAGAAATATTAATAGCAGCCGGTGGCCGGCCACTGATCTATGCTTTGTATCGGGCATTGGTCGATAAAAATGATAAAGTGATCTATTCTGTTCCAAGCTGGAATAATAATCATTATGTTCATTTTGTAGAAGGACAACACGAAGTAATAGAGACCACCGTAGAACATGATTTTATGCCTACCGCAGAAGATATCCGGCCGCATATCAAGGGTGCAGTTCTTATCGCATTATGTTCACCATTAAATCCCACTGGTACCGTTTTTAAAAAAGAAGAACTGGAAAAAATATGCGACATGGTCTTGGAAGAAAATATGCGGCGCGGCGAAGAGGACAGGAAATTATATGTGATGTATGACCAGATGTACTGGACCCTTACTTTTGGCGATACGAGGCATTACAATCCTGTTGGGCTGCGCCCTGAAATGAAAGACTATACCATTTTTATAGATGGCGTTAGTAAAGCCTTTGCATCAACCGGAGTTCGTGTTGGCTGGGTTTTAGGCCCGGAGCTTATCCTTGCGAAAATAAAGGCTATCAACAGCCATGTAGGTGCCTGGAGCCCAATGGCTGAGCAGCATGCAACAGCAAAATTTTTACTGCAAAATGATGCCATTGATTCGTATCTATTTCATTTTAAAAAAGAACTGGAAGAAAGATTACAACTCATATATAAAGGTTTTCAGGAACTAAAATCAGAAGGTTTCCCAGTGGATGCATGCGCGCCGCAGGCGGCTATTTACCTGACTATACAGATAAGTCTTGCGGGGAAAAAAGTTGACAACGGCGAAGTACTTGCTACGCAGGCCGATGTCACTTCTTATGTTTTAAATGAAGCCAAACTTGCGATAGTTCCATTCTCTGCCTTTGGTGCTTCAAAAAATTCTGACTGGTATCGCCTGAGTGTTGGCACTTGCAGGAAGGAAGAGATTCCGGAAATGCTAGGTAAACTAAAAGAGGCGTTGAGTAAATTGACGTAATAGCATCTCGCCGCACCTGCAGGTTCATTATTTACCGGAAACTGTTTTAAAAACAACCTGGCAATTAAACAATTCAGCCCGTTTAATTTCCGTCAACGATCCCCTCTTTACATAAATATTCCGCTATCTGCACAGCATTGGTAGCAGCTCCTTTACGAAGGTTATCACTTACGATCCAGCAGTTTAAAGTATTGGGTTGCGATTCGTCCCGGCGTATTCTTCCTACAAAAGTTTCATCCTTTTCGTGCGCTGTCAAAGGCATCGGGTAAATAAAATTATCTATATCGTCCTGTATAACTACCCCGGGGGCATTTGATAAAAGTTCTTTTACATCATTAAGGTCAAAATCATTTTCGAATTCGATATTGACACTTTCACTGTGGCCACCCATTACAGGAATGCGTACACAGGTCGCCGTTAGTTGAATGCTGTCATCACCCATAATCTTCCTGGTTTCATTCACCATTTTCATTTCTTCTTTGGTGTAACCATTTTCCACAAAAACATCAATCTGTGGTATCGCATTTTTATCAATGGGATATTTATAGGCCATTTCGCCCTGCACATTATTTCGTTCATTAACCATTTGCTGCACGGCTTTTACCCCGGTTCCGGTTACGCTCTGGTAAGTGGAAACAACCACTCTTTTTATTTTATATTTTTTGTGAAGCGGGTCTAACACCAGTACCATTTGAATAGTGGAACAATTAGGATTGGCTATAATTTTATCTTCTTTGGTTAAAACAGCCGCGTTTACTTCCGGAACAATTAATTTTTTTGACGGATCCATACGCCATGCTGAAGAATTATCAATAACAGTAATACCTGCTTTAGCAAACTTCGGCGCCAATGCCAGTGACGTACCTCCACCGGCAGAAAATATTGCGATAGCGGGCTTTGCAGCTATGGCATCTTCTGCTGAAACTACTTTGTACTTTTTATTTTTAAAAGTGATTTCTTTTCCAATTGATTTTTCAGAAGCTACAGGAATAATTTCTGAGACCGGGAAATTTCTTTCTTCCAGGATTTGTAACATTTTGCTCCCCACAAGGCCAGTGGCACCTACTACGGCAACTTTCATTTTACGTTTTTTTATATTATTAAAAATCCAATAAACCAATCTATAATTGAGTATATTGTAAGATAAAGCTACTGTTTATGGCAAGAAACTTTATATCGTGTTTTTGCATATTCTTGTTTACAGGCTTGTTCTCAAAAGCGCAACTTTCAGAAAACTTTAATGATGGTGACTTTACGGACAATCCGAAATGGTCAGGCAATGCACCTGGTTTTATTGTAAATTCATCTTTTCAACTGCAAAGTAATAACACAGTCGCAAATAGCAATTATTTTCTCACTACGCCAAATTCTCTTGCTACGTCGGCTCAATGGGAAATGTATATCCGGATGGGTTTTAATCCTTCTTCTGCCAATTACATTGATATTTATTTAACAGCTTCAGATGCTGACTTAGCTTTAAATTCCAACACGGGCTATTTTGTTCGTATAGGAAATACCGATGATGAAATAAGCCTGTACCGTAAAGATGCGGGAGGAATTGTAACCCGGATAATTGATGGTTCAAATGGCGTTGTAAGCAATAGTAATAATGCGATGAAAGTTAGAGTGATAAGAGATGCCGGCAATCAATGGATACTTTACAGGGATATGAGTGGTACCGGGGATGCCTATATTTCCGAAGGAACGGTTACCGATGATAGGTATACGGTTTCGTCCTTTTTTGGCTTTTCGATAAAGCAAAGTACCGCTTCCTTTTTTCAGAAGCACTTTTTTGACGACATTGAAATAAGAAATTATGAACCCGATATTACACCGCCGTTCGTTCAATCTGCTGCTGCAATTTCATCCAATACACTTGATGTGTTATTTAATGAGCCTGTTGAAAGCGTGAGCAGCCTGCTTGCGACCAATTATTCCGTAAATAATAACCTGGGAAACCCCGCAACAGCGATACAAGATGCGGTAAACCCGTCGGTTGTACATCTTACATTTGCCACTGCTTTTACTAACGGAACCGTGTATACGCTAACTATTAATGGTATCAGAGATCTTGCAGGAAACATAATACTTAACGGCACGGCAAATTTTAGCTTTTATATTCCTCAGCGATACAATGTAGTGATTGATGAGATAATGGCTGACCCGGTTCCACAGGTGGGTCTTCCGAACAGTGAATGGATTGAGTTGAGAAATACATCGGCTTTTCCTATTAATTTGGAGGGATGGAAACTGTCTGATGTAACGGTCACTTCAGGCGATATACCTGATTTTATTTTACAGCCAGATAGCTTTGTAATTGTTTGTGGGGCTTCCGCTGTTTCATCGCTTGCTCCCTTTGGAAAAGTAATCAGCGTTACCCGTTTTCCTTCTCTTGATAATGATGGTGATCTTATTTCACTTTTTTCTTCTGCGGGAAAGGCAATTCATTCTGTTCAATATACTTCATTATGGTATAAAAATGAACTCAAAAAAGACGGCGGATGGGCACTCGAAATGATCAATACAAAAAATCCGTGTAGTGGCATTAGCAATTGGACGGCCAGCAAAGATGTAAGGGGAGGAACTCCGGGCGAAAAAAATTCAGTGGACGGAATAAATATGGATAAAACTGCTCCCAAACTTTTACGTTCCTTCGCGATAGACAATACAAATATCACTTTGTTCTTTGACAAGCCTTTGGATAGCCTGGGAGCCGCCGCGCTGAACAATTACATGTTTGACAATGGTATTGTTCCTATACATGTAGAAACTATTTCACCGGTTTTTGACAAGGTACATATTGTACTAAACACGCCAATGATCACAGGAACTGTGTATACTGTTACCGTGGTAAATGTTAGCGATTGTATTGGGAACACAATTGGGATAAAAAACAAGGCTAGGTTTGGGCTGTCACAGGAGGCCGATAGTTTGGATATCGTAGTTAATGAAGTACTTTTTAATCCAAAGACCGGGGGCGCTGATTATGTGGAATTGTATAACCGCTCTCAAAAGATAATTGACCTTAGCCAGATTTTTATTGCCAACCGCAACAGTAGCAACGTTATCAGCAGCATTCAAAGGATCACCGGGGAAAGTATTTTATTTTTTCCAGGTGATTTTACGGTGCTTACCCCGGACCCTGAGGCAGTAAAGAGCCAGTACCTGGCAACCAATCCTGATGCTTTTATACAGGTAAGCCCCATGCCTTCTTTCCCAGATGATGCCGGGTATGTAATTATTTTAAATAACCAGGGACTAATAACAGACGAAGTTCACTATGCCGATAAATGGCATTTTCCTTTGATCTCAAACACGGAAGGTGTTTCTTTGGAACGAATAGATTATGACGGTCCTTCACTTCAGAATAACTTTCATTCGGCAGCGACATCTGCCGGTTATGGAACACCCGGTTATAAGAACTCGCAGTATAGAATAAACGAACAAATAAAAGGAGAGATAAAAGTTACACCGGGTATTTTTTCTCCCGATAATGATGGCATTGATGACTTTGCTATGGTAGAATATAATTTTCCTTCTCCCGGATACGTAACCAACATCATCATATTTGATGCTTCAGGCCGTGCGGTTCGGTATCTTCAACGAAACGCTTTAGGTAGCCTAAAAGGCTACTACCGGTGGGATGGACTTGATGATAAGAATAGAAATTTGCCACAGGGCATTTATATCATTTACACCGAAATTTTTAATAAGGACGGGAAGAAGAAACAATTTAAGAATACGATTGTATTGGCAAGGAGGACACAATAAATAAGACTACCAGGATTGATTGTATAAACACAGTCATTAATTCTCACCAATCCTGTTTATATCATCATCAAAATAATCTGGAAGTTTATTAAGTTGTGCCTTTATAATAAAATAACTTGTTATCGCAAAGGTTAAGCCAACCAATACCACCGAGAATAAATTATTCACACCAAAGATCATGACACCGACAAATACACCAATAATTTCTGATACAATCCAGGCAACAATTGTGTAGATTTTCCAGGTGAGCACTTTTAGCCCCTTGGTATGGGCAAGCTTGCCAATCTCCTTCGTTAAGAATATAAGTGCAATTATTTCAAGCATACATGGGGTATTAAAGATTGGCGTGGAGACGTCTTATATCACACATCACAATTAGTTCGATAGGAATGTTAAACCAGGTCGATATCAAAATTTACTAATTGCACAAATTCTTTCAGGCGGAGATCAATATCACTTTTTGATATCTCTTTTAAACGTTGTGGTCCGAATTTTTCAACACAGAAACTTGCCATGGCGGAACCCACAATGATGGCGGTTTTCATATTTTCAAAACTAATATCTTTCGTTCGGGCCAGGTGCCCTATAAAGCCACCGGCAAACGTATCACCGGCACCGGTTGGGTCAAAAACGTCTTCCAGCGGTAATGCGGGAGCGAAAAAAACATGATTTTCATAAAATAATAAGGCGCCATGTTCTCCTTTTTTAACGATAAGAAATTTGGGGCCCATTTCTATAATTTTTTTAGCAGCCTTTACTATTGAAAATTCACCACTCAATTGCCTTGCTTCACTATCGTTAATCATCAGCACATCTACCATTGTCAACACTTTTTTTAAATCTTCAAGTGCGCTTTCCATCCAAAAATTCATTGTGTCCAGTACAATTAATTTGGGTCTTGTTCTCAACTGGTTAATTACGCTTATCTGGAGACTCGGCATCAAATTTCCCAGCATCAGAAATTCAGAGCCCTGGTATTCTTCCGGAACCTTTGGATTAAAATCTGCGAGTACATTCAGATCGGTAATTAAAGTATCACGGGTGTTCATATCAAGGTGGTACCGGCCGCTCCAAAAGAAAGATTTTTTACCAGGAACCATTTCAACACCTGCCATTTGCACGCCTCGCTTTTTCAATTCGGCCATCTCCTGTTCGGGAAAATCATCTCCAATGATTGAAATTTGCTGCACAGGCTGCGTTAAATGACTTGCTGCATACGCTACGTAAGTAGCAGAACCACCGACGATTTTATCAATTTTTCCAAAAGGTGTTTCAATAGCATCAAAGGCCATACTGCCCAGGGTAATAATCGCCATAATATATTTAAATTTAATTTTTGGTTTAGCGTTGCAAATGTAAAAGATTATACGGGATGTTTCCTTTTATACTTTGCCGGGAACGATTGAGCGCTTTTGAAATTGTCGCCAAGGGTTGCCAACCTTTTATTTATATCCACAATAAATGGTGGTGTATTTAAAGTTGGTAACCTTAAAAACCCTTTAAATAAACGACAATCTAAAATACGCCGGGGCTGAATTTAATCAGTTTTGATCTAATTCTTAACTTTGTAATAAAATAATATTATGTTGCTGCATGTTCATCCACAAAATCCACAGGAAAGGTTGTTATCGCAAATTGCAGATTGCCTTAAGGGCGGTGGCGTAATCATTTATCCAACCGATACGATTTATGGCCTGGGCTGCGATATATACCAGCCAAAAGCGGTGGAGCGTATTTGTCAAATAAAACATATAGATCCTCACAAAGCGCAGCTGTCTTTTATTTGCCGCGATCTGAGTCATCTCAGCGATTATACAAAAAGTATTGATACACCTTTGTACAGGGTACTAAAAAATCATTTGCCCGGACCGTACACTTTTATTCTTCCCGCGAGTAAGCAGGTACCTAAATTGCTAAAAAGTAAAAAAGATACCGTTGGGTTGCGTGTACCCAATAACGTTATATGCAGCGCGATTCTTTCAACATTGGGCAATCCTATTTTGAGTGCCTCTCTTCCGGGGGAAATGGTAGAAGAATATACGGACCCGGAAGTCATATATGAAAAGTTCGGTAAAATGGTAGATTACGTTATAGACGGCGGGCCCGGTGGCATAGTGCCGTCTACGGTAGTGGACTGCACCTCTGATGAGTGGACGGTAATCCGGCAGGGGCTTGGTGAATGGCGGGCATAAAAAAGCCTCCGCTCAGCCGGAGGCAATTTGAAAAATCCGCCCACTTTAAAAAAAAATTTAATTTCTTTCCCTTGCGTTGTGTTTTTTCCTGTAAATTTTGCGGCTGTTTTTTCTTTCTTCCCTTTTCAGTATTTTTCTCTCGCCCCTGGTGATCTTTCCGTCAGATTTTGCAAGTTTCACATCCTGGTGAAGATCTTTCTGACCTGCTCTCACATTTCTCGTTTCGGCCCTCGTGAGCTCACCACTTTTTACACCCTGGTTTATGCGATGATGCTGGTTTGCGGACCTTTGTCTTATTTGTGCATTTGAATTGCTTATACTGAATCCAAAGGCTATGGCAAGGATTATTAAAAATTTTATTTTCATAAATTTGGTTGAAATGGTTAAATTATGAATCTATGACGGGCAAAAGCCAGCCAGGTTTAACGAAAAAAAAATAATTCCAAAAAATTAGAATAGCTGAATGGGTACGGCAGGATAATTTAGTCCTGGTTTCCTACGCCAGGATCGTTGGGAAGTTGTACCGCATAAATATTAAAACTACGTCGGTGATACCTGCACAAACCATGCACTTCAATGGCGCTTCGGTGCTCACGGGTTCCGTAGCCTTTATTATTGTGCCAGCTATACATTGCAAACTTTTCGTGCAGGCCTATCATGCAGTCGTCACGGTACGTTTTGGCCAATACGCTTGCGGCAGCAATAGATGCGTACATTCCATCTCCCTTTATGATACAGTGATACGGCATTTTTTTATAAGGTTTAAACCGGTTGCCATCAACCAATAAAATATCTGGTTTGCTTTTGAGCTTGTTTAGTGCAAGGTGCATCGCTTTAAAGGATGCCTGTAAAATATTAATGCGGTCAATTTCATCATTACTTACACTGGCAACCGCATAAGAAAGACTTTCCCTTTCTATAATCGGCCGAAGCAATTCTCTCTCTTCTTTTGTCAACAGTTTTGAGTCATTAAGTAAAGGATGATAAAAATCTTTAGGTAATATAACCGCCGCCGCATATACCGGGCCCGCAAAACATCCACGTCCCGCCTCATCAATACCGGCCTCAAAAAACTTATTATGGAAAAACGGAAGAAGCAATTTTTTTATCAAAAATAAACGACGATTTTGAAAAGGCAGTTTTTTTTGTCAGTCTTTTCCTCATCCCTGCGCCTTATATACGGAGATGGGGGCTTACAAATCCTGTCACCGGATAATTTTAAAGAATTGGATATTCCTTTAAGAACAACAATAATAACTTTTTAAAAAAGTGATTCTTACCACATCTATGCCATTGCGGGGTTAACTTTGCCCGGAAATAAAAGAAAGATATGCAGGCAAGGTTGCGAAGTGATTCTTCCAAATATGTAGCGCGATGGCTTTTTGCCGGGGTCATTATGCTGGTAGTTCAGATTTTATTGGGGGGTATTACGCGTTTAACAGAATCAGGATTAAGCATTACCGAATGGAAGCCTATTACAGGGACATTGCCGCCGCTACACACCGCACAATGGATGGCCGAATTTGATAAGTATAAGCACACCGACCAGTTTCGATATATGAATAGGAGTTTTTCTCTACGTGATTTTAAATTTATTTTTTTCTGGGAATGGTTTCATCGTACATGGGCAAGATTGATGGGCCTGGTATTTTTATTTGGCTTTTTCTATTTTTTACTGAAAAAACAATTCAGACAGGATATGGTGATACCATTCATTATATTATTTCTGCTCGGCATTATGCAGGGCGCTATAGGATGGATCATGGTAGAAAGCGGACTCGTTCCTGAAAGAATGTTTGTGGGTCATGTACAACTGGCTACTCATTTTATGGCGGCGCTGCTCTTACTTTGTTATACACTATGGTTTGCGTTAAGTCTCTCGGTACCTGCGAGCCAGGTAACCAAAAGCAACCCGTTAAGAAAAACCACGGTCATAATATTTTGCATACTCTTTTTTCAATTGATCTATGGCGCATTTATGGCAGGTTTGCACGCTGCAACCGCGGCACCTACCTGGCCACAGATAAACGGGCAATGGTTTCCCGCGGCAATAAATACGCTATCTCCCGGGTGGAAAAATTTTATTGATAATAAAATTACCATCCAGTTTATTCATCGCGGCATTGCCTATATACTTTTGATTGCTGTATTTATATGGTATTTCCGTGCTAAAAAAATAAGGGGCAGCCGGTTATTTACAAAAACGAGATTACTTCCATTAGTCGTTATAATACTACAGGTAGTATTGGGCATAACCACCGTGATAACTTCGCCTTTTGGCAATAACCTGGTTTGGTTTGGCGTTGCCCATCAATTGGTAGCTATCTTATTCCTGGTCACAATAGTTTTTATGTTGTATATTATCAGGCCTTCAAAGGCGTAGATTCCGCAGGACTACATGAACGGACCTAATATTCAGAACTATGAAGAAGTTTGTAAAAAATTTTTATTACTCCTTTCCCGTCCAGCTATTACTTCTTCACTTCAGGAAATTCCAGGTACTTCTTGTTTTCTGGTTCATTCTTTTTTTTACAATCACCGGAAATTTTCTGAAAATTTTCGGCGCCAATACTTTATTTCTTGCTCCCGAATACCTGGGAAATGTAAACGCTGCAGGCGGCGCTATCACTGGTGTTGCCACAGGAATTTTCATGATGAGCTGGAACATTACCACTTTTATTTTACATAGTAAGCGCTTTCGCTTTTTGGCCACTAACTCAAAACCTTTTTTAAAATACTGCCTCAACAATGCCATTATTCCCACCGGCTTTTTAGTAGTTTATTTTTTCGAAGCATTTTATTTTGACAGGAAAATGGAGTTGATTCCTCTTGCCGAATTTGTTGCAATCGCCGCTGGCTTTACCGGTGGGTTTTTATTGGTACTCGTTACTTCTTTTGCCTATTTTTTTACAGCCGACAGAAGAATTGTAAGAACATTTCAGCCCGGCTTTACTGATTTTGGTGAAAGTAAAAAATCAGAAAAAAGTGATGAGACTTTTGCCGAAAATAATTTCGGGCTACCGGTTGGTTATTATTTGACAACCAGGTTCCGGCTAAATAAGGCAAGGAAGGTGGGGCACTACAGCCAGGGGTTCCTTGATACTATATTTAAACGGCACCATGTCTCCGCGATAATAACCATTATGCTGGCTTTTATTTTTATGATATTTATTGGATTTTTCCTGGATTATAAAATATTCCAGGTGCCGGCAGCAGCAAGCATCCTGGTACTTTTTGCTCTATTGATGGCAGTAATCGGTTCTCTCTCTTATTTCCTGCGAAGCTGGAGCATCCTGTTTGTTATTTTTCTTTTTATCCTTCTTAATATGTTATACCAATACAACATTATTGATCCCCGCAATAAAGCTTTCGGGCTTGATTATACCAATAAATCAAGACCGGAGTACTCCCTCCGGGGACTGGAGGAATTAAATACTCCGTCAAAAATTAGTGCTGATGAAAATAATATGATTGGCATTCTCAACAGATGGAAAGAAAAGCAGGGTGAGGAGAAACCCTTAATGATCGTTTTTAATTTTAGCGGGGGCGGGGTCAGGAGCGCTACATTTGCGATGAACATTTTGGGGCAACTTGATAGTATCAGTCACGGGACTATTATGAAAAAGACGGTCCTCATGAGCGGCGCTTCAGGAGGAATGCTGGCGGCCGCTTATTTCAGAGAATTGTCAAGGCTCAAGTCGAATGGAGAAAATATTGACCTGCAAAACATAAAATATATTAATGATATTTCAAAGGATCTACTGAACCCCGTATTTTCTTCCATGATTGCAAGAGACTTACTATCCCCTGCCCAGAAATTTTCGGTTGGGCCTTACCGTTATGTTAAAGACCGGGGCTATGCCTTTGAGCAAAAATTGAGCGCAAATACACGTAATCTCCTCGATAAAAATATTGGCTTTTACCAGCATGATGAAAGTAGTGCCCACATACCCCTTATGATTTTAAATTCAGTAATAACCCGGGACCTAAAAAAAATGATAATATCTACTCAGCCACTTAGCTTTATGATGCAGGCGACATTTACCGACAGCATATCAAAAATAAACGGGCCTGACGCGGTTGATTTTGCCGCCATGTTTAAAAAAGAGAATCCTATGAACCTGAGATTGCTTACTGCTTTAAGGATGAACGCTACCTACCCATATATTTTACCGAACGTATGGCTTCCTTCGAAGCCTGTAATAGATGTAATGGATGCCGGCCTGCGTGATAATTACGGGCAGGAAACCTCGTTGCGCTTCCTGCATGTTTTCAAAGACTGGATCAATACAAATACGCGTGGTGTATTGATCATTCAGATAAGGGCTACACAAAAAGGAAGCTGGGATAATACATTCGAAAATGGTGGTATTACCAGCATTTTTACCAAACCTTTTTCCATGTTACAAACGAATTGGTTTAAGTTGCAGGATTACTTCCAGGATGACGAAATTACCTATGCACAGAACATTGACAACAACTTTCACCGGGTGGCATTTATGTACATTCCGGAACAGGAAGAACGCGGCGCCCCCATAAATTTTCATTTAACGGCCAGGGAAAAAAAAGAAGTCATTGCTTCATCGGGCAGAAAGAATAATGCGGAAGCTTTTAAAGAGGTACAAAAATATTTACAACATTAAGGCTGAATAAGATTAAAAGCCGCGGGGAGGATTTCTATTTTAAAAATTGAATCGGTGGCAGCATGGTCACCATCAATATGCAAAGGCGCCAATTGAGGGTTTGTGATTTGAAGAGTGTCCGTTTGAAAATAAAGAACATCTTTCTGATGAAAGTCTTTTTCATGGTAGTCGCTTATTTTGCCCGTTTGCATTTGCTTAAAAACTGACCAGATAATCCTTGGCTTGCTCATTTTTTTTACTATAATAATATCCAGTAAACCGTCGTGCAGGCTTGCTTCCGGCGCTATCGTGAAATTGTTTCCAAATTGATTGCTGTTGGCAATACAAATAAAATATGCATCCACGCTAAATTTGGTATCTTTTATTTGCAATTCAAAATGATAGGGCGAAGCGGATAAAAAATTTTTAAAGGATTGTGTGATATAAGTTGACAAACCCCGCTTTTTTTGCAATGAAAAATCATAGGCAACCTGCGCATCAAGGCCAATGCCACAAAGCATGCAACTGAATTTTTCATTTATAAGAAAAGCATCTATGGGAGAAGCCTTGCCTGTAAAAATTATATCAAGAGCTTTATCTGCCACCCGTGGGATTTTTGCAGTCAGCGCAAGCCCATTGCCCGATCCCAATGGTATAATACCAATGTTCACTTTTACTTGTAATATGGATGAAATAACAGGACCAAGGCTTCCATCACCGCCGCAGATAACAACATCAGTGATGCCGTCTTCCTGAATCTTTTCTTCCAGGAAAGAATAATCTCCGTCTTGTGCGGTAAATAATATTTCGAAACCCGCTTTTTTGTCCGAACATTTTTTTAGGATTTTCTTTTCTAATCGCAGCCTGCTACCCGTACCGGAAACAGGATTTATAAAAAATAAAATTTTTCGCGTCATAGTTTTTTAAATAAAAACCCGGATAGCAACCCTATTTTTTTAGAAGGAAATTTTATAATAAAACCAATAAACCGGTAATAAAAAATTGCTTTCAATTTCCGGCAATTTCATTTTCATTCAGTTCAGCCCACAACAAATCTTTCAGCTTTGCAAGCCCCTGGTTCGCAATTGATGAAATAAAAATATGGGGAACATCTAATGGCAATTCTTTTGCAATTGCTTCTTTTAATTCCTCATCGAGCATATCGCTCTTGCTTATGGCAATTACAAATTTTTTGTCAAGCAATTCAGGATTGTATTCTCTCAGTTCATTCTTTAAAATTTCGAACTCTTCCCGGTGCCCGTTACTGTCTGCCGGTATTACAAACAGCAATACAGGATTGCGTTCTATATGCCTCAGAAATCTAAATCCAAGCCCTTTACCTTCTGCGGCGCCTTCAATAATCCCGGGAAGATCTGCCACGCAAAAACTTTTGTGATCACGGTATTCTACCATGCCGAGGTAAGGGATCAGGGTGGTAAAGGCGTAATCCGCAATCTTTGGTTTCGCCGCTGTTATAACGGATAATAAAGTTGACTTTCCGGCGTTTGGGAAACCAACCAAACCCACATCTGCCAATACTTTTAGTTCTAAAATTTTCCAGCCTTCTTCTCCATCCTCACCGGGTTGTGCATGTTCCGGCGCCTGGTTGGTTGGCGTAGCAAAATGTGAATTACCCTGTCCGCCGCGGCCACCTTTCATCAGGATAATTTCCTGCCCATCTTCTAAAATTTCGGCTTCAACTTTACCCGATTCTTCATCTCTTGCGATGGTTCCTAACGGAACGTCAATAATGATATCCATGCCATCACGACCGGTGCAATTATTCTTACTCCCGTTTCCACCATTATCGGCTAAAACATTTTTAAAATAACGAAGGTGTAGCAACGTCCATAAATTTTTATTGCCCCGAAGAATAATATGAGCCCCTCTTCCCCCATCGCCGCCGTCGGGACCGCCGAAGGCAGTAAGTTTATTGCGCATAAAGTGTTTGCTGCCTGCGCCTCCGTGCCCGCTTTTACAAAAAATTTTTATCAGGTCTATAAAATTTGTTTTTTCCATCGGCGCAAAGGTCGCAAAGTTTTTTTTAGGAATTGTTTTTGTATTGTTTTGGATAAAGAAGATGAAAAAGCCAATATCTATTGCCAGTTGTATTGTCCTGTTATTCTCCTGTACCGCCACCGGAAATTTGAAGGATTCGGGAGAAATGCCGGAGTGTCTTGCGGCAAAAATAAAAACCATGACCGCGGATCCGCATGAAGGGTCACCCCTCTACCTATCCCGCTATACGTATAAACAGCACACCGTCTATTATATGGCGTCACCCTGTTGTGACAGGTACAATGTTGTTTATGATAGTGCGTGTAATATTTTGGGTTATCCCGATGGGGGATTTACCGGAAAAGGTGATGGAAAAATGAAAGATTTCAATAAGGAAGGAAGTGAGGGAAAAGTAATTTGGAAAAAGGAGGATACAAAGTAAATTATTTTTATTTTAAAAAAATTGTATGATGGGTTTTGAAACATCCGATGTAATAAAAGATGCAGGCAGAAGCCTTTGTATTACTATTTTTATGTGTTAGGAATGATATCGTTTTTAATGTGATAATTTGTAGCGACTCTCAAATCAATGCTTTGTTGGTCCTGAAACATGTGCCCTTAAAAAGAGCCACGATGTGATTATGCTGGTTGGTAATTGTAATTTGGTATAGCCCTGTTGATTTTCCATTATGCATTTCTTTCGCTTCTGCAACCAGCACATCATCCACGTGAACAGGCTTTAAAAAATTGATGGAAGTGTCCAAAGCAACCGATAAATTATTACGGCTATTGCACGCGAAAGCAAAGGAACTATCAGCCAGTGAAAAAGCAATGCCACCATGTACAATTCCCAGTCCATTCATCATCTCACTGCGAACTTTCATTTTGGTTTTACTGTAGCCTTCCCTTATTTCAATAATGGTTATACCAAGCCATTGGCTAAAAAGGTCCTTTTCCATCATGCGGTCAACAACTGCAATGGCCAATGTATCTTTCTCCATATCAAAAAATTTATTCCCCTGTAAACTTTGGTTTTCTCTTTTCTAAAAAAGCGGCAACTCCTTCCCCGAAATCTTTTGTGCCGGCAGCTTTTTGTTGCAGTTCGTCTTCTGTTTGCAACTGTTGTACAAGATTTTGCTCCAAAGAATTGTTGAGCGCCTGCTTCGTGTATGCAAGAGCTTTAGTAGGAAGTCCGGCGAGGTTCATTGCTATTTTTTCCGCCTCTTGCTTAAAGGTTTTATCCGGGAAAAATTTGTAGATCATGCCAATCCTTTCAGCCTCCTCAGCATCTATTTTATCACCGAGCATCATGAATGCACCCGCCTTTTGGAAACCAATTAAGCGGGGTAGAAAGAAGGTTCCGCCATTATCGGGAATCAATCCAATTTTGCTAAAGGCCTGTATGAAAACGGCTGATTTAGCAGCAACTACTATATCGCAGCAAAGAGCGATATTGGCACCTGCCCCGGCTGCTACTCCATTTACGGCTGCTACTACCGGTTTGCTAAGATTTCTTATTTTTTGTATGATCGGATTATAATGTTCGGATAATATTTTTCGCATTCCAGGGCCATTGGGGTCGGTCACTTCTGCAAGATCCTGCCCTGCACAAAAAGCTTTACCGGCGCCGGTTATGTAAACACATCTGACTTCGAAATTGCTTTCACTTTCATCTAAAACCTGTTGAAGCGACAAGGCCATCTCCCTGTTGAATGCATTGTATTTTTCAGGACGGTTAAGGGTAATGAGAGCAATATTATTTTTTATTTCAAAAAAAATAGGAAACATGTTAAGATACTGTGTATGTAGAAGAATTAATTTCTTTAATCCTGCGAAAATTTTTATCGGCTGTAATTAATGGGAGAAAATATTCAAATGAAGTAGCAGCAATAATTGCATCTGGAATTAACTGCCCCATTCTTTACGAAGTTTTCTTTGAATCTTTCCAGGATCACCTTTGAATACATGGGCTAAGGTTCCGCTTAGTTCGGCAAAAGATTTTGATTTTCTTATTTTTGCACTTTCTTCAAGTTTTTCGAGCTTTGCTAATGAAGATTCAAGCTTTTCTTTTTTATTTATTGTAACAGTCATTCTAAATAAGTTCTTATAAAAATAACCATTTTTAATGGCACTTAAAATAATCAAACGGTTCCCTGCAATCATTGCATTGATACAATGCCTTGCAGGAGGTAGAACCAAACTGGCTGATAAGTTTTGTATTGGTGGAATGACAAAGAGGGCATTCGATGGAAAGATTTTCAAAATAATTTTTGTCAAATGTTTTTGCCGCCGGGGGCGCTATGCCATAGGCTCTTAGTTTTTCTTTTCCACTTTCCGTCATCCAATCGGTCGTCCAGGCAGGCGAAAGTTGTTGCGTTATTTTTATTTTTTTAAACCCATTTTGCCAAAGATCCATTCTTATATTCATAGAAATTACATCCATGGCGGGGCATCCGCTGTAAGTAGGTGTAATGAAAATTTCAACTTCATCAATATTCAATTGTATGTCCCTGATAATTCCCAGGTCAACTACGGATAATACGGGGATTTCCGGATCACACACGTCTTCCAGCAATTTCCATATTTCCTGTTCCCTACTATGTAAAGTAATGTTTTGCATAATTTTTTTAATGCCGGTTGCTACCATGCACAACCGGGGTAAGCTCTTTGCAAAAACTGCATTTCAGCGAGAATAAATCCTAAGTGTTCGGAATGTATGCCATTTTTACCCCCGCTCTGCATCCACACATTTTTGTTTCCCGGGTATACAAGCGTTGCTTCTTCCACAATATCTTTTACCTTACTTTGCCAGTCACTATTTACCTCACTAACTGTAACGCCTATACTTTTTTCTGAAAGTATGTTTTCATATTCCGACGCTTCAAACATTTCGCCGGTGAAAGGCCAAACATCAGCGAGAGTCCTTTTTAGGCGCCGGTTACTTTCTTCGGTTCCATCACCCAACCGTATTACCCATTCGCTGCTCCATCGAACATGATAGGTAACTTCTTTCAGGGATTTTTCTGCAATAGCGGCCAATTGTTTATCCGGGGAATCCGATAATTTTTTATACAAATAAAACTGGTAAGTGCTGAAGAAAAATAATTTCAGTATGGTTTTTGCCCAGTCTCCATTTGGAATTTCAGTGATCAAAAGATTTTTAAATTCACGGGCATCTCTAAAATACGCGAGGGTATCTTCCGTGGTCTCCCCGGTCCCCACCGGCATTAGGATACCGGCGTGCCCATTAGAAAGTTCTGACATATTGATGCCATTAATTAATTGCGCCGCATATTGAAAGAAATTTCGCGATTGGCCAATTAAATCCAACGCAATATTACTGATGGCAATATCCTGCTCCAGCGTCGGTCCGTGTCCTGTCCATTCACTTAAGCGATGACCCATGATGAGACTGTTGTCGGCAAGATGAAGTGAATAATTAATCAAGGCGGTACTAAACGTGGGCATTACATGTGTTTTAATTCATCAGGCAAATTATAAAATGTTGGATGCCTGTAAATTTTGTCATTGGCAGGTTCATACAAACTGGGGGCATCATCGGGATTAGTTGAATGAATATTTTTTGATTCGACGACCCAAATACTTACGCCTTCCATTCTCCTTGTATAGACATCCCTCGCATTTTCTATCGCCATTTGCGCATCAGCCGCATGAAGACTGCCCACATGTTTATGGTCAAGACCCTGTTTGCTCCTTATAAATACTTCCCAAAGAGGTTCATCTGAATTCATCTTATTGTCTGTTTTAAGAATTATAAATATTGATAAATTACGAAATTGACATATTTGCTGACTATCTACTCTCTAAAACTTTCAAAGTCCTCCTCCGGAGGATTCAGGAGGCTTTCTTTTCTGCGTAAGCCATAGCCGCTTCTCTTACCCATTTACCATTTTCATGTGCACTAACCCTTGCGGATAAACGCTCTGTATTGCATGGACCATTTCCTTTTACTACATTCCAAAATTCATCCCAGTTTATTTCTCCAAATTCGTAATGCTTTGTTGCTACGTTCCATTTAAGATTCGGGTCTGGTATTTTGATACCCAATACGTCTGCCTGCTCCTTACAGGCATCCACAAACTTCTGCCTTAGTTCATCATTGGTAAATCTTTTTATTTTCCATTGTATACTTTGTGCCGTGTGGGGCGATGCATCGTCGTTGGGCCCGAACATCGTCAGGCTGGGCCACCACCACCTGTTTAAAGCATCCTGGGCCATTTCCTTTTGTGCTGTACTTCCCTGGCATAAGGTGAGTAAAATTTCAAATCCCTGCCGCTGGTGAAAACTTTCTTCTTTACAAATTCGGACCATTGCCCGGGCATAAGGGCCATAAGAGGCGCGGCACAGGGGAACCTGGTTCATAATTGCGGCGCCATCTACGAGCCAGCCAATTGCGCCAATATCGGCCCAGGTTAATGTGGGATAGTTAAAGATGGAAGAATATTTTGCTTGTCCACTTAGTAACTGGTCAACCATTTCCTCCCTGCTTATTCCCATCGTTTCAGCAGCGGCGTATAAGTAGAGCCCATGCCCCGCTTCATCCTGGACCTTGGCAAGCAAGGTTGCTTTTCTTCTTAATGTTGGCGCACGCGTTATCCAGTTGGCTTCCGGAAGCATGCCTACAATTTCACTGTGGGCATGCTGGCTTATCTGCCGTATTAATGTTTTACGGTAGGCATCCGGCATCCAGTCTTTAGGTTCTATTTTTATTTCCTGTGCAACTTTATTATCAAATATTTTTTGTAGTTCTCCTGTTGTCATTTTGTAAATGTGATTATCAAAGTTACCAATTCAG
>JBDTOV010000100.1:0-18856 GCA_039933035.1 Ginsengibacter sp. | reverse complement strand
TGCTAAAATGCTGGAAACATTTATAATGACGATGCGTGGAACACCCTATTATTATAATGGAGATGAACTGGGCATGACCAATGCCGGATTTGATAAAATAGAAGACTTTAGAGATGTGCAAACGCTTAATGAATATGAGCATGAAAAAAATACCGGTGCGGACCTGAAAGGATTTATGAAGCGAATACAATTTGGAAGCAGGGATAATGGCCGCACTCCTTTTCAATGGGACAAAAAAACCCATGCGGGTTTTACAACTGGTACACCATGGATAAAAGTAAATAAGAATTATACATCGATAAATGAGGCTGCGGAAGAGACAGACGCCAACTCCCCGTTAAATTACTTCAGGAAGATTGTAAAACTTAGAAAAGATAACCTTGTATTGGTGTATGGAAAATATACGCTGTTGGATAAAGACAATCCTAAAGTATATGCTTATGCGCGGAAGGTGAGGGAGAAAAAATGTTGGTCCTTTTAAATTTTTCCGCCTCGGTTACGCAGGCTAAAATTGGATTTGATATTTCCAATGCAAACATGCTTTTATCCAATTATAAAAACAGACCCGTAAATAGTAGAGCCACAGCAATCATTTCCTTAAGGCCTTATGAAGCGATTATATATAAGCTGTGAGAGAGTTTACCAGTTTCTCATGGCTGGCTAACAATAATGAACAATTATTTATTTTTTCCCAATCTTTCCAACTTCTGCGTATACCAATTCACTCTCATAACCCTTTTGCAATAAAAAATCCTGCAGCTTTCTTTTCTTCATAAAAATATTTTGCCTTAAAATATGACATGGTTGTATAACCGAAATAAATGTTCTTCAATTTATTACTAATTCTAAAAGGTAACGCCTAATATATTTTTCCTGAATGCAGTACCGCATCATTAATGCGTTGTTTTATTTGCTTAAATGAAACCGGTCTCAATAAGAAAGGAGGGTCAATGCTTTCATCAATATCATCAAAATAATTGAGCGCCTTTAAGGGTATAAGCGGGTTGACACGGGGATATTTTATGTCAAAAAAACCAAGCATATCATTTACTGAAAAATATTGTAGCAGGTAATACACATCAATAAAATCTTTCGGTCGCTGGCTGCTGTTGTTTATGGCATTCAGCTTCATGGCAGCAATGTCTTCTTTTGAAAGACAGGTTACACCTTCTTCGGTAACTATTGGCTTTACGTAATTCTATGGATGTGTAACAAAATCCACTTTAATGTTGTTAATAAATCCAATAATCGTATTTTTTCTGCTAAATTTTTTTTCGAATAAAAATTTCTTATCAATAAAATCCATTATAAAATTTTCATCAAAATCTTTTTGTGAAAACAGGTCGATGTCAATAGAATTACGATGGCCCATTTGTAATGCAAGCGCAGTACCTCCAAACAGATAAAAGCCTGCTAATTCCGGCAATGCCTGTAGTTGCTGAATAAGATTAAAAGTTTCCACTGCAATTAACTTGGGATTTTTATGCAGCATGTAATAAATCGGAGTTAATGAAGAAATGAGTAAAGTCTTTATCCCGTTTATCAAGCTGTTTAGACCAGTCCGCGGTGGCAAGAATTTTTTTGGGCCCATAAAAATTGTATATCTGCCTCCACTCTTTAAGGTCGCCGAGCTGTATCACTCTTTCAATTACAATTTTCCAGGAGCGGTTCCAGTGAAACGTTTCAAGGCCATATTCCCAAAGTAAATGAGAACCTATATTTGGCTTGTTTTGCATAATAACAATCTGTATCGAATTACGACATAATAATCGCGTAGCAACGGTAAAAGGTAATTATTACATCACTCGCTTATTCTTCCCAATCTTTGCCACCTCTTCATTAACCAGCCCCGCTTCATATCCTTTAATCAATAAAAAATCCTGCAGCTTTCTTTTCCTGATAAAAATATTTTTTTCAGTTTTTATTAGGGACAATTTTTTTTCCACGAGCTTTTTAAAAGCCTTTAAGTAATCAGCGTTATTAATTTCTTTTAAAGCCTTTTGGATACAGTAATCGCTTACCTGCCTTTGTTTGAGGGCTTGCTTTATTTTATTCTTTCCCCAATGTTTTATTCTGAATTTTCCGCCGGCATATTGAATGGCAAAACGTTCTTCATCCAGGTAATTTTCGCCTATTAAATCAGCGATAATTTCATCAACATCTTTCCTGTGCAAACCGAATGAGTATAATTTATCTTTTACTTCAGCATGGCATCTTTCCTGGTAGGCACAGTATTGTTTTATTTTAGGGATCGCCTGTTGAGGAGTAAAATTTTGTAATGCCATTTTCAAAAATACATGTAAAAAAGCAACCCGGGTCTTTCATGCGCCAATGCCCTCTCCTTCGGAAAGCGCTTGTAGTGATTGTCCAAAAAAAATGCATCGCCTGCAAAGGACAATGCATTTACATGCTCGCATATATTTTTTTATCGCACCAATTTCAATTCATCAATAATATTTTTTGCATTGCCCAACTTATCAATACACCAAAGCACGTAGCGGATATCGACACAAATAGTTCGGTTGAGATCTTTATCAAATTGTATTTTATGGCTTAGCGCTTCATAGTTGCCATCAAACGCAAGCCCGATAAGGTTACCGTAACCATCCATAACGGGAGAGCCGGAATTACCACCTGTTATATCGTTAGTGGTAATGAAGTCAATCACCAAATCATCGCGCTTCTTGTCAATATACTGGCCAAAATCCCGCTTCTTCAATAGTTCAATTTCTTTTGGAGGAAGATCAAATTCATAATCGCCGGGAATGTATTTCTCCAGGATTCCTTTACTGGTGGTTTCATAATCATAACGCACCGCATCCCGTGGAATGTAACTTTTTACCTTTCCATAGCTCACCCGCATACTAAAGTTGGCATCGGGATACATTTTCTTTACTGCTGAAGGATTCATTTCCATAATGCCTTTCAGGTATAGCCTTCCCAGGTCATTATTTTTGGCGACAAAATCACTATATGCCTTACTATATTTAAGTGTATAGTTTTCAAGAAAGACAGACGCATAAGCGTAAGCGGGATCGCCCTGTAAAGTAACCGCATCAGGGTTGGCGACGAATGCGGCCCATTTTGCAGAATCCAAAATCATGGTGTTCTCAAACACAGAATTGGCCCAGGCTTTGTAAGTCGCTTCGTCATCCAGCGAACCGAATTTTTCTTTTATTCCCTGGTAAAACCCTATTGGTTGCTCATTTTTATCTATATCAGTATAATACATCATTGCCGTGACCGCCATAATTTTTCTATCACTGGGTTGGTCCTCTTCGGCAAGAAATTTTTTCCTCTCTTCGTCTGCGGCATTTACAGCATTTTTTACGTCAGCCTGTGTTTTTCCCTGCGAAACCAGCGCCCTGTTTACCGCTATAAGCGAAGAAGCAAACCCAGCCAGCGGCGATCCTAAAATTCCTTCGATAAAATATACGCGCTCCTTTGCATAAGGCGTCCAGGCCGCATAATTTTTTTCGTAATCACTTAAAACATTTTCGTATTCCGGTTTATTTTTTGCCCATCCAGCAAATTTATTTTCGGCATCCTGCTTTGTTTCATACACATGATATTTTATGAGCTGTTTTGTTTCACCATCATAAAATTTATAGTAGTTGGCAACCGAAGCATAATTTTCTGCGAGCTTTAATTTTACGGCGGGATCTTTTACCATTTGGTCATGCATATTCCTAAGGCGAACATCACGCAGATGTACCAGCGAAGGATTGTCTATTTCGTTTTTCAGTTTGATACCATAAGAAGTTTCATAACGGTTAGTACTGCCGGGATAACCATAGATCATAGCAAAATCGCCATCGTCATATCCCTTTAAAGAAACCGGCAAAAACCATTTTGGTTTTAGAGGTACATTATCAGCACTGTATGTTGCGGGTGTACCGTCTTTTGTGGCGTACACCCTGAAGATGGAATAATCACCTGTATGGCGTGGCCATTCCCAGTTGTCTGTGTCACCGCCAAATTTACCAACGCTTTCAGGGGGCGCCCCTACCAGGCGAATGTCTTTGTAAATTTTATAAACAAACATAATGTATTGATTACCCTTGAACATACTGTAGACCTTACCACTGATTGAAATTGAAGGGTCAGCAACTTTATCCGTAATCTGTTGATAAACATCTGCCGTTTTTTTAGCCCGGTCTGCATAGTTTAATCCTTTCAAAGCTTTTTCTACCTGTTCCGTTACGTCTTCAATTCTTTCCAAAAAAGTAATGGTTAGATCAGATTTTATTTCCTGGTCTTTTGAATAAGCGTAAAATCCGTCTTTCAAATAGTTATGCTCAACCGTACTTGAACCTGCAATAACGCCGTAGCCACAATGGTGATTGGTAAATATCAATCCCTGGCTGCTGACAATTTCGCCGGTACAGCCGCCGCCAAAGATAACCACCGCATCTTTTATAGAAGGCGTATTAATGCTGTAAAGTTGTTCCTTGCTTAGTTTCAGGCCATGTTTTACCATGTCATCATATACCTGTTGGCCGAGCAACATGGGTAGCCACATTCCTTCATCTGCGCTGGCTTTAAAAATGGAGAAACATAATAAAAAGGCAATGGAGAATTTCCTCATTATCTAAAAAGGTGTAGGTTAAAAAAATCAGGGACGTAAAATACGGATCTTATCCGAAAAAAATACAGAGATTACAGGAGCGGTAGCACCATGGGAATTGCTGCGGTATTTTAATAATTGATAACTTGTTCTTCCATCAATTCGGGTAATTCCCTTGGTTCATATTGTTGATTTCTTAGTTGCGGTTCGAAACCTGCTTCTCTTATTGCATCCTGGATTCCCTTGCTGGTAAACCTATGCGGAGCACCGGCTGCGCTTACAACATTTTCTTCAATCATGATACTTCCAAAATCATTGGCGCCGGCATGAAGGCATAATTGTGCTACCTGCTTTCCAACCGTCAGCCAACTTGCCTGTATATTTTTTACATTGGGAAGCATGATCCTGCTCATCGCAATCATCCTGATGTATTCCTCAGGTGTTGTTAGATTGTGTACGCCCCTTATTTTTGCAAGAAGGGTATCCACATCCTGGAATGTCCATGGAATAAAAGCCAGGAAGCCCTTTGCTCCTTCCGGTTTTTTTGCCTGTACTTCTCTTAACTTAACCAGGTGCTCAAACCTTTCCTGCACGGTTTCAACGTGTCCGAACATCATCGTAGCCGAGGTGGTAAGATTCAATTTGTGGGCTTCGGTCATTATGTCCAGCCATTCCTGTGTTCCGCATTTTCCTTTACTTATTAAGCGTCTAACCCTGTCTGTGAGAATTTCTGCCCCGGGCCCCGGCAGTGAATCAAGGCCCGCTTCTTTTAACGCGGACAATACTTCCCGATGCGTGGATTTGGAAAGCTTGGTTATGTGGGCAACCTCCGGGGGGCCGAGTGCATGTAACTTTAAGTTGGGATATAGCTGCTTTAACTGTTTAAACAGGTCCACATAATAATCCAGTCCCAGGCCCGGATGATGGCCTCCTTGCAGCAGCAACTGTTCGCCACCATAGCGAAAGGTTTCATCAATTTTTCGTTTGTAGGTTTCAATATCGGTGATGTAAGCTTCTTCATGGCCGGGAATCCGATAGAAATTACAAAACTTGCAATTGGCTATGCAAACATTGGTTGTATTTACATTCCTGTCAATGATCCAGGTTACTTTATTATGAGGCACCTGTTTTTTGCGTAGCTCATTGGCAACGAGCATGAGTTCTGCTAACGCAGCATTATTAAACAAAAATGTGCCTTCATCTACAGAAAGGTCTTCAAATCGAATCGCTTTTTGAAGAAGCGCGGAAGTATTCATAATTTTTCTTTATTAGATCAACTTATTTGCCGTTTATAAAAACCACTGCAAAAGTACAGGCATATATCTTAATTTCAGTCTTTACTATGATACGAAGCTTGATTTGCATATTATTCATTTTTTACGGCTGCCTTTGCTACGGCCAGGAAAATTATTTGGAGAAGCCGGCAAAATTCATTGCGAAATTTCCTTTTAAACAACTTAGCGGTGGCGTAATTCTTGTCCAGGCTAGATTTGACACAATTGCTCAACCCTTAAATTTTATTCTTGATAGCGGCAGCGGTGCTATCTCGCTCGATTCTTCAACCACTGCCGAATTTAACATACCGCATGTTCCTTCCGGAAGATCTGTTACCAGCATTGCGGGATCCAGGCAGGTTGACTATGCTCAAAATAAGCGGCTCGTATTTCCCGGGCTGACGGTGGACAGCCTTGATTTCTTTATAAACGATTATGACATCCTCAGCAGCGTGTATGGTGAAAAGATTGATGGCATCATAGGGTATAGTTTTTTCAGCAAGTATATTGTAAAAATTAATTTTGACAGCCTTCTCATTAAAGTGTATAGCCCCGGCAGTATTCGCTATCCGTCAGGGGGGTTTCTATTGCATCCTCTTTTTACCGCATTACCTATTCAGCCTTTAACTATAAAAGATGCACGGACGATACGCGCAAATTTTTACATTGATACCGGTGCAGGCCTCTGTTTTTTGATGAGTAAGCAATTTGAAGAAGATAGTGCTGTACTAAAAAAACGAAGAAGACCGGTATCTATACAAGTGCAGGGCCTTGGGGGTAAAAAACTCATGTCACTCACCATAATCAAGGAGGTACAAATCGGCCCCTACAGGTTCAAAAAAGTTCCCGCTAACATACTCGATGATACCTATAACGCAACGTCCTATCCTTTTTTAGGTGGCCTTATTGGCAACGATTTACTGCGCCGGTTTAATTTGACCTTCAATTATCCAAAAAGAGAAATTCATCTCTTACCTAACACTCATTACCGCGATGACTTTGATTATTCCTATACCGGTGTTAACATGTTTTACGAAGATGGTAAAATTGTTTCTGACGAAGTGATTGCCAGGTCACCCGCTGCCAAAGCCGGACTCAAATTAGATGATATCATTCTTGCGGTAAATTCTAACTTCAGCAACGATATATCAACCTATAAAAATCTTATGCAGGTAGTGGGAGAAAAGATCACTTTACTTGTGCTGCGAAATAACGTTCCACTGGTAATAGCTTTTCGCGTCGGCCGTATATTTTAGCAATACTTTCAAAATTTTATTGGGAAAATGAATTGGTTTGGCTCAAATTTGCGCCCATGATCAAATTTGAAAAATTTATTTTAGACAACGGGCTTAGGGTAATTGTACACGAAGATACCAGCACCCCCATGGCAGTGCTGGATATTATGTATGATGTTGGTGCAAGAGACGAAGAACCGTACCGCACGGGTTTTGCTCATTTGTTTGAGCACCTTATGTTTGGCGGTAGCATTCATATCCCATCGTATGATGAGCCACTTCAAATGGCCGGCGGCGAGAATAATGCCTATACAACCAATGACCTCACCAATTATTATCTACAGATACCTGCTGAAAATCTTGAAACGGCATTCTGGCTGGAAAGTGACAGAATGCTTTCCCTCGCTTTTGATGAAAATTCCCTGGATGTGCAAAAGAAAGTAGTAGTGGAAGAATTCAAAGAACATTATATCAATAAACCATACGGCGATGTGCAGCACAAGTTGCGGGAACTTGCCTACAAAGTGCATCCTTACAAATGGATGACTATTGGTAAAGAGCTTAGCCACGTGGAAAATGCAGGATTGCAGGATGTCAAGGATTTCTTCTTCAAACATTATACACCTTGCAATGCCATACTAACGGTAGCGGGTAACGTTACTGTTGACCAGGTAAAAAAACTGGCCGAAAAATGGTTCGGTACTATTCCTGCCGGCAAAAAATATATGCGAAATCTTCCGCAGGAGCCAAAGCAAACAAGTCCTGCGTTTCTCGAGGTTACAGCAGGTGTTCCATTGGATGCATTGTACAAATGCTGGCACATGGGTTCCAGGCTTGACACAAGATATTATACTGCAGATCTTATAACTGAAATTCTTGGCGGTGGCGCCTCATCCAGGTTGTTTCAAAGCCTGGTGAAAGAGCAACAACTTTTCAGTAGCATACACTGTTCTCATTTTGGAAGCATTGATGCAGGCCTTCTTTTTATCGACGGGAGATTAATTAAAGGAATTAAAATGGAGCAGGCGGAAAAGGCGGTTGCAATCGAATTGAACAAAATGAAAGATCAACAGGTGAATACTTCTGAATTGCAGAAAGTAAAAAATAAAACCGAAAGCCTAATGGCTTTTGAAGACATAAGCCTTGCTAACAGGGCTAATAGTCTTGCTACGTATGAATTATTAGGTGATGCCGATTTAATGAATAGAGAATTGGGCCTGTACCAGCGGGTAACGGTAGAAGAAATTCAACAAGAGTGCCGTACCATTTTTGTCGAGGAAAATTGTAGCACATTGTATTACAGGAGTGAAAATTAATTTGGTTATTATATCGCTATTCGCCAAAGTTCACTAAAAAAAACAAAAATCATTTCATCTAAGGTAAAAATAAAATGTTAGACAGAACCATCCCTCCCCCTATAAAAGACGCAGTAGATTTCAATCTTACACTTAACCCTTGTAAGAAATTTTTGCTTACAAACGGGGCGCCGGTTTATTATATCAATGATGGCGCAGAAGAGGTCGCAATGATAGAACTGGTATTTAATGCCGGTAATACTTTTGAAAATAAAAACCTGGTTGCCGCGGCTACCAATTATCTTTTAAAAAACGGAACCAGTAAAAAAACGGCCCTGGAAATAAATGAACACTTTGAATACTATGGTGCTCACCTGGAACGTAGTTGCCGGAATGAAACAGCCACCATAACGCTTCATTGTCTTTCAAAACATCTAAAAGAAGTGCTTCCCGTAATACGGGAAATCATCACCGACACGGTTTTTCCGGAAACGGAATTGGAAATTTTTCAACAAAACAGCATACAGCGGCTTTCTGTCAATTTACAAAAATGCGATTTTGTTGCTAACAGGCTTATTGATCAATACCTGTATGGCGCTCAACATCCTTACGGAAGGGTGAGCAATGTTGCCGATATACAGGAGATTACCAGGGAAGACCTTACTGTTTTTTTTAAAAACTTTTACCTGAATGCAGCTTGTACCATTTTTGCAGCCGGGAAGCTTCCGCCCGATTTTGAAAGACTCCTGGATGAACAGTTTGGAGATCTTGTGCTCAACGAAAACCAGCCAGCAATAACTCACCAGTCGGAGACGGCTTCCGAAAAAAAATCAAGGGTTATTAACGATCCCGGGGGTGTACAGGGAGCCATACGAATAGCGCGGCCTTTCCCCAACAGGCATCACCCGGATTTCAAAAAAGTGATGGTACTTAATAGTCTTTTTGGAGGTTTTTTTGGATCCAGGCTTATGAGCAACATCAGGGAAGAAAAGGGATATACGTATGGAATACACAGCTTTCTCGAAAACCACATTCGGGAAAGTGCATGGGTAATAAGTACTGAAGCGGGAAAAGATGTGTGCGACGCGACTATCACTGAAGTGTATAAAGAAATGAAAATACTCAGGGAAGAATTGATAGATGAAGAGGAGTTACTGCTCGTAAAAAATTATATGATGGGGGTTAATCTCGGCAATATAGACGGGCCTTTCCAGGTAATATCAAGATGGAAAAGTTTAATTGTGAATGGCTTTGATGAAAGTTATTTTTATGACGCCATGCAAACTATAAAAAATATTACTGCGGAGGAAATGAAGGAGCTTTCCAACAAATACTTATTGCCTGAAGAATTTTTTGAGTTGGTGGTAATTTAGGTTAGCTTTCAAAAAAAATTATGAAATTTATTATTCGACTGCTCATAACCGCCGCGGTTGCGTATGGCCTATCAATGATTTTGCAGCCCCATATTCGTATAAATTCTTATGTAACTGCGATTATTTTTTCACTGGTACTGGCATTTTTAAACGCGATTTTGAGGCCAATTCTTGTTATACTCACATTGCCCATAACCGTGCTTACCCTGGGAATATTCCTACTGGTTATAAATGTTTTGATGATCATGCTTGCTGGTAAATTTGTATCGGGTATTTATATAGAAGGATTTTTGTGGGCATGTATATTTGGGATTTTATTATCCCTTATATCATCAGCATTGGTCAATGTTGAAAAGAAGATACGATAATATAATTCCCTTCCTTTTTATTTACGGTTGAATAGCTGAAATTTGCAGGATGCAATTCGAAATAAACGATCTGACAGAAGAAACATTAGTTGTTCTGTATCAAAAGCTCCTTTTCCCGAGAATGATTGAAGAGAAGATGTTGCTGTTGTTGCGGCAGGGGAAAATTACCAAATGGTTTAGCGGTATCGGTCAGGAAGCAATCTCCGTTGGCGCTACTTATGCGCTGCAACCTGATGAATGGATCATGCCCCTACACAGGAACCTCGGTGTATTTACCGGTCGTAATATGCCATTGTATAAATTATTTCAACAGTGGCAGGGCGCTGAAGATGGCTACAGCAAAGGCCGCGAGCGTAGTTTCCATTTTGGCAGCAGGGAACATTATATATGCGGCATGATTTCTCACCTTGGTCCGCAGTTGGCCATTGCTGATGGCGTTTCGTTGGCAAATAAATTGAAAAATGAACAAAAAGTTTCCCTTGCTTTTACAGGAGATGGTGGTACCAGCGAGGGCGATTTTCATGAAGCATTGAATGTTGCGTCCGTATGGAATTTGCCCGTAATATTTATAATTGAAAATAATGGTTATGCACTCAGCACCCCGGTAAGTGAGCAATATCGTTGTGAGAGCCTGTTAGAAAAGGCTCGTGGTTATGGTATAAAAGGTGTGCAAATAGATGGTAATAATATATTGTCCGTTTATGAAAACGTAAAAAGCGTTCGTGAATTTTGCATACAAAATCAGCAACCTTATTTAATCGAATGTATGACCTTCAGAATGCGGGGTCATGAAGAAGCCAGTGGTGTAAAATATGTTCCGAAAGAAATGTTTGCAGAATGGATAGAAAAAGATCCCATCAAAAATTATGAACGGTTTCTTATTGAAGAAAAAATACTTACCAACCTGGCTGTTGCGGCTATGCGAAGTAAATGTAAGGAGGAAATTGATCGAAGCTTGCTGGTCACCGGGGACGAAGAAGGAATAAAGAATGTTTCATTAAGCCGAAAAGAAATTAGCCAGGGGGAGTTGGCAGATATATATGCCGGGCTAACAAGTGAAAATAATATGGCCGGTCATTTCGAAAAGAAGTTTCATTTCTCTCCTTCGGAAGAGAGACCGCTTCGTTTCATAGATGCCATAAAAGAAGGTTTGTATCAATCAATGAAGCAACATAGCAATCTTATATTAATGGGCCAGGATATTGCGGAATATGGGGGGGCATTTAAAATAACGGAAGGATTTGTATATGAATTTGGAAAAGAAAGGGTGCGCAATACACCCTTATGCGAAAGCGCAATTGTGGGAGCTGCATTGGGTTTAAGCCTTGAAGGTTTTAAGAGTGTAATGGAAATGCAGTTTGCTGATTTTGTAACGGTTGGTTTCAACCAGATAATAAACAATCTTGCAAAAATTCATTATAGATGGGGGCAAAACGCAGACGTGGTTATCCGTATGCCTTCAGGTGCGGGCGTTAGCGCCGGGCCGTTTCACAGCCAAAGCAATGAGGCGTGGTTTGTCCATACGCCAGGTTTAAAAGTAGTATATCCGTCCACACCTTATGATGCCAAAGGCTTGATGATAGCTGCTATTAACGACCCCAACCCGGTAATGTTTTTTGAGCACAAAGCATTGTACCGAAGTATATCGGGGCCGGTACCGGAAGAATATTACGAGGTGGAAATCGGGAAAGCCCGGCATGTGCGTGTAGGCCATGACGTTAGTATCATCAGCTATGGTATGGGAATTATATGGGCAACTGAATATGCAGATGCGCACCCGGGAATCTCCATAGATATATTAGACCTGAGAACGCTGTTGCCCCTGGATTACAAGGCTATAAGAACATCTGTAAACAATACAGGTAAGGTTTTAATTCTTCATGAAGACACGCTTACCGGGGGGATCGGTGGTGAAGTGGCTGCATGGGTTGCGCAAAATTGTTTTGAATTTTTGGACGCACCGGTTATGCGCTGTGCATCGCTAGATACACCGGTTCCTTTTAATACCGAACTGGAAAATAACTTCCTCGCCAAATCAAGATTGGATGAAACGATTCAGAAATTGATTAATTATTGATGCCGACCATTTATATTATAGCGGGTCCTAATGGAGCTGGTAAAACAACGGCTGCCTATAGTTTGTTGCCGGAGGTTTTTTGACACAGTGGAATTTGTAAATGCTGATGAAATAGCTCGAGGGTTGTCTCCGTTCAATTTTGAAGGAGTGACTTTCCAGGCCGGGAGGATAATGATTGAAAGATTGAACCAATTAGTAAACGACGGAAAAAGTTTTGCGTTCGAAACTACATTGTCTGGTATCAACTTTTGACAATTTATCAGGTTAGCCAGCCTCAAAGGATATGGGATAATACTTTTTTTTGTTTGGCTTGAGAGTGTTGAATTGGCTAAATCCGGGTAGCTTCAGGAGTGAGTAAAGGAGGTCATAACATACCTGAAGTAATGATTAAAAGACGATACGAAGGGAATAAAAAATTTTTCAAAATATTTTCCGTAGGCTAATGATTGGTATCTCTATGATAATTCAGGCAGTTCGTACATGTTAGTTGCCAGAAGCATTGATAAAGAAATCGAAATTTTTAAATTTGAAATTTTTAATAAAATCATTTCTAAATAAATCCAGCTAAAAAAAAGAGAAGATTTGAGTGGAAAAATAAAGATAGCCCTGGATAAAGCAATTCAAAAAATTATTGCTGAAGAGAAAGCCAGAAACGGCTATCTTGTTGTCTCTGATAAAAAAGGTGGTGTGATTAAAGTGCCGGCTAAAGATTTATAACTTGTTGAATCGCGAACACTCCCCCGATAATGTTTACCAGGTTGAGACCGCCTAAATAAAAACACCCTTGTTTTAAATTGTAGTCCAATATCTTTATTGTATATACATTTTACTTGTGCAACATATTGAGTTTTTTGATATTGACCATTTTGAAAATGATTATCACAGGGTAAAGCCAGGTACAGAGATCATACATTTCATAGATTTTTTTTGGGAAACCAAGTTTGATGATCTGCTGCAACAAAACCCGGAAGGATTTTCCGACGCACTGTTTCCAAATATTGGTTACACCTACCTTATTAACCTCGGCACCCCTTTTATAATGCAGGTAGATGAAAAGCGTTTTGAAATGAAGTCAGATGGATTTTTACCCAGAAATAAATCTATTGAATGTTTTCACAAACCAGGAAACCGGCTGTTCGGAATTAAGTTTAAAGTGTCGCCTGTTATATTTGAAAAGAAGGTCAACTTTTCTGAATACCGTGAGTTTATTTATCCGCTGAGCTATTTACTTGACCACGAAATTATTACTAAAGTAAAAAGGGCAAAAGATTTTAATGAAAGGGTAGCTATTTTAACCGCTCACTTTCAATTGATCGTTCGAAAACACCCAATCTCCCTCCGGCCCGTTCAGATTGTTACAGAAATACTGGAGCAGTGTAATTCAACAAATAATTTCACAACGCCCATTCAAACCTTAGCGTCCAAATATAAAATCTCTACCCGTACACTTCAGCGTTATTTTGAAATAACCACCAGCATCAGTAGTAAGCAGGCATTACAAATATTAAGAATAAGAAAGGCAACACATCAACTGGCTACATGCCCGGGTAACTTTCATTTTTCTTCATATGGATATTATGATAAAAGCCATTTCTATAAACACCTCAAAAGATTTTTGCAAAAAGAAACGCTTCAAAATTTAAAACCGCATTTAATATTATTGGAAGGCTTGCGTTAAATTTAAAATTACCTGGATCTTTAACTACCCGCTCTTTGTCTCTCTTCTTCTGACCCGGTGGTTCTTCTTCTTGCGCCCTGCACGGTACTCTTTCCAAACCTGTAGGTAAACGCGAAAGTCGCGATACGACTTTCGCGAAAGGCATGCCAACGCTCAATATATTTCCCGGGATAAGTAATTACAGCCTTGGGTAAGTTGGTCCAGAATATATCGGTATAGCTAAACTTCAGGGTACCTTTGGTTTTTAAAATTGATTTTTGAAAACCGGGCGAAATTGCCCACTGCGGCTGCGCGACCATATAACCGTCACGACCACCGGAATTAAAGCTGGCATTTAATTCCGCTGACCATCCCTTTTTGAAGGTGAGGTTGTTATTGGTTTTAATGTCGGCAGCCGGTGCCCCGTTATTTAAAGCGGATCCACCGAGGTTGCCACGAAAATGATTGTAATAGAAATCTGCATTGTTAGTCATATTCCACCACGAAGTGATGCGCAGAGGCGCAGAAACAGATAAGCCAACATAATCGGACGCATCCAGGTTTACCGGGATCTCCACAGTTATATTTGAGTCTGCGAAATTGCTTTTGGGAAATACATCTTTAAATTTTGCAATGGCAACATTGAGAACATCTTTGGTATAACTATAGCTCAAAGCAACATTAAAATTCTTTACCGTATAATTTATTTCATACGACCAGGTGAATTGTGGCAGCAAAGCGGTGTTGCCGGTATTGTAGGTGCTCACATCTATTAAAAATAAAAACGGATTTAATAAACTGTAATTGGGCCGGTCAATGCGGCGACTAACGGAAATGCCTAAGGTCTGATCTTTGTTTATTTTATAATTGAAAAAAGCGCTGGGAAATAGTTGAAAATAAGAAGAATCAAAACGAATATCCCCTTTTTCCTGGTGCGTTTTAAGAATAGTTTGTTCCCCTCTCAGACCTAACTGGATATTAAATTTTTTACATTCTTTACTGAAATTGACATATCCCGCATGGTTAAATTCTTCGTATAGAAAATGATTGGTCCTGGTGGTATCATTTTGCGGAGTACCGCTGCTTGCGTCAAAAAACTTTGCATCATTATCAGATGATACGTCGCTGGTTTTAAACCCGGCTTCAAGTTTAGACCCGTTTTTAAGGGGATTTACATAATCGGCTTTTGCTGTTTTCAAAGTCAGTTTACCGTGTTGGTTCCCTAACAATATGTATGCCGGTTGCAAAATGCTGCCGTCAAGTTTATAATAGTTAGTTGCGTTATTGGTTAAGGCATAAGAACGGTATACGCCATAATCTAAATCTGCAGTTAGTTCTTTTCCTGTGCTGTCAAACGTATGTTTGAAATTGATATTAGCCACTGTATTATTATTATCCGAGGAACTGTTTTCATGCGTTTGAAAAGTGTACGATGAATTTTTCTGTTTATCAATTACGGTAGAATTATTTGTATTGAAATTATGATATATTATAAAATTGCTGTTTACAACAAAACCAATAATTGATTTCTTATCCAAAAAGAAATCTGCTCCCAATCTTGCCACATTGAAGTTTAACGGAAATGTTGTGTAATTATCTTTTTTGTCTTCTCCATTAAAAACTCCATTGGTATAGAAATTCCTGTCGAGGATAAGATGGTTTAAGCCTTTCCGGTATGCATAATTATAGTTTCCAAAGACGTTTACTTTTTTATTGCGGTAATTAAAATTCATGCCTGCGTTTGATTTAGGAAAAACACCCTGCCCGTAGCCGGCCGTGGCGCTACCGTTTGCGCCTAAACGCTGATCTTTTTTCATGTGAATATCTATGATGCCTGAATTACCTGCTGCATCGTATTTTGCCGACGGATTGGTAATGATGTCAATTCGGTCTATTGCATCTGACGGAAGGCCACGAAGATAATTGGCGAGATCGGTTCCTGTCATAGGGGTAGTCTTTCCATCGATCATTATTATTACGCCTTGTTTTCCGCGCAGGCTAATTGCGTCGTTCTGATCGATAGTGACACCGGGAGAACGTTCCAGGACATCCATGGCCGAGCTACCCGCACTAATAATGCTGTTGTCAACATTTACGACAATGCGGTCTGAAAGTTTCTGTATAAATGGCTTTTTCCCTTCCACTTTTACTTCTTTCATTATAGCAGATTTTTGATCTAATGAAAGCACAGTTTCATTTTTTTGGGAAGAAGTAACATTGATAACTCCGGAATAGGTATTGTCATAATTTGTCATCGTTGCTTTGATAATGTAAAATCCATAAGGAATATGATCAAAATAGACGGAGCCTTCGTCATCAGAAATACCAAGCTTAACCAATGAAGAATCCTGGCTTTTCATTAATGATACTGTCACATTTTCTAACGCTGTTTGATTATCATTCTTTATAAAAACCTTTATTTCGCCGGTATTGCTGTATTGAGCCTTAGCTAAAACACTCAAAAACATACATGTAGAAAGAGCAATACTGGTTTTCATGTAAATCATTTACCGCAAAATGAGTATAAACCAAATCACAACAAACGACTGAATTATTAAGGCTAAAAGATAGCAGATGAACGGATGCATCTCAAAAAGTTGTTGTCGTAATTTTACATGCTTGATTATATAATTTTTTGCCGGGCGGATATTTTTTTTCAAAATTTACTTTTTGAACCTTTTACTTTGCACTTCATAATTTTATCTGATAAATCGTACCGTGATGAAGTGTAAAGCAAATTTTTTAATAGGTATTCTTTCTCTGTCAGTCCTGTCTGCTTTTTCTCAATCCGAAATAAAAGTTGAATCATTATACAGCCCAAAGGAACTTTTTGCACAGAACTTTTATACTACCAATGGAAATGAATTCCGTTCTGCCAATGGTGCACCCGGAGCTAAATACTGGCAAAACCGGGCCGACTATACGCTGCATGCCACCATAGACACTGTTACCAACAAACTTAGTTGTAAGGAGATCATTCATTATACCAACAATAGCCCGGACGCGCTTACATCTTTATGGCTCGAGCTTGACCAAAATATATACCGTGAAGATGCCCGGTCAAATTTTTTTTCAGGACCTGGTGGCCAGAATCATACCGAAGGGTTTCAGTTTGAAGCAATATCAATTACGTACAAAGGCAAAACATTTAAAGCAGATTACATCATCAATGATACAAGAATGCAGATTCGTTTACCACAGGAATTGTCTCCCGGAACTAAATTAGATATCGGCATTACCTATTATTACCACTTGACAACTTTCGGTGGAAGAAATGATTATCTTAATACCAAAAACGGTAAAATTTATGAGGTGGCGCAGTGGTATCCGCACATGTGTGTGTATGATGATTTGGAAGGCTGGAGTACTTTACCCTTCCTCGGTAGTGGAGAATTTTACTGTGAATATGGTGATTTCGACTATACGGTGACGGTTCCCAATGATATGATTGTTGCGGGAAGTGGTGAACTGCAAAATGAGAAAGATGTTCTTTCTGACCAGCAAATGCAAAGATTGGCGCAAGCTAAAAAAAGTGATCAAACAATAATGATCCGTACGGTAGCGGAAGTCAATCAAAGAGTGGCACATTCCATAAGTACCGGTACCAGGACGTGGCATTTTAAAATGTTTAATTCACGTGATGTGGCTTTTGGCGCTTCGAAAGCTTATGTGTGGGATGCTGCCAAAATTAATTTGCCGGGTGGCAAAACGTCCCTTGCGATGTCAGTATATCCTGTGGAAAGTGCAGGTGATAGTGCATGGGGAAGAGCTACGGAATATCTTAAAAAATCAATTGAATATTTTTCAGAGAAATGGTTCGTCTATCCCTGGCCGGTAGCTGTTAATGAGGCTGGCAATGCGGGAGGTATGGAATACCCCGGAATGGTATTTGATGGCTGGCGCGATAAAGCGGGCGATCTTTACTGGGTAACGGCTCACGAAATTGGCCACAATTGGTTTCCGATGATAGTTGGCAGTAATGAAAGACGGCACGCATTTATGGATGAAGGATTCAACACTTTTATAGATGTGTATGCATCTGATAATTTTAATAAGGGTGAATATGCCCCTAAGCGTGATGGCGAATATGCACCGGGTAAAGGAAATCCTGCTGATGAAATTATTCCTTATTTAAAAGATCCGGATGCGCCAACCATGGCGGATCGTGCAGATCTATTCACGGAAAAATACCGTCATCCCATTGAATATTTTAAAGCTGCATTCGGCCTGGTTTTACTTCGTGAAGTGATACTTGGCCACGACAGGTTCGATTATGCTTTTAAAAAATATATCGAAAGATGGGCATTTAAGCATCCTTCTCCGGACGATTTTTTTAAAACTCTGGACAATGAAGCCGGAGAAGATCTCACCTGGTTTTGGCGGGAATGGTTTCAGAATAACTGGCAACTTGATATGGCCATTCAGTCAGTTTCATACAAGAACAACAATTATAAAAACGGCGCTGATATAACGATTGCCAACCTTCAAAGAATGGCCATGCCTTGCACCGTTGAAATTATTTTAAAAGATGGCAGCAAGCAGAACTTACAACTACCCGTTGAAACCTGGATGCAAAGCGCACAACAAACCATTCACCTGCAGACAACACAGCCATTGCAATCCGTAACGATAGATCCTGCTGCGCTATTACCGGACAGTGACAGGGGAAATAATTCCTGGAAGCAATAAGCGCATTAACGAAGGATTAATTCGTTAATTGCGATCCTGGTAAGCCGGGGTGGCGGGTACTTTAAATCCTTTATCTTTTATTAGCGATTTGATTTCCGTAATAGCTCTTTCCAATTGCGGGTCTATTCCCTTTGCCATTAGTCCAAGATCTTCGTTCACTACAATATCAGGATCTACTCCATGCCCTTCTTTAAACCAGGTGCCATCCGCATTGAACATCCTGAAGGAAGGAGCGGTAACCCCGCCTCCGTCAACGAGTCCGGGCGTTCCGCTTATTCCAATTAATCCGCCCCAGGTCCTGTTTCCGATCAAAGGCCCCAG
>JBDTOV010000099.1:0-19043 GCA_039933035.1 Ginsengibacter sp. | reverse complement strand
TTACCCACAGTCACTAAAATCGTTACTAATAGTACATTTGATACACTCAGGGCATCCTGGCTTATTGAGCCAAAAGACAGTAGCACAAACTATAATTCCCCTTATCAAAGTATTTCTCTATTATTGCCCATTCGAAAATCGTTTTCTAAAAAAGATTTTCTCCTGATGAGCGGGAAAAGATTCTTAAACACGAATACAATTCAAATTCAATCTTTTGCAAATTCTTCTCCGGGTCAATTATCCGGAACTGCAAATATTTATTTTGTAGAAATGACCACCGATAGTTTAAACAATACCAATTATCTTTCTATGTCGGGTTTATTTGATGGAAATATTGGTGATTCTATTCTTATTACAAAAGGCAGGTTTGATTTTAAAATAGATGCCGGCACTTTAAATTTTTAAATTGATAAGGAAAAGCAGATACGAGTAACCTATTCAACGATGGTAACAGGCGTTCCTACCGGGATGTAACTATACAAATCTTTAGCTTCCCTATATTTTAAGGAAATACACCCGTCTGTCCAGTTTTGATAATAATCAACTGTCCACTCTTCCTGGGGCCTGGTTGCATGAATGGCAATGCCACTGCCGATCCTGGCGGTGCGTGGAATTAATCCTGCCGCAATTCGCTCTTTAAATTTTTCGATGCTTTGTTCATTAGGATAATCCAGTAAAAGTTCATATCCCCATTTTGGATTGATCTTTTTAAGAAGCACTTTAAATTTTCCTTCGGGAGTCCGCTTATCGCCTTCCATATATTTATCGCGAATATCTTTGCTTCCAAAAACGCAGGGATAGGTTGCATACCAGCCCTCATCATCATACACTTTTAATTCATAATCCTTTTTGGAAATAATAATGTAATAGGGATTATCCACATAATTTTTTCTCAGTCTTTTATTTACAACTGAAGTTTCGGCTGCAGTGTTCCTAAAGGTTTTTCCATAAGGAATAAAAGAAAAAAATAAGAATGCAATTATTATTGCAGGTAATATGATAGTGGTACGTTTATTCATTATGCCGGAAAGCTTACTGCAATATATTTCAAACGCTATACCACGCAAAATTATTTTACATAAAGAGAAGCGATTTAACTTTTTCTGAACAGCTTATTTACGAGCTCGTATTAATCCCATTGCTCTTCCGCTTTTACTCTTTGCTTGTCAACACGGTTACTAATGAAGATACTTATTTCGTATAGGATGATTAACGGAACCGCCACGATGGTCTGGCTGGTCCAGTCGGGAGAAGGTGTAATAACAGCCGCAACTATTAAAATAACCACGTAGGCGTATTTGCGGTATACTTTTAAAAATTTCGGTGTAATGATTCCAAGCTTTGAAAGCACATAGGCCAGCACCGGAAGCTCAAAGGCGATACCGCAACCTAATATAATATCAGTAAGGGTTTCAATAAAATCGTCAAGCGTTGGGAGATATTTGTACACGCCCAGTGTACCCAATTGGAAATTAGCAAGAAAGTTAAATGTAAAAGGGGCCAGTAAATAATAACCGAATGCCGCACCCAGGAAAAAACACAATGAGACCCACCAGATACTTCCCCTTGCATAACTTAGTTCTTTTGTAGAGAGGGCGGGTTTTACAAAACGCCACAGTTCCCAAAACAGGTAAGGAAATGCGACGATTAAGGCGCCCATAAACGAGATGGTAATGGCAGACATGAAGGGACCGCTCACCGTGCTGCCCAGCAGCGTAATGTCAACGGGAGGCATACAAAGCCCGTCACCAAGATGCAGTGCATGGCCGAGGTTACAAAGGCCCCGGTAGGTTACGAAATCTCTGCGGGCAGGAGCATAAATAATATTATCAAATACCCAGTCAATGTAAATGAAAACAACAATCGCCACAGAAAGCAACACGATTGCCGAGCGCACTATGTGCCAGCGTAAAACTTCCAGGTGATCAAGGAAACTCATTTCGGTCTCCTGGGTTTCCATACCTCTTATCTTTTTGAAAAAGGCTTTTCTTTCCGAAGTTGAATTACTCAATGCGTATTGGTTCTTTTATGAAATGCAAATATAATAGTATGCGATGATTTGATTTTGCTATTGTGAAAGCTTACACAAAAAAGACACCCCGCATATCTTCGATACGAGGTATAGTATTAAAGTAAATAAATAGGTATTGCAAAGGATTCATATGCCCCGAAAAAGCCCCGTTTCTCCGGATTGAGCGCTAATGCATCGCTTCAGCTATATTGATTTTCTTCTTCCTGTTGGCTTTTACCAATAATACAAAAGGAACACAAATTAAGAACAGGATGCCAAGATACAGGAACACATCCATGTACGATAATACTGAGGCCTGCCTGGAAATGTTATAGTCTAATGCCTTATAAGCACTGCTTAAAGCTATGTCCGGTGTCATTCCCTTTGCCATAAAACCTCGTTGCATCATAGAAACTCTCTGCTGAACTGCGGCACTATTTCTGTCTAAATGACTTACGATATTCACACGATGTACCATATTCTGCGTAGAAAGAAAGGTAGTAATAATTGCCACCCCAAACGAGCCTCCGAGTTGGCGCATCATTCCTGTAAAAGCAGCCCCCTGGCCGATTTGCTGACCGTGTAAAGTTGACAATGCTAAGGTGGTTATTGGTATAAATAATAGTCCCAGCCCCATTCCTCTTACGATAAGGAGCCAGAAAAAGGAATCCGCTCCCGTATCTGGGGTAAGTATTTTATAAGCCCACAAGCTGTATAGAAAAAAAGTAATAAGGCCTCCTGCTACCAGGTATTGTTGCTTTATACCCCTTTGCAATAGCCTGCCAATAAGTGGCATCATAAATGCCGTTGCAATGCCCGAAGGTATCAGCAACATCCCGGATTGTTGTGCCGTCCAGCCAAGTGTAGATTGTGTGTACAAAGGAATGATAAAGGTGGATCCATACAGGCCGAATCCCAGCAGAAAAGACATGATGGTACCGACTCTCAGGTTGCCATTTTTTAATACACGGAGTTCAACAATTGGATTTTTGTAGGTAAGCTCCCTCCATATAAAAAAGAAAAATCCAAGAACCGAAGCAACAGTTAACAGGATAATGATATTATCATTGAACCAATCATCGTCATGGCCTTTTTCAAGAACATATTGCAATGAACCTACCGCAATAGCCAGTAAAGCAATTCCTAGAAAATCAATATGCTTCCTCAAAGTTTTTTCATAAAATTTCGGGCTGCGTACAAACTGCAGTGTTAATAAAGTAGCCGCAATACCAATAGGAATATTAATATAAAAAATATAAGGCCAGCTAAAATGATCAATAATATAGCCTCCCAAAGGTGGCCCTAATGTGGGGCCGATAATTACGCCGAGGCCATATATAGCCTGCGCCATACCTCGTTTTTCTATTGGATAGCTTTCCGTAATAATCGTTTGGGAAGTTACTAATAGTGCCCCGCCCCCTATTCCCTGCAAAAAGCGAAAGAGCACCAGTTCCCAGATCCCTGTTGCATTTCCACACAAAAAAGAAAATAATGTGAAGATCACGATGGATGCGGCAAAATAATTCCGGCGTCCAAATTGTTGCGACAGCCAACTGGTCATGGGCACTATAATTACATTCCCAATTGCATAGGCAGTAATAACCCATCCAATCTCGGTAAGTGTGGCACCAAGATTACCTTTCATATCTGTTACGGCCACATTTACAATCGTAGTATCGACAATTTCAAGTAAAGCGCAAAGTATAGCCGTAATGGTAACGATTACGCGCCTCGCGCCATATTCCACCAGTGAATTTCCCTGTTGCATTTAATATTTTATACGCTCTTTAAAAAATTAGTTAAGATGCACATCAACATTTACATTCATACCCGGCTTAAGCCTGTTCAATAAAGTATCACCGCTATTTACAAATTCAATTTTTACCGGGAGACGCTGTACTACCCTTACAAAATTTCCGCTGGCATTGTCAGGCGGGAGGAGTGCAAACTCCGCACCGGTAGCAGGAGAGAAGGAAGATAAAGTTGCATCAAAATCGTGCTTCGGAAAAGCATCGGCATGAACAATTACTTTTTGGCCTACCCTCATTTTTTTATATTGGGTTTCTTTAAAATTGGCGACCACCCAAATATTGGTATTGTGAACAATGCTAAATGTAGATTGCCCTGCCTGTAGAAATTGTCCTTCCTGGATATTTACTCTCGAAACTTTCCCATCTGCAGGTGCCGTAATTACGGCATAAGATAAGTTCAGTTTCGCATCCTCAACGGCCACTACACGTTGCTTTACCATTGATGCCGCAACATCTATCTGTTGCGCAGATGCATTGCTTTGTGAAGACACGACACCTGTTTGTGTTGAAGCCTGCTTCTTTTGTTCTTCTATTATCTGCAATTGTTTTTCTGCAGTTTCTTTGGCGGCAAGCGCCTGTTCATATTGTTGCTCGGTTATTGAATGATCCTTTATCAGGTTCGCATACCGGTCATAATCCTGGTTAGTTCTTTTTACATTTATCTGGGCTGCAGCAATCTGTGCATCCGCAGTGGATACGCTGGCCCTTGAACTGGCAATGCCGGAACGGGCCGCATTGGTGTTGGCACGGGCTGCATCCACGTTACTTTTTGAAGTGCTCAGCGCTGCTTCCGCTTCATCTACTTTTAACTTCAGGTCGCGATCATCCAGTACCAGCAAAGTATCACCTTTTTGTACAGACTGGTTGTCCTTTACCCTCACTTCTTCTACATACCCTGAAACGCGGGGAATTACCGGGCTGATATCAGCTTCCACCTGTGCATCATCAGTTTCTTCATGGTGCAGTGCATAGGTATATTTTGAAATGCCAAACCATCCACCGAGCAATACCATTACAATAAGTATGATAAGAAAAACCTTGCTGCGTTTTTTGGGTTCAGGCGTTACTTTACTATTGGCCTCTTCAGGCAAGGATGTATCGCCAGGTATTTTCTTTTCGATTTCTTTAGATTCCATAAAATTGATTTATTTACTTTATTATTTTTGTTGTGCAGCAAGCAGGCCTGCAGTTTCCAGCAATTTGTTATATGCCAGCATCACATCTGCTTTCGAAACCGCCAGGTTTATTTTAGATTGCAGCAACGTTACGTTGGCATCCAGCAATTCAGTAGTATTGACAAGATTGTTATCATATTTATTTTTTGTTATCCTGTAATTTTCTGTGGCCTGTAATACCGCCTTTCGATAAACTTCTGTCTTCTTTTGACTGAGTAAATAATTTTCATAATCCGCGTTTATGCGAAGTCGTACTGCGTCATCCAGTTGCTCCTGGTTTGCGGAAATTTCTCTTTCCCGGGCCTGGGCCTGCACCACCTTTGCCTTTGTTTTCCATAAAGAACCAATGTCGTACTTGACGCCAACGCCCACATTTACTGCATTTGATATAGAAAGAAAATGAGGAATATCTGCAGCAATATAGCCGCCTGTTACCGCAATGGATGGATACAATGCTGCTTTTGCAGCCTCGGTGCCTGAAGTGGCCGCTTTTTTTCTGAACGAAAGGGCGAGTATGTCTTTCCTGTTTTGTAAGGCAAACTGTTCATATTCCTCAATATTTTTAAGATCGAAACTTTTTTCAAAAGTTGATGAATCGGTAACTAAAATTGTTTGCTCAGGGAAACCAAGCATCAGGTTCATATTTACATTCGCAATCTTGCGGTTGTTTTCAGCGTCCAAAACAGAAAGTTCAATATTGGAAGATTGCAGTTGCGACTTTAATAAATCGTTACGGGCCAATAAACCGGTTTGTTCCAGGCGGGATAAAACAGAATCACGTTGCAGGGATTGCTGCAGGTTTTCTTTAACGACCTGTACGGTTACACTGGCTTTATAAAGATTAGCGTAAGCATTAATAGTATTTAAAATAACGGATTCTTTATCGTTTTCGGCATCCAATATCGTAGCCTCCTGCAGGTATTTTGCAGACTCAATGCCGTAACGGATTCTCCCACCTGAATAAATGGGAAGTGAAATACTTGCAATACCATACATTGCCTGGTTTACAGTTCCTGATCCTCCGCTGCCTGTGCTATCACTGTTACCAAAAGCCTTTGTTTTAAGCGATATATTTGGATTATTAAACCTAAGGTAAGAACCACTTACGCTGGCATTTGGCAACTTGTTGTCTTTGGCTTCTTTCAAAGCTCCTGCTACCTGATCAATGCGGGCCTGGGAAGCTTTTAACTGCTTGCTGTTTTTAATGCCCAGATCTATTGCCTCCTGCAAAGAAAGCTGTTTCGTATCCTGTGCATAAGAAATCACAGGCCTGATATAAGCTGCTAAAAAAAAGGTAATGGCTAAAAATAACTTTACTTGTTTCACAAAATATGTTTTAAAATGCCTGCTTATTTTTTTTATGTAGACTGTTTTCCAATAAATGGGCACGCATTAATTGTTTTAAATGGTCACTTATTCTATCTTTTAATTTTTTACTTTGATAAGGATTAAAATCTTTGCTTTTCTGAAGAATTTTTCTACACATTATTTCCGAGGAAAGCAAATGATTGATCGTTCCCAAAATACTGGCTATGGTAAGTTCCGTATCTACAACCCTGAATTCACCTGAATCAATACCGTCCTGTATTATTTTTCTTACTGAAACAAAATTCCGGAGCAGAATTTCACTGATAGCGTTTTTCATTTGCGGCCTGCGTTCCAGCGAAAGCTCCCTGTGAAGCAAGTGATGAAACTGCGGGCTATGAAACATTCTTTCAATATAACGGTCAATCACGATAAAAACTTTTTCAATTTGCGTAACAGAGGTATTATTAACCAATTCCTCAAAAACGCCTTTTAGATAGGCCGCCTTATGTTCTACCAGTTTTTCAAATAGCTTTTCTTTTGATCCGAAGTAATAACTTATCATAGCCGGATTTACGCCCGCACCGGAAGCAATTTCCCGTACTGATGTGCCTTCAAAACCTTTTTGTCCAAAAAGTTTCATTGCTGTTGATAATATGATTTCCCGCTTATCCATTTTTTTAAAAAGAAGCAAAGTTAAACACTTGTTTGATATTAAACAAACGTTTAATTAAATTATTTTAAAAAATTAATAGCAAATGGAAACTGGAAGTTTAAAAAAAAAATAAAAACGGTATTACCAATATTATCAGCAATACCGTTGAATAAATAATTTTTAAAAGAATGGAAGATCAGCTCAGCGTAGCATCCATAGTAACGGAAATATCAGGATGCAATGATTTTGAAATTGGGCAATTTTCTTTAGCATCTTTTGCGCACTCATCAAACTTCTCTTTACTGATTCCAGGTATTTTTGCTGTTACCGTAAGATGCGATTTGGTTATGGCTCCCTCTCCCAAAGTAATATCGCATTTGGTTTCAATTGTATCTGCTGTAAAACCTGCGGCGTTTAATACAAAACTTAATTTCATCGTGTAGCAACCTGCATGAGCTGCAGCCGCTAATTCTTCGGGGTTCGTACCGTCTTTGGCTTCACCAAATCTTGTCGCGTATGTAAAGGGGACATCATTTAGAAATTTAGTTTCTGTGGACAACATTCCCTTACCATCTTTACCGGTTCCATGCCATTCGGCGTTTGCATACTTGCTCATAGTTTTTTTTTTGATTTATTGATTGGTTAATTGATTTATTAATTGATTTATTTACTGCAGATGCCATGAACCATTGACATGGACTTGCCGTTTAGAATTCCGGTGACTTCGGTTTGGTTTGTAGAATCTTTTCAATCTTTTCCATCACGTCCGGTGTAAGTTTTGCCACTACGTCAACGGCACTTAAATTATCAAGGAGTTGTTGTTTTTTGGTAGCTCCTAATATCGCCGTTGTTACATGCGGATTCTTGATACACCATGCTATGGAAAGTGCAGCCGTAGAAACGCCAAGTTTTGCAGCCAGTTCGCTCAATTTTTTTACTTTTTTTATCTTGTCATCCACCATCCATCGTTCGCTAAGCCAATCAAAGCCTTCCAATGCAAATCTCGAATTTTTGGGAATGCCATCATTATATTTCCCGGTAAGCATTCCTGATGCAAGCGGGCTCCAGATGGTAGTGCCTAATCCAACCGTATCATAGATCGTTAAAAATTCATTCTCTATTTTATTTCTTTCAAATAAATTGTATTGAGGTTGCTCCATCGTTGGGCCAATCAACCGGTAATGTTCTGCAACCCTGTGTGCTTCCATTATTTCCACGCCACTCCATTCGCTGGTGCCCCAATATAAAATTTTCCCTTGCTGAATGAGCGTATTCATTGCCCAAACTGTTTCTGCTATGGGGGTTTTTTTATCGGGCCGGTGGCAAAAAAACAAATCGAGATAATCAACTTGCAACCTTGCCAGTGCCTCGTCACAAGCTTCTAAAACGTGCTTTCTGCTGAGGCCCGTTTGGTTGGGTTTATTTTCTTTACCCCTCCATCCAAAAAAAACTTTGGAAGAAACCGTAAACGAAGTACGGTCCCATTTTTTCTTCTTCAAAACACGACCCATCATTTTTTCACTTTCACCTGACGCATACACTTCCGCATTATCGAAAAAATTAATTCCGTTATCATAAGCAATGCCCATTAACTCATCAGCAATTTTGTCATCTACCTGCTTTTTAAAACTAACCCAACTACCAAAACCCACTACACTTAATTGCAAACCCGATTTTCCCAAACGCCTGTATTCCATGATAGTTGCTTTAAAATAGTTTCTTTAAAGTAATAAACAGATGAGCTGCTTATTGGTTTAACGGTCAACAAAAATTATTCCGGAAACTCGTTTGAGCTCACGCGCACAAACCCTCTTCCGTTGATAATATGCCAGCTTTTAAAATCCTGTGGCGCATCCAGGCCTTCACCATCAATTATCTGTGAAGGGGTGCGTATCCTGACAGGCTTATCTGTATAAAATTCCTTCCCGGTTTTTGACCGGTCCCAATACAATTCATCACAATATAGGGTGTCCCCTTTCGTGTTAAAAACAACCACACTATCGCGGAGATACACTTTACTTTCCGTTTCCATATATTTACCATAATGTGCATCGAGCTTACTTTCTATTCTTAAGCTGTCATCGTAAAAATCAGTATGTACTGTCTTCGTAAACTCTATATATGGAATGGTTTCCTCGTGCCGAAGCATAAAAGGGGCGGTAAGTCTTGCCTTTGTTTTGTCTCCCAGGCTATAAATTATATCAACCTCTTTAGCTTCTTCCACCCCGGTTCTTGAAGAAGTAAACTGGTTAAGTTCTTTTAAAGAATTTTCGCAGGAACCAATAAAAAAGCAACTCATAATGAGAGTTGCTTTAATTAAAAATTTATTGGTACTGCTATATTTCATTTTACGGCAAAATTATTGGTATTTCTGCCTGCGGAACCAATTAATATCGCTCAGTGAAAAACCAACACCAACTTTAAAAGTATTTTCCCTGATATTATTACTGTTGTTACCGCGGTTTCCGTATTCAAGTGAAAGGTTCATGAAACTGTACTGGTAGTCATAAAAACTGTGTCTCAGCTTTAACGGGAAAGTTCCTCCAAGCGTGACGGTATACACCGGCAATGATTTATCGACAGCTATATAATCGCTTCCAAAAGAAACGCCGGCCCTGTACCTCACATTATTGAAATATTTTGATGAGCCCTCGGGAGAGGGAAAATATTGAATCCCAAATTTACCGATCCAGCTATTTTTTACCAGGTCTTTCTGGCCAAAAAAACGGTAACTATCCCAATTGGTGGTTTCGAAATCTGCTCCAAACAAAATATGCGCTTTTTCTATAGTAAACCCTGCCCCTATTGTCGAGGGTAACTGAACCTTTCCCTTTTCTCCTGTATTTGAGGTAATACTGTCAACTTTATCCGAACCACCGGTATTTGAATTGTAAGAAATCGTTTGTACCATATCGTCCTTTGTCGCATTGTACTGCCGCTGTAGGTCACCATAAGCGCCCAGGCGAAAATAACCACCTTTAATTTTAATCGCATACTGTATACCTGCGTTTAAAAAAATACCTCCAAAGCGGGTTGTGGTTTCGTAGTCTGCCGAATAAAAATAATCCGCGGAATCATTTCGGATGCCAAGTTTGGAGCCATAATCTTTTGAGCCAAAAAGATAGCCGGAATTAATACCGATGCTAAAATTTTTTATCCTGATGGCGGTACCAAAAAAAGCTTCGTTTACACCACCGTTACCTTCATAAACGGTAGTAGTAGTATCATTTGAAATCATGCCTACCCTGCTTATTTTGTAATTGATCCTGCTTATTGGCCTCAACCCAAAAGTAACCGCCCACGCGGTTCTATTTTTTATTGCTTTTTTATTCCCGTTAAGCAAAGGAAATCCAAACTGTAAATAGGAAATGATACCATTGGCTGATTTAAACGTACCTGTTGGATTTTGACTTTTTATAATCCTCCCATCATATTCCACTCCGATGTCGAGGGTAGTTAATACCAGGCTGCTATAGGTAGCCGGATTAACTGAATTAATAGTGGCTGGATCCGAAAAGCCGGCAGAAATACCGCCCATTCCGCGGTTTTGAATATTACCCGCTGGCAGTACATTGCCCACTCCATATCGTGAATACGGTGAATTTTCCTGTGCAAAGCAAAACAGCGGTAAGGCCGAAAGCAACAAGCAGGTCAGTTTATATTTTGGTATCATGATTGATTTCACTAATTGCATACAGGCCCTTAAATATCAGGTCGGGGTCGGCAAATATCTTATTTTTAAGGTGATGGGCAAAATAGAGGGCGTCACCGCCGGTTAAAAGCACGTTAAAGTTGCTGAACTTTTCCGCGTAATTATCTATGATCCCATCGATTTCCGCTACCAAACCTATTAAAACGCCGCTTAAAATATTGGTTCGCGTATCATATCCCGTCAATGGAAAATTCCAACCGATGGCTGCAAGGTCGGCTGTAACCAAGGGTAGCTTCGCCGTAAACGTGTGCAACGATTTAAGACGCATCTCCATACCGGGAGATATACTACCTCCCAGGAAACTATTGTATTTATTAATGAAATTATAAGTAATACACGAGCCCAGTCCAATTACAAGGTTATTCTTCCCTTTGTAAAAATAAACGGCGGCGGCCGCCAGCGCAAGCCTGTCGGCACCAATGGTTTCAGGCTTACCTACTGGTGTAGTAAAAGGCAAAATTGTTTTAGCGCTAAGTTTGTGAAACAAAGATGCCTCTACCATGATTTTTTCTATTCCGGGATTGTGATCAATAACAGATGAAAGAATCGTTTTGCCGGGCTTATATTTTTTTAATATTTCTACAATAGTTTCGTCGTTGCTGTCCGGCAAGCTCAATACCCCAGTCAATTGGTTATGTATAAAAACACCGCATTTCAGCCGGGTATTTCCAAAGTCAAAGCAAAGAGTTGTATTCAAGATAATTTATTTCATTCCCCTTTCGGGGATTTACGAGGCCTTAAAAAATATTAAACCCACTTATATTTTTAAAATGCCCGTTTAGTTTTATTTTTTCTTTTAGTAATTCCATTTCAGCCACTACAGGCAACACTTTTGCCAGGTGTCTTTTTAAATATTCCTGGCGGTGCAATTCATTGGTGAGAGATAGAAATTCATACTCTTCCTCTAAAGTAAGGCCGGCATGATGTGCGACATCATAACTGTTTAATTCCTCTTCTATTTTGTGAAAAGGCCGGCTTACTTTAAGCAGGTTGTGCAATTCCTTTATTGCAAAAACTACTTTACTCATAAGCAATTTTTTCCCATGGCTTGCATTGGAAAGGTAACTTACAATAGCCCCGCTGTACAATTTATTGGGTACTTCATCTATAATTTCAAGTACCCTGAATACTTTTTGTCCACGCGTTTTTATGTCCATTTCACCGTTGTCATACATCTTCGAAATTTCCACTATATTCACCAATGTCCCGAGTTCATTCATTTTATTGTTGATGACTGCCGGCATTCCGAAAGGCTTTTTAGTATCGAAACATTCTTTAATCAACTGTTTATATTTAGGCTCAAAAATATGGAGGTTCAAATCTTCGCCGGGAAATACAACAATGGACAACGGAAATATAGGAATGAAGTTGGTCATGTATTAGTTTATTTACAAAACAACAAATTTACAAACGTGAAGTTTATAGATGAAATAAAATAATGTAAAAGCACCCAAGAGGTTGCGATTACAAAAAGAACCGGCAATAATTTTTAATCTTTACATTTGAATCAACGAATAAAGCCCGGGATAACCTTATCAAAATTTTTAGGGACTTTTTGTGATGATTATATTTTATTAAGTAATTGATAAATTTTCCAAAGAGTCAACTTTCGTTTGAAAATAAACAGATTACAATATGTTCATTAGCGGATTTAGCATGGTAAGAAACGCCACTAAATTATATTACCCTATAAAAGCTTCTGTCGAATCTATTCTACCTATTGTAGATGAATTTGTCATAGCCCTTGGTAAGGGTGATGCTGATGATCATACCATGGAAGAAATTCAAAAAATAAAATCCAATAAAATAAAAATTATTCATACCGAATGGGATATTGAGAAGTACGTCGGAGGCGGCGAGTATGCCCACCAGACAGATATCGCCAAAAAACACTGTAAGGGTAACTGGCTTTTCTATTTGCAAAGCGATGAGGTTATTCATGAAAAATATTTAGAACGAATACAAAAAAGATGCGGGGAACTTTTGGACAATAAAGACGTAGAAGGGTTGTTATTTAATTACAAACATTTCTGGGGCGATTATGCCCACTATATCATTTCGCATGCATGGTATCCAAAAGAAATCAGGATCATCCGCAATAACCCGGAAATTCACTCCTGGCGTGATGCGCAATCCTTCAGGCGCATCCCCGGTTTTGATGGGATCAGCTATTTTCAAAAAGAAAATACTTTTAAACTAAAGGTAGCAGAAGTAGACGCTTGCGTGTATCATTACGGATGGGTAAGGCCCCCGGTACTTATGCAGAAAAAGAGGGTGTCATTTGAAACACATAAGCAGGGAAGCGGGAAAGTGGTATCCCTTTTTAAAGATGAACCCGAACAATTTAATTATGGCAACCTGGCTAAATTATGCGTGTATACAGGAACACAGCCCTCAGTAATGGAAGATTTTATAAAAAAGTTTAATTGGCAGCATCAACTCTATCCTCAAAATAGGCAGTTGAAAAAACACAAGCATGATAAATTAAAATACCGGCTGTTAAGTTTTGTAGAACAAAATATTTTAGGCGGAAGGCAAATCGGTGGATTTAAAAATTACCGGGTAATCCGCCCCAAAGACGAAGCCAGGTAGAACAAAATTGTGTTGTTTAACAATTTATAACAGGCAAAAAATTGTGGTGGTATCAATTTTTGCTTTTAGGAACTGCATAAATATTTATGGTTTTTTTCCAATTGGTTATTTCGTGACTGTTCTCCAGTTTAATTATTTTGGCGTTAATGTCAAAGTCTTCAAAATAGAATACGTCGTAACCGTGTTGCTGAATAACATTATACAACTCTATTTTGGCATCGGGCGTACTGTCTCCAAAACTCTCCGCCACAATCGTTGGCTTATATTTTTCAATTAAATCTGCAATTGATTTAATAATTTCTTTATCATATCCTTCTGTATCAATTTTGATAAAAGAAAAATCTTGTAGCTTTTCGCCGTAATTCTGTTCAAGCAGTGCAAGAAGATTAACGCCTTTAATCTTATCTGGGAAAACGAATTTTCCGTGTGCACTCTCTTTGGTAGGGGATATTGCCCCGTTAGAAAACGACGCCTCGGAAGAAACGTAGTAAAACTCTTCGTCCTGTACGGTTATGGCATAAAGAAGTGGAACAATATTTTGTTTGTCTTTATTGAGAGAAGCGTTGATCGCTAATATTTTGTACACGTACGGATTAGGGTCAAATCCCAGGGTAATGCCTGAAACGCCCGCTGCTAAGGCCATGGGCACAGTAGTATCTCCTATATTAGCCCCAATATCAATCACCAAATCTCCTTTCTTAATAAACTTTTTAAAAAAATCCACCATCTCCTGGCTGACTATTTTTGGATGCAGGAGGGGATTATCCCAATTGGCGAATTCTATTTTTCCTTCCTCTTTTAAGTCAAATGAATCAATTTTTGCAGGGTATTCCTGTGTAAATCTTCTTGCCTTTTTTCTGCGAAAAGACTCTTTAAAATAGTTGAGTATATTCATTTTATTTTATAAATTCTATATTGATTTTTTACATTTACCGTAGTACCGTTCAAAGTTTTTTCCCGGGTGTTGGTAAGCATCCTTACATAATTTTTTTACGTATGGTTGAATTACCTGGTGATCATTCCTGCCAGGAAACATAACCTGTTTTTTAAAAATGGAAGGTAACAATTAAAACCAAATTAAACTGGTTGCCGGCGAAGGGCTTATCATTTTTCAGTTATGTTTTTTCCAGAAATATTCAAAACGATTACAGAGATTTAAATATTTATTAGTTCACTGGGAGAAGAATACTTATTCAATCCTATCTTACACCAGTAATAGAAGAGGGTAAAGATGGACAATCAAATTACAAAATTAAATTTTGGCGATTTTAAAGCACTTTCCCGCTCCATTTCTTTAGTGGAGAACGAAGTGCCGGGTTACGAAAAATTATTGCAGCAATTACAATTGTCCCCCGCAAAAATAATTGGTATAACGGGAGCGCCAGGCTCCGGCAAAAGCTCATTGACAGATGCTTTAATAGGTGAAATAATTCATGACCAAAAAAGAGTGGGCATTCTCTGCGTAGATCCATCGTCTCCATTTAATCGCGGCGCATTGCTGGGCGACAGGATACGGATGAGTGAATGGTATAACCATCCCGACGTTTTTATAAGATCGCTTGCCAGTAAAGGATCGCTGGGTGGCCTGCATCCGAAAATTATAGAGATCACTGATTTGATGAACAGCGCGGCCTTTGATTACATTATTATTGAGACGGTGGGTGTTGGCCAAAGCGAAGTAGATATTGCCGCGTTGGCAGACATAACCGTTGTAGTATTGGTACCTGAAGGAGGAGACATCATTCAAACGATGAAAGCCGGACTGATGGAAGTAGCTAATATTTTCGTGATAAATAAATACGACCGGCCTGATGCAGCAAGTTATTATAACAACCTAAAACAAATGCTGGCGCCTGTTTTTCATCGCTCCCAGGCGGAAATTCCTGTTTTAAAAACAATTGCTTCGCAAAAAGAAGGCGTACCGGAACTTTACCAAATAATTACCGGTTGGAATTTTACCATAAAACCTTCCCATAAGATGGACCTTATGACTGAAAAGGTATGGTCAATTATTCAAAACAAAAAAATGCGGGAAATTAACAGGGAAAAATTGAAAAAAGATTTATCGGAAGCTGCCACCCATGCAGGATTCAATATGTATCAATTTGCAGAAAAATATATTGATTACAAAAAATGAGATCTCAACGGTTACTCTTCCACCACTTATAACCGATAACCCCAATAGCCACATACGGCACCATCATTAAATACATAATTCCCGAATTAAATCCCTGCGCGGGTTTTGCACCCATCTGCTGAACAGATTTGGCACAAATAGAACATTGTGCCCATCCTGTCAGGCCGCATATCATTACAAGGAAAAGGATTGTTGATAGTATGATAAAAATCTTCTTCATAATAATCGCGAAGTTATAAGAAAATAGAATACCTCCCTGTTTATCCTTATCAACCTAACTGCTCTGCCGGCAGTGATTTCTGTGTTTTCTTTCTTTCGTCTTCATTAAGAATCACTTTGCGCATACGGATAAACTTAGGAGTTACTTCAATGCTTTCATCATGCTGAATGTACTCCATACATTCTTCGAGACTCATCTGCGTTTTGGGCGCAATACGCGAAGAATCATCACTGCCACTTGCGCGGTGATTGGTCAATTTTTTTGGCTCGGTAGCATTTACTACCAGGTCGCCGGGCTTAATATTTTCCCCGATAATTTGCCCGATGTAAACTTCCTCTCCCGGGTCAACAAAAAATCTTCCACGATCCTGGAGCTTATCAATAGAATACCCCGTGGTTTTTTCCTGGTTCTTTGAAATTAAAACCCCGTTACTTCTGCCGGGAATAAATCCCTTCCAGGGTTTGTACTCAAGAAAACGATGCGCCATTACGGCTTCACCTGCTGTATTGGTAAGCATGTTGGAACGAAGGCCGATTAACCCTCTCGATGGAATTTCAAATTCAAGATGTTGCATCTCACCCTTGCTTTCCATGATCAGCATCTCGCCTTTGCGTTGTGTTACCAAATCAATTACACGGCCACTGTATTCTGCCGGTACGTCAACTACCAGGTTTTCGTAGGGCTCACATTTTTTACCATCAATTATTTTCGTAATTACCTGGGGCTGTCCAACCGTAATTTCGTAACCTTCGCGGCGCATGGTTTCTACCAAAATACTTAAATGCAATATTCCCCGCCCGTACACCATGAAACTTTCGGCACTATCGGTAGGGCTTACACGAAGCGCCAGGTTTTTTTCCAGTTCCTTTTCCAGCCTGTCTTTCAAATGGCGGGAGGTTACAAACTTTCCATCTCTTCCGTAAAAAGGAGAATTATTAATGCTGAACTGCATGTTCATGGTAGGCTCATCCACGCTGATTACCGGTAAAGCCTCGGGGTTTTCAAAATCAGCAAGCGTTTCACCAATGTTAAATCCTTCAATACCTACTACTGCACAAATATCGCCGGCACTTACTTCACTTACTTTCTTTTTGCCTAGCCCTTCAAAAACATACAATTCTTTTACCCGGCTTTTTTGCACGGTACCATCCAGCTTCATTAATGACAGCGGTTGATTATCTTTTATAATTCCCCTTGCCACTTTTCCTACGGCGATTCTGCCTAAGAAAGACGAATAATCTAAAGAAGTAATCTGCATTTGGAGGTTTCCTTCAGGTGTAGAAGGTGGTGGAACTTTTTCAAGAATAATATCCAATAATGGAAAAATATTATTGGTTTCTTCCAATGATGTGTTCATCCATCCGTTCTTGCTGGAACCATATATCGTTGGGAAATCAAGTTGCTCTTCCGTAGCGTCCAGGTTAAAAAATAATTCAAACACTGCATCATGCACTTCATCGGGGCGGCAATTGGGCTTATCCACTTTATTAATAACCACGATCGGGTGCAGGTGAAGCTGCAAGGCCTTTTGCAATACAAAACGCGTTTGAGGCATCGGCCCTTCAAAAGCATCCACTAATAAAAGAACACCATCTGCCATTTTTAAAACACGTTCTACTTCGCCGCCAAAGTCACTATGGCCGGGGGTATCAATCACATTTATTTTTACGTCTTTATAGGTTACCGAAACGTTTTTACTAAAAATGGTAATACCCCTTTCTCTTTCGAGATCGTTACTATCCATGATAAGGTCACCGGTTTCCTGGTTATCCCTGAAAATATTTGTGGTGTGCAGAATTTTATCTACTAAAGTTGTTTTTCCATGATCAACATGCGCTATGATAGCTATATTCCTGATTTCCATATTATTATTTGCTCGGCCTACTAAATAAAAGTAAAGTCGCCTTTTTTTTAAGGCTGCAAAGGTACGTTAAATCAGGCTGCTGGCAATACTTAAACAGAAACTTAACGCATATTGTTGATAAATTTGAATATTTGTCATAAGGCCTACTACATCGAATTAACCTATTGATAATTCATTAATATATTAAAATTGAAAAACAAACGACTTCCGTCTATTTATCTATGCATAATTTTAGACTTGATAGGTTGTGTGAGTTACCTCCTGCCACTTGCCGGGGAAGCAGAAGACATCATATGGGCTCCTATATCCGCTATCATTTTTTATTTCTTATTTGGAAAGAAAAAATTTGGTTTGCTTGGCGGTGTATTCTCTTTTCTTGAAGAAATTTCTCCCGGCCTTGATTTCATACCAACTTTTACCATCGCATGGTTTATCAGAAATTATGAGTCACAGAAGCTTATGATAAAATCCCGAAAAACCTGAATAGAATTTACAAAAATTATTTGAAGCTATTATCATAGCTTATTGTATCAGCTATCGGTTCGGACAGCCATTAAACGATAGATTCCCCGGCCATCCAAAACAGAAACCTCCCGGGTTTAACACCTTAAAAAAAATCCTTCACAAAAAAGCCATTGTATACACGGGACACATGTTGCCATAAAATCATTATTTTTAAACCTAAACTATATGCTGTGAAAAAATGCTGCTTAGCTTTTCTTATGTCAATTATTTCACTCTTTTGTTCAGCGCAGGATAGTATTACCATTTCGGATATACAGGCGGCAGAAAAAATTATCAGCCTTCATTTTACACTGCCAAAAGAAGATTCACTTGTAAACATGGTACAGGAAAGATCTAAAGAGTATGATAAAATGCATCGGTATTCGCTGGACAATTCCATCCCGGTGTGAAGCAACCATACTGGCCATTGCGAAAGTTTACCAGGACGCAACACAATGGAATAAAATGCATCCTGGCTATTTTAAGTATATTAATCAGACAAGCATTTTTTATAAAACGATTTCAAAATAAATTTTCACAACATGAAAAAAATTGTATTGCCTTGTTTATTGTTTTTGATTGCCAACACTTCATTTTCCCAAACAAAAAAAATTACGGGCTTTTATGAAAAGAACGTACCCGGTCAATTAAGCCTCGAGGCTTCTTTCGACAAAAATCTAAGCAAAGAAAATGTTGGTGCAACAATTAAAAAGCTTTCCGCGGTACCGCATCATCTCAGCTCTCCGGGCGATAAAGCCAATGCAGAGTATATTCTCAGCTTATACAAAAAATGGGGATGGGATGCGCAGATAGAAACCTTTCATGTACTGTTTCCGACTCCTAAAACAAGAGTGTTGGAGATGACCTCGCCAACTTCTTACCAGGCAATCTTAAAAGAACCTGCTTTAAAGGAGGATGCCACCAGCGGGCAATCGGGCCAATTGCCTACCTATAATGCATATAGTGCCGATGGCGATGTATCGGGCGAACTGGTGTTCGTAAACTATGGCTTACCGCAGGATTATGAAGTGCTCGATAAATTGGGTATTGATGTAAA